>NC_012028.1:0-300000 GCF_000022205.1 Halorubrum lacusprofundi ATCC 49239
AAACAGTAAGTAGTAACGATGTTTCTACCTGAAATTCTATCGACTCAGCCGTTCTAATGTATGTTTAGCAGGTTACTTACGTCCAGTTATTGGGAGTAACCCCTCACCTTCGGCTGGAAGAAAACACTTGCAGGGTGGTGTGTGAGGGGCTACTTCCGAGAACACTTGTAACACTTGCAGGGTGGTAGAAGCGTTTATAACGGTACAGTCTATCATAGTTAACAAATGGTCGACTTGGGTGACAATCCGTTTGATACAACTGATGCGATCTTTGAGTGGAAGCAACCGCTTAAAAAGGACACCTTCAGCCCTGAAACCATCTTTCACCGGGACGAAGAAATTAGTTTGTATATCAACGCGCTTCAAGATGTTGTTGTTGGCCACGATCCAAACAATATCTTCGTTTTTGGGCCAACAGGCGTTGGAAAGACTGCCGTGACGAAGTGGGTTCGTGATAAACTCCAAGAGAAAGCGGCTGAGGAAGGTGTTCCACTCCACGTTATTGGACCAATCAACTGTCGAAACTACCGATCAGCTTACTCACTGGTGACCTCGCTTGTCAACGAGTTCCGCGAACCCGATAACAAACTTCCCGAGAGCGGCTACAGTACCGACAATGTCTTTGAGTTTTTGCATGAAGAAATCGAAGCAGTCGGGGGAAATGTGTTGATCATTCTCGATGAGATTGATAATATACCTCCAGACGCTCGTAATGATTTTTTATACGACCTCCCACGTGCTGAGGCAAACGAGAATACTCCAATTGAGACCGCAAAAATTGGATTGATTGGTATCTCGAATGATTTGAAGTTTGTCGACGTGCTTGAACCAAAGGTTAAATCTACACTTGGTGAACGTGAGATTAAGTTTGGACCATACAACGCTAACGAACTTCGTGATATCCTTGGCTACTACGCCGACATGGCATTCAGAGACGGTGTACTTCAAGATGAAGTGGTACCGCTTGCAGCAGCATTCTCAGCTCAGGAGCGTGGAGATGTTCGTCAGGGGCTCCGTATTCTCGAAAAAGCAGGTGAGTACGCCCGTATGAGTGATGGAAATGTGGTCACCGAAGAGCATGTCCGTCAGGCAACTGAGACAATCGAAACGGATGAATTGCTAGATTATTTTGAGGACGATTTAAGCTCGCAGCAAGCACTTACGTATCTTGCAACAACGCTCGCGATCATCGAACCTGGGCATGAGGCGACTACAAAGCGAGTGTATAATTTGTACTCCTCAATCGCAGAATCAAGCAATAGACCTGTTAAATCAGAACGCAAGCTGTACGAGTTCCTTGACCAACTCTCGATGCAGGGACTGGTCCGCTCTGCCGAACAGAATCTTGGTATCAAAGGTGGCCGCAAATTTATTTACGACGTAACTGACGACCCAAGAGATATTCTTAACGCTGCACTCAAGTCAAGTTATAAAAATGCCGTACCGAGCAATGCTAAACGTGTGTTGAAATCACATCTCGAAGATGAGGCATCAGAATTTCAACCACCAGATACATCGGATCCTCAGCAACGAAACCTCTGGAAATTCACATGAGCGGAGCTCTATCAGTATAACACTTGCAGGGTGGTGTGTCGTCTAGAACACTTGCAGCTTGGTGTGGTGTTGAAAACACTTGCAGGGTGGTGTGGTCAAATACGCCGCGTACAATATTCTTTCACGTGGACTTGATCAAGTAGGAGTGATTCACTCCCATTCAATGCCTACGGAGACTGCGCTCTCTACGGGAACCGATTCGGTTCCTACAAAGCGCGTCTTGGAAACAGGAAGCCCCGTCCTCTGTGAGGCCGTAAGGTCGATCGGGGTGAGGTAGTTCACTTAGTGTAGGTTCAAGTTTTGTCTTATGAGTGATGGGCTTTCTATGTCTCTCGATTTGAGCTAGCAGGTCGATGCTTAGAGCTACACGTAAAACACCCCTCTATCGATGTGTAAACTTCCAGCTGAGCCTATCTATCGTCAGGACGCGATATATTCTCGTACAGACCATCTTCTCGGGCTTGTCAGAGATGGTCTCGTAGATCTGCTGGAGCGTCTCCTCAACGGTGAACAGGTTGTGCTTTCGAGGAACTCGTGGCTTTACTCAGTGAGACCGTAGAACTTCTAAGAGAGCCCTGTCGACGTATCCGACAGCGCCCGCTTTTTTTGGTGTTGTTTCCGGACTCTTCGAGTCGACCTCGAAACAGGCGAGTGGAGTCGGTTCGAAGCGTAGCCACTCATCCCTTTTTGTCGACTAACAGCACAGCGACTAAACGCAACTGCTCCATAATTGACCGCACCGATACTACTGAGCCAATATTAGTATTCGCTGGCTCTGCTGAAATCCTATTCTTCAGCTATATTCTCGCCTGAAACAGCCAGCTGATTAGGACTTCGAACACAACAAAGACAATCATTAATTGAAATTACAAGTAGCAGCGTGTTATTATATCATTTATCGAACGGCTATACATATACACCGGCACGTTCGCCGTAATTGGGGCTTCACTGGGAGGGCCAGCAACACGCTCGCTCATTGCCGGAGACCACAGCATCCCAATACTGCTTATGGCGATTGGCGGAGCTGGAATGATCAGTACCTCACAAAGCATCCTCGGCTAGCTGTTTCTGCGGCCTGAGTTCTGTGTCGAAGCGGTTGTACTGACGGTCTCGACGAGAGAATTACGGACGGATCGACGGAGAGCTGTCGCTGTCGGCGGCGGTCAGCCGCCGACGCGACAGCGTCGCCACTCACTCCGCTGGCTTGCTCGGTCGGTGGTTAGCGGTGGAATCGGTCGTCAGGTGGCCGATTCGCGGGGACGGCCCGACGCACCGCGAGGGCCGTCCACGCAGCTCGTCGAATCATATTGACGAACTCCTTGTACGGCCACCACCAGAGGCGACGCCCGCCTCGGCGGGGCGTCGCCACATACTCGTAGTGAAGGTACCGCCAGACGTTCTGTAAGAGGAGACTCACCACCACGTACAGCAGCCGTACCGTTGGATCTCGTGTTGTCGTTGTCGCTATCGCTTGCTCAAACAAGCGATAGCTTGACTCGATACCGAAGCGTTTCGAGTAGTGGTATCGAGCGTCCCGTGGTGAGTCGATGAACGGCGCGTCAGCGGCGTAGCCGTGACGCGCCACACCGTTCTCGTCATACTTCCCATTTAGGTACGTACAGTCGATGTAGACGGGAAAATCGACGGTCCAGCTGTGACCGTCGAGTTTCCCCGTCAGATCATGCTGAATGACGCGACTCCATCCTTCCGAGAGCTCTTGCTGAATCGCCTCACCCCACCGGATGATCGGGATCACGTACGCGTAATTGTGCGCCTGAAGCAGCGTGAGACACTTACTGTCGTAGAATCCGCGATCAAGGTAGACGGCCTTGACCCCGGCGTCAAGGCCGTCGAGGACACCGAAGAACTCAGCGAGGACACTACTTGCGGTATCGCCGTCTTTGAGACGGCGTACCGCCAGCGTGTAGCGTTTGTTCTTCACACGCGCGTAGAGTGTGGCATAGGCGTGGAACGCAGTGGTTCCACGCTTCGCTACCGAGTGATAGAGGCCGTCTGTGTCGTCTTCGTCACCGTAGTAGGGCCGCAGGTGGAGGTCTGCGCAGACCTCCACCTGTTCGGGGAGCAATTCATCGAGATCCTTTCGCAGGAGCGTGTTAGCGACTCGTTCGAGCCGTTCCGGCTCGAACTTCGTCCGAAGATGGTAGAGGACCGTGTTCCCAGCGGGTGAGTTCTGGCTCGACGCACAGAGCGTAGAGACAGAGGTCCCGTCGGCGCAAGCGCCGACGAGGACCTCATAGATGTCTTCAGCAGTGATTTCAGCGTTATTGGCTAACGAGAGCGAAACTTCCTCGTCAAGGCGGTTGACGAGAAAGTTAAGAAGCTGGTCCTCGTGGATCTCACCGTCTGCTTGTTTGGTTTTAGACACACCTTCAGCAAGCAGACGTTCTAACTAAGCGGCTTTGTGAAGTACTGACACTTGAGAAGTATGATGATGTTCACGCTTATGCGCCATTTCTCACCTTTAGTTTGCTCTGTATGGAACGAATCGGTCCAGGAATTGATCTCGCTCCTCCACCTGATGGTTCACTTGACGACATATGGAAAAGCGCAGATCTTGGACCCGCGACGAAATGCCTTCGAGATCGAAATACGGGGGAGATGTATGCGCTGACCCCTCCAGATCTTTCTGATGCAGCGCAGATCATCGGCCTCGATGGGACACCAACAATTGAACTGTGGAACCTCCTCTTTGCACCAGAGAGTGGGTTCGATCATCAGCAGGTAATTGACCGAGAGGATTTCCCAACGTATCTCCGTTCCTCGATGAATATGTCGCTCATTCAGATCGGTGACGGATGGCATCCATATGCGGCGGGGAACATCAGTAACTCAGACTCAGACCGGTTTGCTGCTGTTCAAGCACTTGAAGAAGACCCCTTCGCACTAATTTCGACAAAGCAAGCGCTAGAGAGATATCAGAATTGGGGGCTACTGGACACGTTCGTCAAACGAACTAACTCTGAGCAAGAGACTGACGATAACCGAGTATCAGATGCGCATCAGGCGCTGCATTACGCAACGGTCAAAAGCTCAAATGACTTCGAAACAGAGTCTTTGGGCGTCGTCGCGGGCATGCCTCATCCAGGGGACGATCTTGTCCGTCTCTGGGCGGGGTTATGCGGGGAACCAGTCGAAATCACGCGTAGCGACGATGTGGACGTTGAGAAGTCATTCGGCGACCTTGGCGATAAGATCTACCAGTATTTCGCCCATGATCAGGTCGTACAGGCGGTTCTCAGGTTTGGCCGGGATGAAACCGTATTCGAAAACGGCGGTGCAACAGTCTATATTAGCACCTACGCGCTTCCAGACTGGTTTGAGATAGAAGCCGAGTTCAACGTTCAGTCCAGAGAACTGGAAGGCGCAGTTCTCGCAAAACTATTCGAGATATTTCAGCAGGAGGATAAGCCAGACCGAGCGCTACGGTCAATCACGAAAATCCACGAACTGGTCAATGAAGATGACCGATTAAAGGCAGATCCTAGCAAGAAAGGCGTTCGGGACGCGATTAAAAGAGTTGTAGAGAAGGACTACGTGACTACCGAACCTGACCGTGGAAAATACTCCGCTGATCTATACCGATGGGATGGTGACGGTGAAATCCTCCGAGCAAAAGATGGCACGACGCTACTTCACGTTCAAGACGACATTCACGTACTCCAGTTAGGGGGAGAGTGGTGATTCCACGCCGGGAATGGGTCAGCCTATCCCCTACTAGGAATTCTGGCGCAGATCCGTAAGTAAAATCCGTTATCCAACCCTCTGCATTGGGCGATCCCGGGGCTAGTCAATTGGTAAGGCCTACCGTGCTAACTCTTCCGATCCAGCATACATTTGGCCTACTACCATCGATAAGACAACCTATGTCTATGATTATTAGTTAGAGGGACGAGCTCTCCACATCTGACAGCCTGGCTTCTTGATCGGAAGAACACTCTGCCTCTAGCTTCGATTGGAATTGGCATTCAGATCCATCGGAAGGAGCATCTCCGTGTTACGGAATCCACAGCCAGGGAGTGATCAACTCACGCTCCGCCAGCTCCGTCACCGTATGGGCGGCCCGCGCTGATTGCGCTGGCCGCCCAATCGTCGATCACCATACCGGTTGAGAGTGTAGCGGCTGTTCAGGCCGTTGTTGAACGGATCTACGGAATGCCTGGCCGCTCTGCGTGTTGCCCGTAGGTGCGCATGAGGGCAACACAATGCCCAGAACAGGAAATCAAATCCACGAAGGAATCGCCTTTGAAGAACAGCACAATCCTCGAACCAGATATCTCCCCGCTCACCCTCAGCAGTGTTCTCACCGAGTGATCGAGAGAGACCGTAGCCAGCGAGGTGATAAGCGATGAGCAGCAAGGATGACGATCCAAATGATCGACGAGTCGGTTCGGATCCCAACAGGTCGAACAGTACTCGTGGAGATCCCAGATCAACCAATTTGAAGCCGATCTCGCCAGCAGAGGCCGTTGAATGGTATCTTCACCGACGTCGTAATGAACTCGCCTCTTCGTCATTGAAGACACATCGTTCCAGTCTCCGCCATTTCACGAAGTGGACAGAGCAGGTCGGCATCGAAAACCTCAACGAGCTAGATGGTCGTGCGATCCAGCGCTACCTCACTTGGCGTGCCGAAGAAGCTCCAACGAGTGTTGATCACTTAGCTCCCAAGTCAGAGAAGACGCAAATCGACATTACTCGGAAATTCGTTGAGCACTGCGAAACAATCGATGCCGTCAGGGTCGGGCTCCATGAGCAGATCCTTCCGTTCCGCGTCAAGGAAGCTGACGAAGTCCGCGACGAGATGCTGGAGATGGAGCGGATCTCGGAGATCCACAATTACTTGGAGACGTATCACTACGCATCCAGGGATCACATCATCTGGACGCTGCTCGCCGAATCAGGATTCCGGATTGGTGCTCTCCACTCATTGGACGTTCAGGACTTCGATCCAGACAATCGGACGCTTCGACTCCGATATCGGCCAGAATCAGAGACATCGCTCAAGAACGACCGTGGGAGCGAGCGGCTTGTTGGCTTGATCCGAGACGGGACGGTCGAAGCACTTCAAGCGTACATCGACGATCAGCGTGTCTCAGTCTCTGATGAGTACGGTCGTGAGCCCTTGCTCACGACCCGCAACGGAAGAGTTGCCAGATCAACGATCCGGAAGTCAGTCTATCGGTGGAGTTGCCCACAGGCGCTCGGAGATGAGTGCGATCACGATGATTCGATGACATCGTCTGACGCGTGGCGATGTGCAAACAACGCCTGTCCGCACATGGTTCGCTCGGGTGTGATCACGTATCTCCTCCGAGAAGACGTCCCAATCGACTACGTCTCCGATCGTTGTGATGTCAGTCCATCCGTGATTCGGACGCACTACGATGGCCGTGGTGAGTCCGAACGCATGGAAGCCCGAAGTCAGGCAATTGCAGAGCAGCTCGCTAACTAACCTCGGTTTTCGAATTCATAGACATGACAGAGTTCCATGACGCAGATAGCATCGGCACCGATAGTGATACGCATATCCTCCCGTCCGACCCAGATATCCACTCCCATGAGCATCAGGAGGTGGATCGACGACAACTCCTATGCATCGATGGCCTGACGGCGTACGAAGTCTTCTTAGAATGCCAATCAGAGGATTGCTCCGAAGAGGCGAGTCTCATCCTCGCAGAAGGGGACTTCCCAGATTCACCGGAAGAAGTAGATGACCTGATGTACGACGTGTATCAATGGTTCCGCAAGAACGCTGCAACTCTAGTACCGTATAAGATGGATGCTTCGCTGTATATCGCAACCCACGTCCTGATCGCTGGTGAGGAAGATAGTCGCAGTCTGTTACGATCACGGATCGCCCTGTTCCTTGCTGCCGATGAAGGATATCAGGACGGGGATCACAGTCGCCTCCCGAAAAAGAAGGGGGAGCTCCTACATACTGTGAAACAACAAACACGGGACGCAATCCAGGCTCTTGGATCGGGTCAGAATCCAGCGCTCAATCAGCTCTACCGAGAGATGGGGGAATAAATCATATTTAGGCTACGTTCCGTCTTGACAGCCTCAATTCCAAACTCCGGCCGCAGGGGTTCGCCCAGACAGGGGCGGGTGGAGGCTTTCCTCCATGACACCAGTTAGAAGACACGACCGGAGAGGTATCGAATTAGAACAGCTCATTCTCGAAGAGAGGCTTGTCGAAGCCGCTCTCAGAATTTCTTTTTTGCGCCAATCAGGAATCCCTCTACAGGGGGGCAGCATTCAGCAGGGGCGTCGGGCCGCTAAAACCGCTCATGACGCCGATTTACTAGAGCCACTGACCGACCACGGTGCCGAGGTACTACAGATACTACTACTGTCTGTAACCAATTGCATACATCATCATCACCTCTATCAGACCATCAGCACTTGGTTCCCGCAGTTCGATGCGGGGTGGTCTGTGTGAGCGGTGAGACCAATCGCGTGAGATTGAATCTGCGCATCGACGAAGATGTGAAACGGAATTTCAACAACGAAATCAAGGCCAAGTTCGGAAAGTGCCGGCCATATGCGGGCATCGAGTTGGAACGGGAATTCCGATACTTCCTCAATCAGGGAGAACTCGCAGACCTGCAAGATGTAGTTGATGACCTCACGGACACCTTAGGTGGTTCAGAAAGCAAAGAAAAAACTCGTGAGGTTGACCGAGGTGAGACAGTCGTTGCTTCTCACCGAATCGCTGAAAACGTTCGTACAGCCTTGATATCGGCTTCTCAAGACGATTATCGTTCTGCCGGTGAACTCGCAGAGGCGATCATGTACGGATACATCACTGATGGTAGCGTAATCGAACGGGTAACACAGAAGCTTCAGAGAATCTCAGAGGAGCCTCAGCCGGATGTCGATGATTCGATGGGGGCGAAGGAGCGTCGTACCAAGACGATCGCTCACGAACTCAGTCAATCTGGAGCGGTCGGATTCAGTCTCACTGAGTTCGATAACGCAATCAAGGCAGCACAAGGAATCGGTGTGAGCGACTACACCCGGAAGCAGTATCTACCCAGAGTGCTCGATGAATTGGATTTCACATGGCATCCGAATAACCCAGAGTTGTACGTTGATTCTGAGAGTTTAGAACTCACGAATCCACGAGATCCGACTAAAAAACCGTTGATGCTTATGGACAGGGAGGATAAGCGGCTGGCAATCAAGGTCGCTGCGTACCGTTCTGATGGTGGCGATAGTATAAAAGCGACATTCAGTATAACCGATGTAGTTGACCTGTTCAAAGGTCAAATACGGAAAAGTACGGTCAGGCGATTGATGCGAGAGGTCGCTGAATCCTCACCAGGCTACAAATACAACCAAGATCGGGAAAAGCTGGGAATCAATATAAAGAACGTGAGGCGTCACAATAGGGAGAATGAAGATCTGATGCGGATCGAGCATGATGAGTTATTCATCATGGGAGACGATGATTGAGGTTCGCTGAGAGGCCTCCGTTCGTCGGTGCATTCGATAACTCTTGCTGCAGCTTCTCTAGTCGTTAGAAGAACTGCAGACTCTACATCGAAGAGAACCTTTGATCGTATTCAGAGGGTTCTCTACGCTCAACACACGATCGCATGATGAACACTGGACGGTCTCCGTAGTTCCGATCCCGCTTCCATATCCGAGCGTCACCGTTCGGGAAACTCCTTGCTCAGCCAGTTCGACATCGATCTCTCCCCGTTCGTACTCTACCTGTGTTACCGTCAGGGGAGTCACTCGAATATCCAGCGCATGCCGCTTTCGAATCTCTTCCTGTTTCTGTGGAAATCCTTGGTCGCGCTGTTCCTGCAGAGTACTTAGTTCCGCATCCACCTCTTCATACTCAGCTTTTGCCTCTTTCCGTTTCTTCAGTGCCTCCACGCGATCGTCCTGATCACTGCCGTTGATCGTTTCACTCAGCTCATCGATCTTCGAGGATAGTTTGGATCGTTCCTCTTCCAGCTCTTGGATCCGTTGTTGTTGGAGCTGCCGGTATTCTTCGACCTCTGCGTCCGCTGCTCTGGATGCTTCATTATGGACCTCATCAATTTCGTTCTGGATGCTCCGCATCAGCTGATCTTGAGCTGTGCTGAGATGTGATCGTGCGTCTGATTCCGATAATGAGGATTTCGCGGTAGTGGGAGAGCCGTTCGTGGGTATCGCCGTCATTTGAAGAAACGTCTCCTCCAACGCCGGAAGTCTCTGTTCCGAGCGGTGGTCGATGGCGATGGCGCGAAGGAGCTCCTGTTGGTATTCACTGACTGTCTCGATACTCACCTCAAAAAGAACCACAATCGCGGTACGGTCGTAGTACGGCGTGAACTGGATTTCCCTCACTTCGACGTCGCCTTCTTTAATCCACTGTGGGATCACTACGTCATCCCGACCGGCTTCTATCGATATTTTCCCTGTGGGGCGACGCTCAGCTGCCTCTCTGAGGATCCGCTGAAAAAACTCACTTTCTGGATGGAGATGCTCTCCAGTACTATCTTCGTCTCTGTTCGTACCACAAAGCAACGAGAGGGTGCCTGCCGGCAATTCTGTATCCTCATTGTCTGGAATCGCAACTTCCCAGGTGTCTCCTCGTGTCTCAATGGTGCCGCCGAGTGACTCTAGGTAGCGTTCGGAGAAGTCCTCAACGACGGACTGCGTGACCGCGAGTGCTTCGTCAGTCATCGCTTTCCCCCAAGTCGAATCCTTCGAAGACGCCGTTGTTGAACTCCTCCAGTTTGTCAGCGAGCTCTCGTTGTTCCTGCAGATCGACGGCCATCGCATCGAAGTCATTCTCCAGATCGACCTCTGAATCAGCATTGACGAGTCGGTCGAAAATCTGGTCCTCGAAGCTTGTTCCCGACTCTTCTAACCGACTCAATATGGAACTTAGCTCGCCCACGCTTTGTTGGAACAGGTCGATTTTGTGGTAAAGGCGCTCCAGTACGTACTCCTCGACCGTACCTTTCAACGCCATATTGAAAACGAATACATCTCGCTTCTGGCCAATTCGGTGAACTCTCCCGATACGCTGCTCCATACGCATAGGATTCCAGCTGAGACCCAAATTGACAAGTAAATTACAAAACTGGAGATTTCGGCCTTCACTCATTGCATCTGTTGAAACAAGGATTCCGCCTTCTTCTTCGAAGTCCTCGACGATCTGTTCTTTCTCACTACTGGAGTGCCCACCGTGGAACGCGTGGACGGTATACCCTTCTGAGGCGAGTCGATCAAGCACTTGACGTTGCGTCGCACGAAACTGGGTGAAGACGATCACACGCCCCATTTCGACGGTTTCACGTGCTTCTTCGACGATATCCAGAAGGCGCTCCTGTTTCGTTACTGTATCAATGTCTTCGATCAGGTCCAAAATGGACTCCAGTTCGTCCGCATGGGTGAGTTCAGACTGCTCATAGAGTCGTTTCTCGATCGTTTCCTTGAGCGCTACAGGACTGCTAACAACCTCCTTCTGAAGGAGCATTAGCACGAGCTTCTGGCCCTGATCTTGGCTGTAAGCACCCTTGACGTAGTCAGAGACTGCCTGGTAGAGCTCACGTTCCTTTGGAGTCGGATCGAACGTCCGTGTGTCGATAGTCCGGTCCGTGAAGTCGATATCCGTCTCTTCCCGTCGGTTCCGAATCATCACTTTGTTCAACCGATCCTGTAGTTCGTCTCGGTTGACGAGTGTCTCCTGATTGCTGTTCACGAAGTACTGGTGGAAGACGTCGCGTGTGCCGAACAGTCCGGGACGGAGAAGTGAGACGACGTTGTACAGGTCAGTTAGTTCGTTCTGAATCGGCGTCGCCGTCAGGAAGAACGCGTAGTTATACGAGAGCCGGTCGATCAGGTCGTAGCGGTCCGTCTCTTCGTTCTTGACGTAGTGTGCCTCGTCGAGGACCAGAACGTCCCAGTCGCGGTCGAGAACCGTCTGACGATGTCGCTCACTCTTCGCGGTGTCGATGCTCGCAATGATGTAGTCGTGGGCGTCGAAGTCCTCGAATTCGTCGTCGTAGTTGCAAACGAAGTCGAGTCCGAACTTCTCACGGAGTTCCGCTTGCCACTGTTTGGCCAGTTGTGCAGGCGTGAGGATGAGGACGGATTCATCTGTCTCCCGGAAATGCATCTCCTTGAGAATCATCCCGACCTCGATGGTCTTTCCAAGCCCAACTTCGTCCGCGAGAAGGGCTTTCCCATCCATCTCGAAAAGGGCCCGATAGGCAGCATCCACCTGATGTTCGAGTAGC
The DNA here is from genome assembly GCF_000022205.1 of Halorubrum lacusprofundi ATCC 49239. Taxonomy (NCBI): domain Archaea; kingdom Methanobacteriati; phylum Methanobacteriota; class Halobacteria; order Halobacteriales; family Haloferacaceae; genus Halorubrum; species Halorubrum lacusprofundi. Next base: position 11,820 of record NC_012028.1, read on the forward strand.
TTGACGGAGTTTTCATCCAACTCTTTGAGCGACCGGAGTTCAGAATCAGGCTGGCCCGCTTGGAGGCGAACAGCTTGGATGCTCTGTAAATGATCCTCGTATGCACCATCCTCAGACAATGAATCGAAAAGATCGTCCGCAGACTCATGTGTGACCTCAACATCAACGAGGTCGTAACTTCCCATAGTCACGTAGAGACAGGTTCGCGTCAAATACGTTTTGTGACCGACAGGCGTAGGACTGCACATTTATTACGGCGGATTCAGCACTCACTTCGATCGAAACGTTGCCTGCTCTCTCGTTAGTGGATACGAACCCAAGTTGGGAGACAACTACTGTGTTGCCTCATCGATTGCACTACTGAACTCCTCGGCGTGTTGTGACCCGAGAAGAATTGAACGTCCGTTCGTCTGTTCGATCCAGACCCCCTGATTGCCACTGACATTGTATGCGATTTTCCCAGGTGCCCAGCGGATTCCCCAGCCACCGAACTCTCGAATGGGACTATACTGTTTGGCCTCGTAATGTTCAGTCTCTGACCACGGGATTTGACGGAATGACCAGTGGAGAGGCCACATTCTGAAATAGATGCCATCAGTTCTAACCTCGGTTTGGAGACGAAGACTGTAGATTAGCCCAGCGATCCCAACGACAATGGCGAGCCCTCCCCACAAGATAGGGCCTAATACAAGCATGAGGAGCGCGATACCACCGAGAAGCGCCCAGATCCACGGCTGGCGAAACCGCTGTACTTCACGAAACAGAGGATCACTCTCCATAAATGAGTAGTACGGCATCATCGCTACTCAATCATGGCCCTTTCGGACAATGAGACGTCCCAGATTCGCAGACCTACTTAGCATTCAGATCACCGTGAAAATAGGTGTGAGCAACAAACCACGAAGACTTCGATGACACCCTACCTTTGAATGGTTCTGGGGGGAGAGAGGGGTTCGAAAGACCATAGTGTTTATTGGGTGCCCAAGAGGTGTGTTTAAGTATCAAGATGGCACAGTCAGGATCCTTGTCGGATACCCTCAAAGACACGGTAACACTCAGCCGTGAGCTTCGGGAAGAGGGGCAAATCGACGGCCAGGTAAAGCTCTACAACGTGGATGACGATGACGAGTTCGAGTCAGACGCGGAACTCTTCTTCGAGCGAACCCTGATGACCCAGGGGCTCCGTGAAGCACTCTCCATTCTCCGCGATTCGCTCACAGGCGATGACCCGCGCGGGACACATATCCTATACGGGCCGTACGGCAGTGGGAAGTCCCACCAGATGGTCGCGCTGTACCACTGCTTCGACGACCCCGACGCAGCAGGCCACTGGGCAAGCGACTCGGTCGAAGGGTTCGACGCAGCACTCCCTGAATCGGCGACGCCGATTACGGTCGCCATGCAGAACGAGCAGTACGAGTATCTGTGGGAACCGTTTTTCGAGGCACTCGATTACGATCCTGGAACGTACAGTTCGGGAGGGTATCCCGATATGCAGACGATTCAGGAAGCAGTCGGCGACGATACGGTCGCGTTCTTCGTGGACGAACTTGAGGACTGGTTCGATACGCTCCAAGGCGACCGCAAGAGTGCGAACAAAGCATTCCTCCAGTCGCTCCTCGAATCTACGGCACTCTCCGATCTCGAACTATACACCATCGTCTCCGTCCTGCGTGAGGGCTCCGAGGTCCACGACATCCTGAACCGGGAACAGGCGGTCGAGGTCAACATGAACAACCAGGTGGACAAGCGCGAGGTTCTGCGTCACCGCCTGATCGATTCGGTTAACGAGAACGCTGCCCGGGAGATCGTCAACGGGTACTTCGATGCCTACGACCAATCTGATCACGTCTCCATTCCCGATGATCTGCTGTCGGAGATGCACGATCTGTATCCGTTCCACCCTGTGCTTCTGGATGCGCTTGAGACGCGATACTACGCTGACGAGGATAACCAGAACACGCGAGGGATGATCTACCTCTTCTCGAAGGTTCTCTTGGAGATGCAGGATCAGACGGATCTAATCACGCACGGTGACATCGATGCTATCGAGTTCGAGGACGAGTTGGCGAAGATCAACTACGAGCGGTTGAATGCGGCGACAGGCGACATCAAGAGTCGAATCGATGACGACGACGTTCCCCACGGCCGACGTATTCTGAACACGATTCTCCTGTACTCGCTGAAGCCGAGCGAAGGCGAGGGTGCGGAGGTTTCGGAGATCGTCATGGGTGCCTACCAGACGGGGGATCTCGTCTCTGACGTTGTCCTCAATCTCGAACGTCTCCACGGTGTCGCGTGGCATCTCCACAAGCTGAACGGGAAGTACGCAATCCGCGACCGCCAGAACCCGAACGCACTCATCCGGAACGCGGCCGTAGACGTCTCGGAGACGTCGGCGAAGGCTGAGGTCGCGGACTTCATCACAGATATCTTCGGATCCAACGCGCACCCGGTAGGGTTCCGTACGAACGACATGCGGGACATCCCGGACGACCGTGAGGTCAAGGTCGTCGTGAAGGACGACCAGTGGACGAACGAGGAGGTCGAGAAAGTCATCACGAACGACGGACGTGGCCGCGAGTGGCGTAACACGCTCGTGTTCGTCCAGCCCTCGGGCGACAAGGCCATCGAGTCGGGGACACGGTATATCGACAAGGCACGGTACATCGAGGGCGCACGGCAGGTCCTCGCCGACGAATCCCTCGATGACGAGATTCGCACGTCGATTCAGGGAATGCGGGAGCAGGAAGAGAACGAACTCCGCGAAGAACTCCAACTCCTGTACGGTGAGGTGCTTGACGGGAACGACCTGCTCAACGACTGGGGGCAGATGACGCCGATGGAACTCGACGTCTACGTTCACGACGAGGCCGAGCTGGACGCCTCGAACATCGCGGACTCAGCATCTGCCGATCCGTTTGACCTCCAGTCGGACGTCTGGGACATCGCCGAGGATCTCTTGGAGCGGCGCGGTGAGATTTCGGTTGAGGATATCTACGAGCAGTTCCTCCGCGATCCGGAGCTTCCGATCCCCGGCAGTGCGAACGACGTGCTGAATGCGACCGTCGAAGCGCTCTCGGACAAACCGGTACTCGCCCGTGACACTGGCGGGTTCCGCGATGACCTCTCCGGAAGCTCGCTGGACACCGTCCTCGTCCAGCAAGACGATGTGGACGTCTGGGGCGTCGATGATGTCGAACAGGAACTGCGTCAGCGGTTCGGGAGCGGAACAACCGCGCTCGATATCGGAGACTTCGAACTGGAACTCGTCGAAGACGGCGAGATCTGGATCGACGGCGACAGCCACGACGTCGTGATGCGGGCCATCGGTCGGCTCGCTCGTGAGGACCAGTACGTCATCGTGAAAGGGAACGAAATCCTCGATAAGCCGCAGTCCGACGCAACGGTCCGCGACGTCGGCGGCGCAGAGGTCGTTGGTGCATCGTCCCTCGTAGACCGCATCGAGACGCACATCGACGACGACGGCTACGCGAACCTCGACACAATTATCGGCGAGGTCCGTGCCGAGGAGTCGGTGTTCCTCCCGCCGGACGAGACCGAGTCCGTCGCCCGCGAGGCAGTCAACGAATTCCTCGTAGACGACTACGTCTTGGAAGCCGGTGGTCGGTATCTTGGATCGCTCGGCGACCGCGATCCGACGACGGTGAAGATCGTCCCGACCGTTCCCGAACGGATCGGCGACCAGATCCTGGAGTACATCGAGGACTTAGAACCGGGCGACCAGTTCACGGTGAACAAGGTCGGCGACCGGTTCGACAGCAGTGTTACCGAGTACATGGTGCGGACGTACCTGCTGGAGAACATCGGGAAGGACGAAGAACCCGAGTACGTCGTCAACACGACCGGCTCGGAGAAAGCCTCCGACTGGGTTCCGGGGTACCCGTTCCGCAAGGCCGACACAGAGATCCCCACGTGGCGCTTCGAGTACAACGGCGACGACGTCGCCGCGATGCGGAGTAAGTGGCGGAACAACCACCAGACCGGAAGTGTCGATTACGGCGACGTCACGTTCATGTTGCCCGACCGCGAGGGTGTTCCCGGCGCTCTTCAGGGGACCGCCGACGTCGAGCGGACGCAAGTCAGCTTGACGTTACGGTCCGGACAGGACTACACGAAGGTCCAAGACCTTTTCGAGCGGATGCCCGATGAGGCGTCAAGCCTGAAGATCGAGATCACCTTCCAGAAGTAGTTCCACTTCTCCTACTGGTCGGCGTCCGCGTTTCTGACGAGGGCTTCGACGACGATTTCGTCATCGTCCGCCTCATCCAGCATATCCCGAAGAACAGTCTTCAGTCGTCTATCGAACAAACTTCGTGGGTTCAGCGGTGTCAGTTCCGCTTCAAGCTCATCTCGGCTTACTGTTCCAGAAATCACGGAGTCTCCGTCTTCTCGCACTTCCAGGAAATCAGTCATACCGAACTATCCACAGCACGCTGGATAGCCTGTTCGATTGCCCCCTAACTCGATATTCGGCGGGAAACGGTGTTGGTTCGGTTTTACCTGTGCCAGTACTCGGAACCCGGTGTGGGCCACGCTCAGCAATCGTGTGATTCTCCGATGAAGCCGCGGCCTGCCTCGCGTTGGTACGTCTTGACCCAGACCACCGATCAGTCGTGTATTCACAAACAATTCATTGAGAGCTCATCAGTTTCTGGTGTCGAACCACTTCGCGCCGCTGTTAGACATCTGGCCCATTTCGGAACTCATTGACCACTCTCACCCACCTCTCCTGACACGCATACTCGCTCTAACCCCTCAAAACAACGCAATAACGGAGAATCGCTCGAATCGTAGCGATTCAGGGAGCGAGTACCAACTCAATTACCTCCGCTCCCTCTGGCTTACCTTTAAAAATGACTGGCGGCTGTAGTTGTTCGGGTCAAACCCACTATGCAGACCGAAAAAACGATCAACCGTGCGAAGAAGATCGACGAATCGCTAGAAATAATCGCTAAGATCGAAGAAGTGGTCGGAATACCACTGACAGACAGCCGGCGAGCACTACAGGTGGCTGGAGAGTACGTCACGGATGACTCGATGTTCGTGGAACAGATGGTACAAGCAATGACTGAGGCAGCCGGTTTCGCCATCGAGACGGGTCATGACGACTTGGCATCCGACGCCATCCAGAACGTGACTGACCTCGAAACGCTCGTCTCTGACGACGACTAGGCAACTTCTTCGACGTTTGTTTTCCTTTCAAGACACCCAACGAAGCTCGCTTCACCGAGACGTTACTGCGAAGAACGCACACTTATGTGGCTCGTGGCGCATCGCTTCTACATACTGAATAATGTCTGAACAATCTGGATCTTCGCAGGGCCGGCAGGAGCGGACGGAACTCCCCATAGAACGCGGGTTCCCCATCGAGCGCGTGAACGAGATCGCGGCGAAGGAGGGTCGAGCGAAGATGTACTACCGCCCAATCTACACGATGCACAAGTGGTGGGCGCGACGCCTCGGTTGTGTCTTCCGCGCCATCTCTCTGTACACGATGCTGGACGATCCGGAGAAGGTCTCGGTGTTCGAGCCCGGCCACGAGGGCAGCACGCTGGCGTCCTATGGCGACGACGCAGACGGCAAGTCGGACTTCGACGTCGCGTCGCTCCTCGAACGCGTGGACATGACCGACCCGGAGAGCCTCTGGGAGCTTTACCCGAAGGACGTCCGTGTCGAGGACAAGAAGATTCTCGACCCGTTCATGGGCGGCGGTACGTCGCTCGTAGAAGCGTCACGCTTCGGGGCGGAGGTCGTCGGCAACGACCTGAATCCCGTCGCGTGGTTCGTCACGAAGAAGGAACTGGAAGCGGGCCAGACCGACGTCGAAGAGCTGGAGGAAGCCTTCGAACAGGTGAAGGAGGACGTCGCCGACGAGATTACGCAGTACTACAAGACCCCCTGCCCGAACGGCGACCACGACGCCGACGTTATGTACAACTTCTGGGTTCGAGAACTCGACTGCGTTTCCTGCGGGCACACTGTTCCCCTATTCAAAGACTACCGAGTCGGGAAAGGACGATATGGGGACAACAAAGGAACGTACAGCGTCTTCTGTCCGAGTTGCGAGTCGGTCGTCAGTGTTGACGATTGGCAAAACGAGTGCGCCTGTAATGAATGCGGGAATTCCTTCGACCCTTCGGACGGGAACGTCGGAAGGGGGAACTACCACTGTACCGACTGTGGACAAAAATACTCGGTTACTGACGCTGTTGCAGAACAAGATGGCTACGGTCTCAGCCTGTACGCGCTTGAGTATTATTGCGGCACCTGTGATGACCAAGGAAAAGAACGTGCCGCAGTGAAAGGCTACAAGCGAGCAGAAAAAGTGGACCGCGACCTCGCACAGGAGGCTCGAAAGGAGTGGGAAGAAGCAGACGAACTCACTCAGTTCGTCCCACAGAGCGAAATCGCACGCGGAGCAATCACCGAATCATCCTCTATTAGCGGGAACGACCTATTCCAACATGGGCTGGAGGACTGGACTGACGCGTACAGTCCACGCCAACTTCTCTGCCTTTCGAAACTTCTTCAGTCGATAAGCGAAGTTGAGAATGAGAATGTTCGAGAGTATCTTTTGATGGCATTTAGCGACATGCTCCGGACGAACAATATGCTAGTGGGATATGAGCACTCAAATAATCATATAAATCATATCTTCAATACCAATTCGTTTGACGTTCCACAGGCAGCCGCCGAAGCAAACGTCTGGGGGACTGAATACGGGATGGGGACGTTCCAGTCCATCTGGGATATGGTGATTAGTGGGGTAGAGTATGCCAGTGCTCCCACTGAGCGGTGGGTGGACGACGGTGAAAAGAAAGAAACACCCGAATTCGCCAAACCAATTGGCGAAAACTTCACCCTCTCACAGGGGGATATGCGCAAACTTGATTATGAAGACGAGTTCGATGCTGTAATCTCGGATCCGCCGTACTACGACAACATCATTTACTCCGAAGTATCTGACTTCTTCTACGTCTGGCTTCGATTAATCCTAAAAGACGAGTACGAGTGGTTCGAACCTGAATACACACCACGTACTGAGAGCATTGTTTCGAACCCTTCCGAGGGGAAGGACGTGGAAGACTTCGAGATGGAACTTAGAGAAGGGTTTGAGGTAGTTCACGAGAGCCTCGTAGACGATGGGGTTCTAACATTCACGTACCATCATAGTGATTCCGAATCCTGGGGAGAACTTCTTGAATCACTCTGTGATGTTGGCTTCGAGGTCACAGCTACGTATCCAATTACCGCAGATCTTCACAAATTCATCTCTGGTGAAGCCGTCTCCTTCGACATCGTCGTCGTCGCTCGACCCATTGACGACACCGAACCCGCCTCGTGGAACTCCCTCCGCCGCGACATCTACCGAACAGCCCGTCGCACCCGCACGCAACTCGAAGAGAACCGCGACCTCTCACGTGGCGACATCGGCGTGATGGAGATGGGCGCGTGTTTCCACGAGTACTCCAAACACCACGGGAAGGTGCAGCGCGACGGCGAGATCATGTCCGCGAAGGAAGTCGTTCAGGAGATCTACGGCATCATTCAGGAGGCCAGCGACATCGGCGTCGAAGACGTGTTCATCGACCTGCTTGATACATCGAACCCCTCCTTCGACGACGTTAACAAGCTCTGCCGCGGGACGAATGCCAACCCAGAGGACCTCAAGGAGACCCACCTGTACAACCAAGATGACGGCTTCGAACTCGGCACTTGGGACAACGAGAAGCGTCGGGCGTACATCGAAGAGCGGGTCAACGGCGAAGGTGGCGACCACCTTTCAGACCTCGACAAACTTCAGTTCCTCCGCTACCGCTACGAGAAGGGGAAAGCAGTTCAGAACTACGTCGATAAGTGGGGCGTCGATGACGACCTGCGGGAACTCGCCGGTCGGCTCGCCGACGTAACCGGCGACGACGCGTATACGCGCGTGCTCGGGGATCGGGACATCACGAGTTACGGCGAATAGGAACCCCGACATAGGACGCGAAGACAACTCCCGATGGCGATTTTCGACAATCCATTTCGAGACTCTCGCTGAGAGTGTTTCTGTTGCTTGCCGCACCCTTGTTCCTACAGCCTGTCTAAGGCGAGTCGGCGATATGGTCGTGCCGTGAGTCTGCGTTCCGGGCCCTCGATATGGATATTGGCCGTATAGGCTCTGGTGGGACGATATCACGGTGTTCTCAGGGCAGAGTTTTTTACGCACCTGGTTATTTCACCTATTCCGAACGATGAGGGCAAAACAACAGCTCGAAACGGCGGGTCGTCGGCGAAGGTGGTCACGAATTGACTCTGTCCCCCTTCTGACTCGAATCGCTCGATCAGCCGTTTTCTCGCGCATAAAGAGTGGTAGTTGCGATGAGTGACACTGATCATCTGGTTCTGCTCGTGGGATCGATCCAACCGTACTGCACGTTCTCGATCTCGCGGGACGAACGAGATACCCTTCTCCGGCATGTGACCAGAGAGATGGACAAGCAACGTTCAGATCCGACTAGGGACAGTATAGCACCGTGGTTGGAAAATCTGCGGCCCGTGATTGAGGAGTCCGTTTCGATACTCCGACTTGATATGTCGGACCACGCTAATCTGTCCACCCTCCTTACCCAGGTGATGGACTCGGAAGGCCTCCTGGAGCGGTTCCGGGAGGCAACTCCACAGTGTTACTGGTGTGGCGATTCTGCCGACCGGCAGATAGACTTCCATGACTACTATCTCGTATTGGCCTGTAGCGAGTGCCTCGAAACAATTGATTCGTCGGATGGCCACCATCTTCTGCAGGATCTCGATCCCACGATCAGTCCTTCGACGACAATCGACTGTCTGGATACCTCTACTCACCAGGGAACGAACGAACAACAGTCCACCCTACTACAATTCACCACCTCAGACTAACTGTGAGTCAGGTCGGAGATCACGGCTAGTCGATACGGATTATTACGTGCGGAAAAGATTTATTCCTCCTTGGTGCGGAGACAGTGTATGGAGGAACCGCGCGAGGAGCTAACAGCCGACGCCGATGAACGTTCTGAGGCACCCGACTTCGAGGCATTGACTCCTCCAGAGGAGTTGGTGTGCGGCGACCGAACGCGGGACGATTTTTTCGACGCCGTCCTTGCCCTTGATAGTCCAGCAACGGCGAACGACGTCGCCGAACTCGCGGGACACGGTGTCGATGCCGCACGTGAGTACTTGGACTGGTTCGAACGGATGGGAATCGTGACACAGGTCACGGAATCACCAGCCACCTACGAGCGTAACCAGGAGTACCTGAATTGGCGACGGGTTCAGAAACTCCGGCAGGAGTACGCCACTGAAGAACTTCTTGACCTTCTAAAAACAGAGTCGGAGCGCGCAGAGACGCTGGAGAGCGAATTCGACGTCGAATCACCGGACGATATCTCGATTTCGGACTATGCGAGCGAGACTGACCGATCTATCGAGGACGTCTGGGAGAGTCTCTCCGCGTGGCAAACAGCGCGTCGTCGGGTGGCACTGCTCGAACGAGCCCTCACGACCGAGTCCGGTGACGGCGCTGATCTACAGTCCGCCGTATGAGAGGCGGCGACGAGAACACGTCTGACTCGCTTAGCGGTGCGCCGATTGATTTCGACCGACTCGATGCCATTCGAGATCGATTCGCCGCTGGTGACCGTTTCAGCCGAATCGATGATCAGCCGGCATTTGCCCCGGACCGTCTGGTGTGCGTGTACGATCAGCGGTTCTACCCGAAACGCGTTCGTGCTGCTCGCTTGGAGGTCGTCTGGTTCGAAAACGGGGACTTCTCGCTTCACTACCACGAAGAACACGACACCAGCGAGTTCGATCATCGATGGGATAGACATCCATCAGGCCACAACACCCGTGATCATGTCCATCCAGGTCCTGATGCGCCGACGCCAGGTGACGACTCGCCACACCCAATTGACTGGCGGGATGTCCTATCGATGGTACTCTCCGAAATCGAAGAACGCCAGCGTGCCTTCTGGGAGGAGTAGGACTTTCGTAGAGATAGGTGACTACGCTACCGTATCCATTTTTGTCCCTTCGGAGACGTTGTCTGCGTAATGGCAGGCCCCGGACAGATACCTGGACGCTACAATCTCGTTATCGAAGGTGCGTATGAGACCTTCGAGCATCAGATTCCTGTAGAGGAGTTTGTACAGCGACTCAAAGAAGACGACGTTCCGGATCTTGTGAGTGTTGTTGGTCTCTCAGAAGCCTTGGCAGAGGAGGACCTGGCTAATGAGTTGGCTCATGAGATGGACCGACGCGCAAACGATTTAGAGTACCAAAGTCCGACGGTACAGTTCGTCGTCGAAGGTTCGTTCCATCGAAGTGGGAAAACGTACGATCTACGGTACGAGGATGAACTTCACTCTCTCCAGCAGGTTTTCGGACCGCAGCTTGAACGAAAGGAAGACGGTGAGTGGCTCGTCGCACCGTTTTAATCTTCACCAGCGAAGATCACCAACATGCAGTCTGATTAGTTTGTTTCGAACAGTATGTGGGACTAACAAGCTCTATTCAGTGTGGTCTTTGAGCGTTCTACTCCGGGTAGTCCCCCTCAATGCCTGTAGTACTTGCTCTTCGACGGTGTCGCAAGCGTCTGTATCAACAACAGAGTATCCATCCTCTCCATTTTTGACCTTCTCTGTGAACGCTCTTCTGAATGCAGCTTTCACTGAGGGGTATTCGATGATGGGATCGTAATGCCGATCGAAGATTTCGTAAAGTGACAACAAGGATTCGAGTGGGAGGAATGCAACCGGGATTCCCCCTTTTTCAACGTCTTCACTCTGTTCGAACCACTCCTGAACACGAGAGGCGACATGGGGGAATTGACCTTCCCGGAAGTTATTCGAGACGAAGAGGTGGGCATCCAGATTTTCGTCGTCTGAAAGCGAAACTGAGAGAGCGCCGCCGAGGTTTTCCGTAACCATGTACCATGCCGCTTTGTTCTTCTCTCCGGCATCTAGGTCGTATCCCTTCTTAGTGTAGGTGAGCTTTGGATCGTAACTTGCGATGAAGTATCCATCCTCCTCCGGAATTACGAGGCAGCCGTCTGTTTCTGTTTCTCCTTCTCGGCCCCACCGCTCAGTGAAGAGGAACATAAACTTCAGGAGATAGAATACGTCCCGTTCAAACCCGTTGTAATCGTAGTCATCTTTCAGTTCCTTCCGTTCCTCCTGTGATAGGTCGTCAAATTCGCCTGCTGTACCGCGCTGATGAAGGTCTTGGAGACGCTCAAACGCATCATCAGCCCGCCCGATAATCCGATTCCTGAACTGAGACTTGCTGTTACGAATCGCTGAGACAAGAAGGTCTTCTGGGGAATCGGTCATCAACAGGTCATGTAGATTGATAGTTCCAAAGTGCTCTCGTCCGTTGAGATATGCTTTCCCGTAAACAATGAGAACTGAGTTTAGCAGGTATTGATTGATGCGTCGAGGAAGACGACCATTTCCGAGACAGTAGTTGATATACTCGTATCGGTGGGTGTTGGCTTCTTTTCCTGCACTCGCCACTTCTTGGAATGTGGTTCTGATGTAGTCGTTGTTTTTTGTCTCATACGCATCGATTGTGACGTCTAAGAAATTAATTCCATTATCAGATAGCGTGTCACCGGTCTCTTTCAGTGCCTCAAGTGCTGCTTCATGGATTGCCTCATCGTCAACGCTAACCTCTCGTCGAATTTCATCTCTGAAGCTGTCCCCTTCACATTCCTCGCATTCATCCGGTTCCTCTCCTTCATATACTTCGTGACACCGGTAGCACTCAAACGTATCAATTTCAGACACTTCGATAAATTCGTTTAGGAGCGACCGTTCTTCCTCTGGCAGGTCATCGAAATATCGAATATAAGTGTCAACTGCGCCAGTGAGAATCTGGTGGAAAATGTATGAATCACGTAACTGGACGTCATAAGGATAGATGCTGTCGAACGAGATTCCCAGTTTGTCCTCGATCAGTAATTGGATTGCCTCTTTTTCTGACTCAGGAAGATACCGGTCTTGGATTTCGAAGTAGAATCCAGTCTCTTCACGCTCTACTTTCAACTCAACCTTCTTCCCAGTCTTATTGTGGTTAAATTCGAGATGGGAGAGTTCGGAGAGGCTTTGTAGATCGACCAGTTCCTGAAAGACAGCTTCCGAGTTGAGGTCGTTACGAACTCCTGCAGGGTTGCTGAGGGAAAGTGAGGATCCATCAGGGAGATACGTTCGTTGGAACTCCACCTCTGTGAGTGTGAGCGCTTCAATCTCGTCATTGAAGATGGACGCAAGGCCATCAATAACGGGTTGAGTCGTTTGTGATCTCTCTATTCTATCAACCCCATCACTGTCTGTGAAGGTCTTTGAGAACTTCTTGATTCGATTTTTTGCACCCCGTACCTCTACTTCACTACCATCCTCTTTCCGTACGAACAGTGGGTGGGCTTGCTCAAACAATCGGCTCCTGACACGATCATCTTCCCGAGTGGTTACACGGACCTCCTTACTCGGCCATACCAATGTGAAATTGTTAGCCAACTGCTCCACGAAGAGCCCCTCCTCTTTGAGTCGTTGAAGCTCATCTTCGAAATTAGATTCCACCTGGAAGCCGTTGCTGCCGCTGCTCTTTTGAGCCCATTTTTCCTCTGCCCAGATTGTGAGGAGAGTTTGTTGAGCCTGATCTGCCGATTGGTCTTCTAATCCTGCGATTAGGTCGTCGATCGACTCAAACCGGGTGTCGATACGTTTCGTACGCCCAACGTAGAATTCCGAGACGAGATTTTCAAGCGTCCGTTCTGATTCTGGGACTTTGTCATATTTCTTCCCAAGCAGTAGACCCCAGAACCCATCATCGTTCGAGAGGGGGTCATGTGATGTCATCTCGCTACTCATTCGGTTATCTGAGTAATGTGAAACCAAGTATAAAGAGACTGTCGGACAGGACTACTAATTAGAGGAGTTTCAAAGGACCCTCTTTCTCGACTCCACCACTGCCGTTCAGGAAGTATAGGTCAATCCATTCTTGCCCCTGTTCACGACAGAACACCGGTACGCACGTCGTCGTATGCTCGTAACGCTGTTCACACCGCGTTTCGATCTGTTCCCGCGTCCAGTCACCGTCCTGCTCCAGATCGTACCGGTTTCGGACCTCCCAAGAGTGTTCGTCGGCGGCAGCCTTGAGAACACGTAAGGAGAAATCCCGAGAATCCTTGAACGTGAACGGACCTCTCATCGACTTCGAGTCGGTCAGATCCGTCTCTTCGACACCGTCAAGGCACAGTCGGTTTTCCGCGACAGCCCGGAAGGCTTCGAGTTCAGCAGACTTGCGGACAAGTACGTCGTGCAGATAGTCGTGGACGACGTCGCCATACCCACCCAACGTAAACTCCTGCTCGGGCGAAACGATCTGCAGTTCGGCATCTGTCTGGGTAACTCGCCGTCGCTTCGGTTCGAGAAGCGGACACAGAAATGCGAGCCGATCTGAGTGGAGGAGATACGCGTAACTGAAGAGCCGTGATCTGGACGGCGATTCCTTCACGGGATCGTGACCCTCTGCGTAGTATTTCGAGTCCAGTACAGCCAGTGTCTTGTCACCTTCCTGCAGGGCGTGGTCTGGTTCGTGGTATATCTGCCCTTCACCCTCGAACGGGTTCACCGATGGTGACCGAACGGGTGTCACGTCGTCGAGGTCTCCGAGGTGGTCGTAGGACTTGATGTACGAGAGTTCGCGCTCGATAACGACCTGAGAGTACTGCTCGAACAGCGACTCCATGTTCAGGACGTAGTCCACGACCAGTTCTCGTGGGCCATCACGGAGTTGCTGGCCGAGCGACGACGACATCACTGCCTTGGCGACGTCGAACGCCTTCTGGTAGTACCGTCGTTGCTTTGGAAGGTCGCTCAGTGAGAGGCGTCGATACGCGTCCATCCGGTCCAGCCCGCTGCTGACACCCATACTCTCCAGACGCTCCACTTCGCGGTGTACTTCGGAGAAGATTCGATCGTATGCAGGGTGGTCGTTCTCGTGAGAATTCTGTCGGAAGAGTCGAAGGAGCGTCTTTCCAGCGAAGTGAAGCAGCGAGTTCGCGGCGTTGTCGTACTCGGTCTCGTTGCGGATCCAGTGTGGCTCCAACGTTCCGCGCCCGTGGTTCAACAACGTTTGTTCGACGTCGATTTCCCCCCGCCCATCGAGACTGTCGAGCCGTCTGATGACCAGATCCCGGATGTACCCCTGCCGGTGGATCGTCTCCAAGCCATCCAGGTAGTTGATCGCCAGCACCACGAACACGTCGTCAAGATGGATGTCGTCAGAGAGGAAGTCCTGCAGCGGAATTCCGTGATACTCGATAGATCGGTTCTGGTCGTAGACAGCCAGGAGCATGTCGAAGATGTGTTCCCAGTCGATCTTCGGATCGACCTGCACCTTCGACGACGGCGTGAGGCTCACGACACCGATGATGTCCGTCGCCTCAACGTGGAGTACCTCGTTCTCGTCGCCGTCTACGGTGACCGTCACGACCTCGTACTCCTGATCTGAGTCGAGTGCGGCCTGACTCTTCGTGAAGACACCAGGACTCTCCTGTGTAAATGACGCGCGACGAAGCTGGTCCCCGATGGACGACGGACAGCCCTCTATTCGGATCTCCCCGCGCTCGGGGACATTGAAGGTGTCCTGCCCGTACTCGTAAACTTCGTCAACCGTACTCATTACTCGTAGGAGCCCATCTGGCGTCGTTCCTGTTCGAGTTCCCGTTCGGCGAGCTCTGCTGCCGGCGAGAGATCGAACTCCTCGAACTCACCGTTCATCGCGCGGTAGTGTTCCGCGATGCGCTCGATCTGCGGGAACGCGGCGGCGTTCAGCAATCGCGGAACGATGTACGTCCGGAATGCCTGTCCGACCGCGTCTGTCTGGTCGTACTCGTACTCTCCGCCTTCCCGACAGCCGACGCCGAGGAAGACGGCGACGTCGCGGTAATGCATCGGGCCGAACCGCATAATCGACCCTTGCGACGTCGATTCGTGGCCGTGATTGATACCCTGGTAGTCACGTTCGAACAGCCGGAGAATCTCACTTTCTCCGAGGTCGGTGTGGTCGGTGACGTGCGTGGTGATCCAGTCTTTGAACAGCTGACGGCGCTTGTCCTCCTCGTACTCGTCCAACTCGATCATGGCGAACCGGCGGGTGATGGCGTTATCGAGTTCGTTCACCGTCCGGTCGGACATGTTCATCGTACAGATGATGTTCACCCGCTCGTCCAGCTCAATAGTCTCACCTTCGTCGGTCTCAAAGATGGTTTGGTGTGGGTTCTCGATTGCAGTGTACAGCGGACCAAATATCTTCGATATGTCCGCTCGCGTAATCTCATCGAGGATGACGCCGTATTCGACGTCGAACCGGCGAGCACGCTGAACGGCTTCGGACACGCAGCCGAGTTTCGTTCGGTAGCTTAGTGAGTCGCCGGTGTAGTCCGGACTGATGCCGCCGATGATGTCCGACGGCGTCCACGAGGGAGTGGCAGTGTTGAGGGTGTATCCGATTCCGGTTTCACGAGCGAGTTGCTTAGCAAATGTCGTCTTCCCTGTCCCGGTCGGCCCATACAGGACGACTGGCTTGCCCGCTTCCAGTGCGACCTTCGCGTTCCGCTCAACGTCGTTCGGGACGAGTATCTCTTCGGGCGTTTCGTCGCCGCGGAGACTTACAATACGCTTGAGCCGATCTGACGCCAATGGAGACTCAAGTACGGCCCGTCGGACCTGACCCAGACCACGCTCTCCGTCGTGGACCACGTCGAGTTTTTCGTCCTCAATCAAAAACTCCAGTACGTCTTCGCTCTCCGCGTTCTGGATTGCTTCGACGACGTCGTCGGTTACACGGCGAAGAATTCCGACTTCGTCTTGCGCATCCTCAAGCGTATAGTCGTCCGACGAGTCACTCATTATCGGATACAGGTAGTCCTGAGTATATAAAATCCCGTTCAAGAGCCACGCAGATTCCGATATCCATCTAACCTACCCGGCTGAAACCCTCGAAGAGTTACAGGTTCGCCGCGTAGTTTGGCTGAATGCAGGCCCCTTCAAAATCGCGGTTACTTCGGTTTGTAGAGCAGACGTTTCATTTGGCTCGACGAGTCGTTGCCCGCTACTCTTCGAAGTTCTCAAAAAAGCGGCGCACACTTCACCAGCATATCGTATAGCTCTGTCTCAAGATTCGGAAAAATACGACGTACCGGATGCTTCTTGACGAACTCATCGAGATGTCTCGGGTTCGGAGTACAATCGATCTTGAGGAAATCCCGTCTCCTTCGACATCGTGTAAGGCGTTCAACCATCTTATCATGGCTGGTTCTTCTCAATCTCTCAGTAACGCTTCTCCCGACTAACGGTGTCGTCGGAATCGATGCCTCCGGGTTCGACTGCAGTCACGCCTGAAAACACTATACGGAGCGAACGAAGCTGACGATTCAGCAGTTGAAAGTCACAATTCTCGTGTAGACGAGAGCGAATGACATCCTCAATTTGCACGTGACGACGACCAGAAAATACGACTCGAAGATCGCTCCGCCGCTGATTAAGCGGAACACGAGCCGCTCGCCATTCTGCTCCGAAACTGCTACGAACGACACCGCGAATTCCGGTTGTTGCTCGACGCGTTACGGAAGAGGGCCCGCGGATTCACTTCCCTGACTTGATTCGCCGGTTGGTCCACGAGTACCCGAACGTCTTCCTGAACACGTTCTGCACGCAGGCCGGGCGAACGCGAGCCCGGGAACTGATTGAGGCCGGTCAGACGTCCCGAATCTACGAGGAGAAGCCGTCTGGAAGGACATTATCCGAACGAACGTTCTGTTCAATTTCGTGCAGCAGCTCAAGCATATCGGCGCGCTTGCCGCGGAGACACACAGTCACAGCGGGAAGATCAGTGAGTACGACCCGGCTGCGAAGCCGTGGGTTTTGCGAGACGACCGGTGAGGTAGTGCGGGAGCTCAGAAGCAGTCCGCTCTTTGGTTCCACGTGCAGCTTACTAAGTGAGAAGCCAGGATTGATTCAGGACGAGGGTTTATAACTGGTAGGTTCCTTTGAGCAATCAAGCGACGCCCGAGAATCACCCCGCATCTACAAGCTGACGATGCATAGACCCTCTCTGGCAAAATAATTCGATACCGCAATCCCTGGTATCATAGATCCTTGCTGACGCGAGGCCAGCGCGTCGTCGGACGTCGCGTGCTAGCGGTACGATCAGCAGATAGCACGTGATACCAATGACGTCAGAAATCCCGCCAGAATACGACGATAGCACAGTTCGGCATTATCGCGCCGACGGTGTCCTCACCGTCACGCATGACGACGAAACAAACGAGCATGTCATCAAATCCCGCGGCCGTGATCAGGGTGACAAGTGGACGCGTCGCGTCCCGGCAACCCGGACTACCGTGGACGTAAGCGAGGCCCTATGGAGCATCCCGGACAACTGGACGAAAGTGTACAGGCTCACAGCTGAGTACGGCCATGATAAAGGTATATACCGTATCCCCGAGTCCGGCGACGCGGTCCTCGTGTCGCTATGTCACAAAAACAGCCACATCACTGACGCGAATCACACTGTCGAAGCGGTCGGGAGTATAGCCTGGGATGCTCGTGCAGAAGTTGACGAAGAGGCGCTTGACGATGCTTTCAGCCATCTCAACGGCTGCGCCGATGAGTTCCCCGACGGCGTCCGTGAAGTCCTCCAGTACATCCGTGACAACCCGCGAGAAGCCGTTGCGGACGCTGAAAAGGACGCTGAAATGCACGCGGTAGACTGCGTGACGGATTTGGAGACGATCCCGGTATCCGAGTTTGACGCATTCCGGGTTACCTTCCGGTCCGAGGGGGGAGTCGTGAGTCACCCAGAGTACTCATCTGATAGTGAGGTTATGGAGGCCGTCCGCGAACTCCTCAGCGAGTTCAACGTCGTTCCGCCGTCCCCGCTTGTCTCGGTGACAGTCCGGTAAGACGCGATCGCGTTTTAATTGAGGTAGGGCCTCCGCCACGAGGGTTCGAGTTTGATACGCGCACTAAATCTGGAACCACGACTTTCCCCCGAGTACGTGTTACACTTGGCAGGCTTCGAGACACTCTCTAATTCAGTTTCCGTGTCTGGACTCTTGACACGTCGTGTGAGGGACCTGCCGGCAATTCAGATGTTGAATTTCCGAGCTACTCATCCCTTTGTGGGGCCTCTACAGCGATTCTGTAATTTCCATTGTTGGTCACGCTACTCTGTGGAGCCCCCGACGCAAATATGGATACTAAAGTATTGAATTAACTATTCTGCTGACCCAAGCCCTTTGACCGGCGTATTCGGCATTTTGCACGTCTTTTCTTTTGTTGTCGTGGCTGGTTGGTGCCAGATGTTCGTGTTCTATCTGTGGTCTCGCTCGACTGTGAGGCAGAGTTTTAAAAGTGGGTAGATTCTCAACCTGTTCGGGTCGAACCAATGCAACAGACAAACGCAAGCGTCCGAGTACAGAAGCTCAATGAAGCAAAAGAAATCATCGCAGAGTTAGAAGAACAGAAAGGAATGGAATTAGGCGGGCCGCGAGGTGCGTTGTTCCGTGCTGGTGGCACTGTGGATTCCGGGCACGCCTACAGAGGGCATCTGGAGAAGGCGATGGGAGAAACAGCGGGTCTCGCTATCGAAGGCGGGTACGATGACGTCGCGTCGAAAGCCGCTCACCTCATCGCAAATCTGCAAGAGAGCCAGTCAAGCGACGACTAAGCCGTCGTTCCCACTACTCTTCGTGCGCTGGACTCTTACTGGTAAACCGGAATTTAGAAAATCTGGCTCTGTTGAAACACTCATTACAGTACAGTCGCTGAAACCGATCACCAACAGAGGGTTTCAACAAGGCCATCTAACCGTTTTTACTGGCGTTGAGATACTGGTCTCTTCTGTCCATTATACTAGACATCGTTGCTGGGGCAATATCCAGTTCGTCCTCCACCTCACGATAAGTCGATCCGGCCTCAACCATATGGATGGCTTCGAGTACGATCTCAAATTGCCCGTTCCGATCAGGTACCCATTGTTTGCCCTCGTTATCGAATCGAAATCCGATTGGAGGGCGACCGTGATCGTATCCTTTGTCCACCCGCTCTTGGACAGCCTCGCGTGCGCGCTCAATTTCCTTCTTTTTAGCCTCATGTTCGCTGGCTGCTTGGAGGACTTCGACGGCAGCCTGGACCGGGTCAGAGAGGTCGAGCTCCCCCTCTTCGAAGGTATGGGCTTCAACACCGTATTCACGGAGATCCAGAATGAGCCTCATCGTTTCGTCGAAGTCGCGTGCGAGACGGCGTTTATCGTTGATGACAACCGCATCAATTTCTCCAGATTGGACACGACTACGGGCCTTTTGATACTCCTCTCTGCTCTCATCCCAACCTGACGTTCGCTCGCCGTCGTCGTAGATCCGTTCGAGGGACATCTCGTGTTGATCAGTGTATTCCCGAATGTGGCGCTTTTGACGCTCAATAGAGGTATCTGAGTCCTGTGAGAGTCGAGTGTATCCGATCACCTCAGCCATCGTCTTCACCTCGGGGATCACCGACCGGAACTGCTCCGTACTCGGGGCAGTCAATCCAACCTTGTCCGAATGCCCCGCCCATCCCACTGTCGGGATACCATTCGTGCATCTCTCCACAGACGTTGCACTCTACTAGCGGTGGATTCTGTTCAAGCGCCTCCTGCTCGATGTAGTGATTCCCTTGGTAGGCGTCGCAATGTTCACAGATATTCCCCCAAACCTCTCTCCCCTGGGTCTTACTGTACACCTTTTGAACTGGATACTCACCTGCTTCCGCTAGCTTCTCACCTACGTCACTATTCAGGTGCCCCTCCTCTGGCCAAACAACGGGTGTCTCCCGTTCACACTTCCAGCATTCGGTATCCCATTCAAGGACGTCAACATCACTCATTGACAACAGTCACCTCCAATGTGTTCCCCGACTTGACTTTCCATTCTAGTCGTTGGCCATCCAAGGCCATCGCTTCCGCGATACCCTTCGGAACAGTGACCTTGTACTGTCCATTCGCCCCCTGGCTGACTCTTGTTTTTGGCATCTCTGTATAGGCCTTTAGATAGGCCTATATTTAGTACTAACCCGTGTTTTCGAGAAACCGGGGTTTCTCGAACAAGTGTGGTTGGCAGTAGATTCGTTAGACTGTACCCTCCCAAAGGGTGTGTCATAGGACAATTCTCACAGCGTTTTTTCTGACCCAATCGCTTTGAACTACCCATTCACTATGTGTGCGAAACAATCTGGTTGTGGGGTTCACGTACCAGGTCCGGAATTGAAACACTCCCAGCAAGGGTCCATGCATGCCAATCCCCCTGATCAACCAAAACGCTATTACCCAATACACGAATTATGTATTGTATGTCGAAGGCTACCGGCGGACCCGAACGAACGGTCAACGGCCTGCTGTCGGTTGCCCGGCTCCTCGAAGAGCCACGGTTGGCACGCCTCTACACGTTTGTTCTCCGTAACGAGGAGGTCACAATCGACGACATCGCTGACGAGTTAGACATGCCACGGACAACCGCCTACTCGGATACCGGGACTCTCGTCGATCTCGGGGCCCTCACACGAGACGACGACCAGAAGACACACACGTACGGTGCCATTCCGATTACCCTCACCGCGACGCTTGACGGCGACGAGTACACCGTCACACCAACGCTCATCGCCGCGTTCGGTCGTTCCCCCCACGATCAGGATCTCGATCTGCTCCTTGAGCGACACGACCTCGGGAAACTGGCTGCCGCGCTCACCTATGCGGTTCCGTACGCGGATGGAGAGATGTCCGAGCGAGTTGCGGCCCGTGAACTTGACCTCCAGTACGCATTCGGCATCGCAGTGCTACAGGCACTCCGTGATGTCGTTCTCAATATGGAGTCGGTTGACCCATACTTCGGGGACATTCAGGATGCACGCGAGCAGGGTCCAAGTTCTGAGGACTGAGCAATGGATGAGGAACGGTTGCCACTCAACGATGTCGATGATGCGGTCGCGTGGGTCGGTGATTCGGGCTTGTTCATCGCGTGTGGCCGCCAGCAGAACAACAAGTATACTGCGCTCGAACGGTTTGCTCGCCGCCACGACATCACGTTCGTGATTCCACAGCGCGTTTACGAGGAGCTTGGTGGTGCCCCCGACCGGAGCACACCTGGACAGACACCAATCAATAGCGCAATCGACGCCGGCTGGGTCACAGTTGCAGACGACCCAGACTACACGAACAGCACAGTGTCACGCGTGATGGACGGCGTCCGGAGATACATCGCTGACTCGTCGAACCGAAACGAGGATCACATTGAGAAAGCCGATGCAGCGCTCGGAGCCGTCGCCGTCAACTGCCTGCTCAACAGGGATGCAGAGTTTGTCGTCGTTGTAACGACGGATACCGATGCGGGGGAAGGAGTTGTCGCGGCCCTCGATGCAAATGGATTTGAAGACCGCGCCCGGTTCAAAGTTGGATTCGAACTGATTGACGAGATCACCTAAGATACTGTCCCGTTCCTCGGGGAGTACGGAGAAAGTGTGCGAACCGTTCTATGATACCTTCGTCCTGAACTCTGGGTAGTGTTCGCGGTACTGTACCAAAACTACTACTGGACGGTGATGTGAGCCGATACAGCGAGTTATTCTACTGGGACAGGATTAGACGTCGAATCAATGCCAGTGCGACCATCTTGGTGGCCACCACGCCACACGATGGTCCGGCATTTTTGAGGAACACTCTCTCGTGGGGCCGTGTTCCCACGGCAACTAAACACAGTGTAGAAACCCACATAAATAGTCGTATATTTGCTTGCAGGTTGAGGCCCACAATAACACGGAGATAGACCCCATTCCGATGAATTGGCAACCCCACAGAGTGGGTTCTCATAAGCCATTTTATAATAAACGCGCTTGTGGCGTAGATTGTTGGTGGACAATTGTCCGAGGATCTTGTAGGCACATTATTTTAGTAGAACTTCAAATATCTCTGTGGAAGTTTGTCACTTCATCGACTGACCGATAATACAAACTGCTAACAGAAACTGCGAAACCGATACAGACGGTGGACTTACCGCCTTCAACAGTCAAGCGATGATAGATGAATGAGGACAGTGAGCCCGGAGTAAGCGGGAAAGAGATGGGGGCAGGAATGGCGATCGGGATCGCAATCGGCGTTGCTATTGGTGCTGCTACGGATAATCTCGGACTGTGGATTGCACTCGGCGTTGCACTTGGTGCCGGAATTGGGGCTGGTTTGAGTAATCGGGAATAGGGGAGGAATGATCTCTAATTGATGAATTCGCATATCTACTTAACGGCTGTTTCAGCGCCAGAAGTAGAGAACTAATTGAGTTTCAACAGAGTCGGCAAGACACAGTTCGGACTGTGATCTGTGCGGAACAGTCAAAATTGCGGGGACTGTAGGTTATTCTACGATGAGTGCAGCAGATGAATCGATTCGCTCGAAGGCGATCGGTGCGGGAATCGGTATCGGGGTCGGTATTGGGGCCGGATGGGGGATAGTGATGGCGCTGATCATGGACGGAGATATCTCAATAGGAATCACGATTGGGGCGGGTGCTGGATTGATAATCGCACTCGTTTCCGGGGCTGCTGTCTATCAGACTGTAGCAACCGAATGATTCACCCGTAGTCTTCAGCGATCAGTTGTTTCCCGCCGGCATTGCCTGCAGAAGGTAATTTCAACGGAGCCTCCGTGTCAAGAACAGTAGAACAGTACCCTCATTTCAATCCACCACGTACTCTGTCAATATGCCTGACAACGTTCTCGTCGCGTTCGATGGGTCGCCACTCTCCGAGAGTGCGCTCACACACGCTGTCGAGAACTACCCGAACGCGAGCATTACCGCGATGTACGTCATCAATCCGATCGACTCGATTATCGATGTTGAGGCCGGCGGCCTCCCCGTCGCAGAAGACTGGTACGACAATGCCCAAGAACGAGCAACTGCCATCCAGACAACAGCCACGACTCTCGCATCGGATCACGATATCGACCTCAAGACTGTCACGGAAGTTGGCAAACCGGCACGAGAGATCGTCGAATATGCTGACAACCACGACATCGATCACATCGTCGTAGGAAGTCATGGCCGATCTGGAATCGACCGTGCGATTCTCGGAAGCGTCGCTGAGAGAGTTACCCGCCGAGCACGGATTCCGGTGACGATCATCAGCTGAGTGGTTCGAACCAGACAGGAGGTCGCTCAAGTAGACCGAGAATACGCTCTCGCGTGCGGTCAGACGAGGATACAGAAAATACCGGCTCTGTTGAAATCCTCAGAGAGTTACACGTCCATCCTGTAATTCTACGATATGAAGGCCCTCCCGAAGTCACAGATTCTCCGCTTTACTGAGAAAGCGATCCATCTGGCCCGCCGAGCAGTCTCTCGATACTCCTCGAAGTTTTCCAAACACCGCTATACACTTCCACAGCACGTTGTTCTGCTCTGTTTCAAAGTGCGGAAGAACACGACCTATCGTGGTCTGCTTGATGAACTGATCGAGATGCCACGCATTCGTCGCGCCCTCGGATTAGCTGAACTCCCTACGCCGTCAACGCTCTGTAAGGCGTTCAATCGGCTTGATATGGCTGTGTGGCGTGTCATACTGACTCTCTCAACGGCGCTTCTTCCGACGAGTGGCGTCGTTGGAGTTGATGCGTCAGGGTTCGACCGCAGTCACGCCTCGAAACACTACACGAAACGCGCCGAACTCACGATTCAGCAGCTCAAAGTGACGCTGTTGGTCGATGCGAAGGTGAACGCGATCATCGACCTACATGTGACGACGACACGAAAGCACGACAGCCAGATCGCCCCCTCTTTGATTAAGCGCAATCCCGAGGACATCGATATTCTGCTCGGTGACAAAGGCTACGACGACCAGAAAATCAGGCGACTCGTCCGTGAATACGAGGGTCGCCCACTGATTAAGCACCGTGAGTTCACACCAATTCATAAGGCATGGAACACGCGCTTAGATGCTGATCTTTACGGACAGCGTAGTCAATCCGAGACCGTCAACTCTACGCTCAAGCGGAAGTACGGTGCGTTCGTCCGATCACGACGATGGTGGAAACAGTTCCGTGAACTCACCATCGCCTGTATCGTTCATAATCTCGACCGGTCGCTCTGAGCGGTCTAGACAGACAAACTCAGTACTTCACAAAGCCGCTTAGTTAGAACGTCTGCTTGCTGAAGGTGTGTCTAAAACCAAACAAGCAGACGGTGAGATCCACGAGGACCAGCTTCTTAACTTTCTCGTCAACCGCCTTGACGAGGAAGTTTCGCTCTCGTTAGCCAATAACGCTGAAATCACTGCTGAAGACATCTATGAGGTCCTCGTCGGCGCTTGCGCCGACGGGACCTCTGTCTCTACGCTCTGTGCGTCGAGCCAGAACTCACCCGCTGGGAACACGGTCCTCTACCATCTTCGGACGAAGTTCGAGCCGGAACGGCTCGAACGAGTCGCTAACACGCTCCTGCGAAAGGATCTCGATGAATTGCTCCCCGAACAGGTGGAGGTCTGCGCAGACCTCCACCTGCGGCCCTACTACGGTGACGAAGACGACACAGACGGCCTCTATCACTCGGTAGCGAAGCGTGGAACCACTGCGTTCCACGCCTATGCCACACTCTACGCGCGTGTGAAGAACAAACGCTACACGCTGGCGGTACGCCGTCTCAAAGACGGCGATACCGCAAGTAGTGTCCTCGCTGAGTTCTTCGGTGTCCTCGACGGCCTTGACGCCGGGGTCAAGGCCGTCTACCTTGATCGCGGATTCTACGACAGTAAGTGTCTCACGCTGCTTCAGGCGCACAATTACGCGTACGTGATCCCGATCATCCGGTGGGGTGAGGCGATTCAGCAAGAGCTCTCGGAAGGATGGAGTCGCGTCATTCAGCATGATCTGACGGGGAAACTCGACGGTCACAGCTGGACCGTCGATTTTCCCGTCTACATCGACTGTACGTACCTAAATGGGAAGTATGACGAGAACGGTGTGGCGCGTCACGGCTACGCCGCTGACGCGCCGTTCATCGACTCACCACGGGACGCTCGATACCACTACTCGAAACGCTTCGGTATCGAGTCAAGCTATCGCTTGTTTGAGCAAGCGATAGCGACAACGACAACACGAGATCCAACGGTACGGCTGCTGTACGTGGTGGTGAGTCTCCTCTTACAGAACGTCTGGCGGTACCTTCACTACGAGTATGTGGCGACGCCCCGCCGAGGCGGGCGTCGCCTCTGGTGGTGGCCGTACAAGGAGTTCGTCAATATGATTCGACGAGCTGCGTGGACGGCCCTCGCGGTGCGTCGGGCCGTCCCCGCGAATCGGCCACCTGACGACCGATTCCACCGCTAACCACCGACCGAGCAAGCCAGCGGAGTGAGTGGCGACGCTGTCGCGTCGGCGGCTGACCGCCGCCGACAGCGACAGCTCTCCGTCGATCCGTCCGTAATTCTCTCGTCGAGACCGTCAGTACAACCGCTTCGACACAGAACTCAGGCCGCAGAAACAGCTAGCCGAGGATGCTTTGTGAGGTACTGATGTTGATCGTGTCTAGTATTTTATTCTGAATCAGAAGGGGGGAGTGCGTATTGAATATAATTTGCGCATCACCATTACAAAGACTTCTGAAGACTCGAAGTAAGTTCTTCTGCAGATTCGGATGCAGAAACAGTTCCGCCTCCTCATAGAGGATCAAGAGGGGTTGCCTCTGTTCATTTTCTTCACTATCTTCATTAGCTATAGAGAGCGAACCATCTCGAAGATCAGCAATAGTGCGAAGCATACTGAAAACCAGTACCCGCCTCACACCTTCACCAACATTCTCGTGTGACAAGGTGTCTTCAAGTTGATCATCTTCAATCCGAATATCCACGCCTCGGAATAATCTCCTACTCTCCACTCGTGGGAAATCCAACTCCACAGAATAATCTCTGAAGGCTTGCTTGAGATAATCACTTATTTGGGTCTCAAAGGCTTCTGAACTGGTGTCTAGTCGATCATATACACTGCCTAAATTTTCATCAAGTTGTTTGTTGATATCTTCCTCTAATTCACTATATAGGGCATCGGTCATTTCGCCTAGTTCGCCCGAAGTCTGGGCCGCATCTTCAACTTCTTTGATAGCAGGTATCTTGACCACGTCAGGAAGCACTACCTCTCTAATCAACTGTTTCGTACCCGAAGGAAAACTCGTAGGCTTCGGTTCAAATTCAAGACCCTCCGGCCGAGAGGCTATGTAACTCTCATACCCATCCTTCCATGCACCCTTCTGCTTCAGACTGTCTTCGTCGACATGTCCCGCGACTTCTGGATATTTTTCCCGCATCGCGTCCCGATAATCAGTGTTGGTGAACCCCTCTTTATCATCGATATTTCCCCACTGATCATCGCGGAAGTCCAGAAAAGTATCTTCACTCAGTTCCTCATCAATAGGCCTGAGTTGGATTACTTGGAATGATGTATTTCCCCCTTTCTCTTCCGATTCGGTAATACGACAGATTCCAAGATGATTGTCGAAGTCTTCCCAGTTTAGAAGGAGTTCTCGTACCTGCTCCCGCTTCCTCTCATCCTGTATCCGGTGTAGGTCTTTTTCTAATACATTAAAATACCCTCTGACCTCTACTGTTCGAGAAGTCTCCTTGTTCCAGTAGAGTTCCTCATCTTTCGTCTTATCCTCTTGCTCAAGCAGGTATTTGATAGATGAAACAATATTGGTTTTTCCAACGTTGTTTTTTCCTACGAGACAGTCAAGTCCTTCAAATGTTATTGCGTCATCTCCCCATTGTTCCTTTATCGAACGGTGATTTTTGACTTCTATCCTATCAAGATTCATTTTAATACCACCATTGAGCTATCGAACTTGTTCGTACTGGTACACATTTTTAATGTTGCTGTGGAAGCACTTCCCATGTGAAGACGCGTTCATCAAGTCTGTGTGAATATTTGCGGGAACACTGAAATAACGGTAGACTCCCCCACTGTTGAATTCGATCTCTAAGATTTGGTCGTCTTGATTATAGCCGACACTTCTTAGGTTGCTAGAAGATACGGAAGTCCTGTCCATAGGCCTGAATGTGAAAGGAAGTCATATAGTTCTACCTTTGTTCACAAGTTCATAGATCTGCAGACATTTATCCATCCACTAGCATGCATATCCTTTTCACTCATCGGTGGGTGTCAGTGATGTAGGACATGATTGAGTTGCTAGAAAAGGCAGCCTCTTTTCCAACAAGGAAAAATCTTAACAACCGTTTCGGTTGCGAGGATCCCCATTCGTGCCATGACTGAACGTCAAAGAGCCCTCGGTGATTTCGGTGGTGAAGGTAGAAACAGGAGCAAATCTAGCAGCGACCCCCCGGAGTACAATTACTCGATTGAGGGGCACATCGGCTATTTCTCGTGGTACCGCGGAACCCCATCGCTCTCTTTTATAGATTCTGATGCTACACTAAATTGCGACAGCTTAGTCGGTGAGTCACTCCGCGTCACCCTCCATGAGGAACGCGTCTGTGGTAACTGCGGCGAGAAGCTCTCGAAGCCGAAATACTCGGTATGTTACGACTGTAAACAACGGCCGCCATTTACGCAGTGCATCAAGACGCCGGGTACTGACTGTAAGAACGCCGACTGTCCATTCCCCGACTACAAGCGCGATGCGTGCGCCCACACTTACGTCGTTTACCTCGTCACGAAGGCTGATGTGAAGGTTGGCATCAGCCGGAGCGACCGTCGTCTCCAGCGGTGGGCCGAGCAGGGCGCGAGTCACGCTATCGTCGTTGCCGAAACGCCGAATCGAAAGTCGGCGGGGCTCATCGAGGAGGCGTTCAGTGATCGCTTTGAAACCCAGTCGAGTAGTTCATGGTACGAACCGCGGACGTCTCCTGTTGAGGATCTTGTTGAGGCCACCCGAACGGTGCCAGAGTACATTCCAGATGACTCACGGTTACACGCGTGTCTCACCCTCAACGATCTTGATGAGGATGTTGTCGCTGACCGAGTCGTATCAATACCTCACCGTGCGACCGGCATCGACCACGCGCGTGGTGTAAATCGACCCGAACTGGAGGTCGGCGATAACGGCGAGGGGACGATTTTAGGCGTTCGGGGGAGTGTCATCCTCACGGACTCCTTTGCACTTAATCTCAAGAAACGCCAAGGTTATCGAACGACCATCGAAACAACGGCCGAGCTTGCCGTCGAAGTGGAGGATAAACTCTGTTGTCTGCTACGATTCGTAGGCGGATTGTGGGACGGCGTGGCGCAGAAACTGCAGTCAGAACGACAACTGAAAGATAGCAATGACGGCACACATTACTCTGGAGGAGATGGACGTAGCGAACGATCTGGATGAGGGTGCAAAGTACACGACGACCTTCGAGGTCGTTGACGCTCAACACCACCCTAACCGTGGGCCCGGAAACCGCGTTCTCAAGTACGTAGACGAGACGGGTAGACGGCCAGGCATCACCCTTTGGGTAAACTCAACGCCTGACGAGGTGTACGAGACGGATTTCGAAGCCGGCGAGACATACACGCTGACAGACCTTCGCTACTCTATCAACGAGTCCAGTGGTCGAACCTTCTACAATCTTACTGCGACGGCCGATACTAAAGTGACTCAGTCGACGAGAGACGCGGACATAGGTGAGACCACCAGTTCTGCTGATGTAGAATCGTCATCCGGAGACGATGAGACATCGTCGGTTGACGTGAGGGCGAAGCAGGGGGGGACAGTAGCGAAGCAGAACGGAATAACACCGACTCGACAGGCGAGGAAAAGGAGCCCCGAGCCGTGTCCGCGTCGGTTGATGAAGAAATGCAGGCAGAAATCGATGATGCGTTCGCCGACGTACCTGAGTCAGCGACCGAGCAGACGGGACACGCGCTGACGACCTTCCGAAGTGAGAAATCACTCTCTGAATTTGCGGTTCACGAGTACACGCTGAAAGCCAAGGACGGGTACCGTCCCGATGATCATCAAGCCGCCCTGCGCGACACGTACAAGGCGAGACGAGACATCTTGGGAGAGTTTGAGAGCTCGTCTCCCCCGGTTATCGCCGTTCGAGATGCCCTCGCGCTCGCTACTCCGTCCCCACTCCCTGTTGAAGATTTAGAGCTGAAGAATTTCGAGATGGTCAACGACGGGCCACACACACTGGACTACACCGATTATAGTGACAAGGCTGTCACAAAGGGGCTCATCGACGCCTCACTCCGTCGCATTCTGGATGGTGACTATGAGGTTCGAGGCATCGACACGGTCCTCTCAAAGCGCCCTGTTATCCAGAAACAAGACTTCCGCCTGCACGAACGATGGAATCTCTCGCTATCGGTAACGAATGCTGGCGTCGTCTATCTCTCGGTTGACTTCCGGCACAAGACCATCTCTGAGTACACCCTCGACAAATTCGATCTCGATAAGCTCTATCGTGGCCTCCGCGTCAACGTAACGTACAAGCAGAGCGGGAAAGGGGCGTTCGTTGACGAGCTAATGGATAAGACGGTCAACGAGAGTATCGATGATATGGGTAATCAAAGCGTCGTTGAGTACCACGAGGGAGCAGAACGGATCCCCGACCGCGTTCTGAAAGAAATCGCTCGTGCTGACCGGCGGGTAGTGAAAGTCACCAAGCAGGGTTCGCACAACACCGAGTATTACCCCCAGCGACTCCTCGCCCTACAGGGTCACCCGCAGAACGTGAAGGCGTTTGCCCCGAGATTTAATGAGGCGACTCGCGGGAAGACGCGGCTATCTGCCCAACGGTGTCTCAATCGGGCGACAACTTTCGTCGAAAATCTTCCGCCGGTCATTCCGCTAGGAGGGGCGACTCTCTCGTTTGACGCAACACCGGTCAATGGCGATGACACTTGGGAGATGTCGCGGTTGTTTGAGACCGACGCCCACATCCTCCAGTTCGCCGAGGAGCAAACTGGTGACCATCCGCGACGGGTGAAGCACAATGAAGTGTACGAAGCCCCCGAGGAGTTCTCGGTGTGTCTCGTCCATCCGAGCGCGGGCCCACACGCTGAGCGGTGGGAAAACCTCGATCAGCAACTCAAGGACATCGGAGCGGGTCCTGAAGCGGTTAATCGGGTGCAGTACGACCCGTTCAAAACTGCTGATGAGATCTATACCGACCTGCTGGTTGACGTACCCGATGACCACGAGTACTCTGCCGCGTGTGTCATCCTGCCGAAGGCGGATTTCAGCATGGGTGAGAGTAGCGCGAGCGACATTTATCACGAGATGAAGAAAGCGCTCCGCCAGAGGCGTGTTGATAGCCAGATGGCCCATATCGACACGCTCGCCACCAGCTACGCGCTTCCGAACGTCGCGCTGGGATTGGTCGCTGCCGCGGGCGGCATTCCATTTACAACCGAGGATGCAATGCCAGGCGAGACGGATCTGTTCATCGGAATTGACGTATCCCATCGCTACCCGCGAGATACCGACGAACGTGTCCATATCGCCGCCTCAACGACGAGTATCTACGGCGACGGTACTATCCTCGGGTATACCTCTGCGAAACCCCAGACGGGTGAAAAGGTGCCGCCGAAAGAGCTGAAGAATCTCACGCGCCAATCGATCGCGGGGTACAAGCAGGAACACGGCGAATATCCAGACCGCATCGTCATCCACCGGGACGGATTCATGCGCGAGGATCTCGATCAGGTAGAGGAGATGTTAGAATCGATGGACATCAACTACGATGTTGTCGAGATTCGCAAGCAATCGCCAGCGCGCGTTCTCAACCTCGCAGACGGCGTCGCCAAGATACCCGACAAGGGCATTGCCGCACTCAACCGCGAGGAAAATAGAGCTATCCTCGCTACATTCGGTGACCCCGAGTCGCAAGCGACGAGCTCAAACACGGGACTTCCTCAGCCTATCCAAGTCGAGCGCAAGGCTGGCGACACTGACATCAAAACGTTGGTCGTGTCGCAAAGTCCTCTAGAGTTCAGTAGTAACTGACTCCCGTGAAGGCGGGGTTGCCTCTGGTGTCCAAACCGAGGTACCCCATGCACGCCACAATCGACGTGCGGTTCGAACTGAGTATCGACGACGACAAAACGCTACCGCTCGCCACGCTTGCCGAGGCCGTCACTGACCAGAACCTCGAAGCAGTCCTTCTCGAATCGCTGGTCGAGAGCCTCGACGCCGCCAGCGTCGAGGCGCTCTGTGGTGAGAAACACGCACATGGCAACGGTGACCAGCGCTTCCAACGCGCCGGCACCGACACCCGCACAGCTGTCACAACTGCCGGAGAACACGAGTTCTCTCTCCACTACGTCGAAGATACAGCCGCTTCCCCAGACGAATCCAGCTACTTCCGGCCCGTCGAAGACGTTCTCGACTTCGACGGGCAGAACCGCTATCAGCAGGACATCGCCGCCAAAAGCGTCGATCTCGCTACCTCGCTCAGCTATCGAGACGCTGCCAATCACGGCGACAGCTTCGTCTCGATGCCGTCGCCGACCACCATCAACCGCCGTGCCAAGAAATACGGCCACAAGCTCAAACAGTTCCTTCCAGACTGTGTCGCTGGCACAGACGCTGACGCCGTCATTCCTGACGGGACAAAGTGCCACAGCCAAGACGACGACCGCTCGTCCCACTCCGTCCAAGCAACGCTCGGCGAAGACACCGCCGAAGAGTCACGCTCCCTGCTGGATCTGTCGGTCAACGCTGACTGGGACGAAACTGCCGCCGAACTCGATGATATCGGCGCAGTCACTGACGACGCGACGGTCGTCAGTGACGCTGATAGCGGCATCGTCACAGCCTTTACCGACGAAAACCGTGACCACCAGCTCGATCTCGTCCACGTCGGCCGAACGCTGGGTTACACCCTCTGGGACGATGGCGTCTTCTCCTTGGACCGTCGGAAGGAGATCGTTTCGGAGGTGATCGACGAGGTGTTCCATCTGAAGAACTCTGTGGCGAAGCATCGTCCAGCGGAGGAGTTCGCGGCGATCCGCTCGCGGATCGCGCGAACGAGAGAGCGATTAGAGAAGACAGCGTGGCAACTGGAGCAGTTCGGGTCAGCAAAGGCTGCAGGGTATCTTCGGCGGTGGCTGCCGTCGATTGTGACGTTCGCCGAGCACGCTGTCGAGGGGTTCGAGGTTCCGTGGACCTCGAACCCCGTCGAACGACTGATGGGCGAGGTCAGCAAGCGGTGCAAGAACCAGTGGATGCGCTGGACAGCAGAGGGATTGGAAGCGATACTCCAACTTCGGTTGGTGAAGTACGCCGACCCCGAGTACTACCAAGCGTTCCTCGACGAACTGCTCCAACGTTCGACCAAAACAGCAATCAACTGTGACCTCTCAATTGAGAGTACCAGCGGCAAAGTCTAGACCGCTTTGCAACACGACCAAAACGTTGACTGCGCAAGTCTACCTACTGAGCCAGTCCCACGTCGGTGCGATGAACTCAACTGCTCGTCTACCCATTACTACCTACTATGCTGACCGTGCGAGCGAGGCCGCAGCCGAGGGGTACCTTCCGGAAACTTCGAAACTCCGCCAGAACATCGGCTTCATCTGACGAAGCACGGAGTTCTTTCCCAGAGATGGATAATCGATGTTCTGTTGTTATGATGATTTGAGACTCAGTTGCTGTGATGAGTGAGACAGGCGGGAAGGCCCTTGATTTCGACTGCCCGTACGTCGGGCTGTTTGACAACCATCTGGCCCTTGTTGAATTGAGTGACGGCCTCTTTGAACTCCTTCGGGACGAACACGTCATGGCTTTCGACCACGTCGCGTTCGAGACCGAGGTAGATGCGGGTATTCATTTGCTTTCGAACGTCCTCATCAATGTCTTGGGGCGTCTGGGTGATGATGTAGAGCCCGAACTTGTCCTTTCGCCCTCGTTTCGCGGCTTGTCTGAACTTCCGGACGAGGTAGCCAGAGCGTGATCCGAGGTCGGATGGTGTGGTGAGGTACTCGTGTGCTTCGTCCAGCGAGAGGAGCATCGGCGTTCCTTTGATATGTGGGAACTCCACATCGCTGCCGATTTTATTCGTGACGACATGGGCAAGCAAACAAGATACCACTAAGCGGTCGGTCGATCCACGGAGATGATCAGTCGGTATGATGGTGACCTTCCCCGGAGAAAACATCTCGCTGGTGAGGTCGAACAACGACTGGTCGCCGTTGTCGAAAACTCGGTTAAACTCGTACTGCCCCACGAGGCGTTCGCGGGCGGCTGTCTTGACGCTCCCGTTCTCAGTGATGCGGTCCTCGTCCTCGTCCAGCATGTTATCTGCGAAGTTCGAGAACTCCCCGTAGGTATAGGGCGCGTTGTGGTTGTGGAAGTACTCCGTAATGAGATCGTTGATGGCATCTTTCGTGCGGTCTGGGGGCGAGGATTTGTAGAGGAGTTGGCGATTCCTTCGGACGAGTTCGAACGGGATACTGAACTCCGTACAGTTCGGGTGAGAGGGGTGGGTGTCGTTGATGTTCGGGACGTACACACCGAAGTCGACGTTGCTGTCGGGGCTGTCAAGTCCCCCGTGAAGGATATTCTGTTCCTCCAGCATCTCTTGGAACTCGTCCTCATAGTAGTCTGCTTGAGTCTCGGGGTCTGGGTCATCCCCCATTTCGACGTACTCGCCCTCGGGGTCGATTACTGTGACGTTCAGAGCCCGTTGTCGATCCTCAACCACATCGACATTTTCCCCATCCTGCTCCTCTGGCGGCACTTCGATTGAATACTCTTTGCCTGTCGAGAGGTTGCGGAGGATGTTTTTCGACCCGTGGGTCTTCCCCTGCCCAGTAGACCCCGCGACCTGTGTGTGTCGGAAGATGGCGGGCTCGCCCTCGTCCTCGTTCCCGTCAGTGGCATTCGGGTTGAACATATAATACGGAAGCGGTTCCTCCTCGGTGGGGATCCGGTCCCCGCTTACTGCCATATGTCCAAGGAAAACACCGCGGTCAGGGAGGCGGAGAGCTGACCGGAGGAAGGCCCGGTCCTCGACCAGACACGTGTTCGCCCCCGGCTTTGGTGGTTTGTCGACCGTCGCCTGTGTGAACTGATTCTCCGTGTCCGTCTCATCGAACTCAACGATGCTGATAGGTTCGATTTGGGCAACGTAGGAGAAGGAATGTTCACCCGGCGGGTTTGCGTAGCCGCCGTCCTGCTTATCATTGATGTCGGCAATGGTGGCATATTCGAGGCGTTTGATCACTCCGACGAGCATCGCGCGAGAATACTCTTCGTCTTCAAGCGGCGCATAGGGTATTCGAAGATAGTTCCCGAGACGCACGCCCTCGCGGGAGTCGGAGTCAACGAACGCACGGATGACCGACTCCTCGCGGTCAACGACGATGGGGTTGTCTTGCGCTGTGATATGACCAACGCGCTCGCCATTGTGGTCACCGAAGGGAGCGGGTGCGTCTTTGAGTTGAGTCTCGTCGGTTGCTTCTTCGCTAGCCCTCTCGTCCTCTGCTCGCGCATCGTCCAAACTGAAATCCTCTGTCATTTATTAGTTGTTAAGCGGATTAGAGACTATATCACATGAAGGTTCGCGTCTTGCCAACTGAGCCATGTCACTATTCTAAAACTCTTCAAATCGGTCATACTCGCGCCCTTCATTATAGTCTTGAACAGCGCGAACATTCCCGTGATTGTTCTGGGCGAACTGCTCAATAACATCTCGAAGGTTAAAGCGGTCGTCTCTAGAGATGCGGGCACGTTGGTCGGCGAATGTGATTGCACGAGGTTCCTTCTGTTGTTGGGCGATTTCAACGAGGGCCTTCCGGGTGATACGCTCTCGAAGTCGTGCATTCCGGGCGAAGGCGTGTGGAGTCTCCACACGCATCACGTAGTCGGATTGGGGGCAGCGGACGTAGAAGAACGCTCGGATATACTCGTTGGCATCGCCCCACTTCAGTGAAACGCCGTCGTAGAATTCGAACGGTACAACGGACTCACCGTGCGCTCCCTCCTTCTGTTGGAGGAGCCACGGCGTGTAGCTGATGATGGGGCCCTTATCACCGTAGCGGTCGTCAGAGTTGTACAAGGCGTCCTCGAATAGTAGATGGTCGCTCCCCCACGGAAGTGGTGTCTCGATATTCACGTCGTTGTCTTCAATCTTCGTCTGGAGTGAATCTAGGGCAGCACTGGAACGACCAGTCTTGATGATGCCGATGGGCGGGTAGTTTCGGTCGTACATCATCTCGATTGTGGAGACGTAGTTCTGCATGATGTCTCCTACTATCTCGGGCCAGTTGTCGGTCATATACGTCGGCCCCTCCCCCGCCTGCTCAAACAGCATCCAACTGAACGCTGGGTTCGGGTAGAGGGGTCCGTCAATGAACAAAGGGCCGTCAAGTTCGGCAGCGTACTTGCGAGCATGTTTTCCCTCGGCATACGTCCGAGAGACGCCAACAAGATAGTCGTCAAGACGGCTAATGAGGTCGCTGGCAGGGAATCGGAGCATTTCGGCGTCGGTACCACTAGGGAGTTCAATACCCGTCTCTCCGACACCAGGTAACTCAAACTCGTCGTCGTTGTGGTGGGCGACAAGTGTCGCCGTAGTTCGGTTAGCGAGGTCGGCGTTGCCTGTCTTACCCGAGACACCGAGTTTCGCGGCGCTCCCTGCGGCGAGAAGACCGTTGTTAAACTGTAGTGCCCGTGTGGTGGAACCATCCAGTCCGTACGTGGTCGGCCACGGATCGTCCCACGACTTTACTTCGCTAATCGGCTTGTGGGTGATCTGGAATTCGTCATCGTCGAGTAGGTTCACATTCCCACCCGGCTGCTGGAAGTGAGCGATAGCGTCTGCAGCTGTCACGGTCTGTTGGGCGTCGAAGTCGCCAACTGCACGGCCCAACTCCTGAAACATCTGATTTAACGCTCCGTAAGTGTCCATGTCGGTCAAGCATGACCACCCGCATAGAAGTGCTTGATAAGGATATCAGCCATCGTATCTGTTGTATAGTTAGAGATAGGGTCAAATAAGGGTTCACCGCTCAGGGCGACGCGGTCTGAGTGGAGTGGCGCTCAGTCGTCGGTGGCCGTGTCGCCCACGGTGGCTTCAGTCTCGGTGTCATTCGTTGCTTCCTCGACCGCCGCATGGCCGGAACGGACGCGGCTGGTCTCGGTCTGAGGATCCTTTTCGACGAGGATTGCGTGATCGCTGTTCTCGATGAGGGTTTCGTCGTGGCTGACGAGCAGAATTTGTGGGACATTCCACTCGCCGATGGTCTGTATCATCGTCTGTAACTCGCCGACGTGCCCCGAGTCAAGGAATGTCGTCGGCTCGTCGAGGATGAATGGCGGGAGCGCCGCACCGGCGACGCCGTCGCGTTCGGTGATAATTTTGTAGACGCCCGCCCGAAGTGCGAGGTTCAGTATGCCGGACTCTCCACCACTAGACAGTTGCGGCTTAAGTTTCTCACCGTCCTGTGCGATGAGGTAGATGTTGTACTTTTTGTCGATGTGGACGCCGCGATAGGACTGATCCCTGTAGAGGTCCGAAAACACCTCGTTAGTGTACTCGTTCAGCTTGTAGATATTCTGCTGTCGGAGCTTGCCACGAACCTCCTTATACTTCTTGATGACCTCTGTCGCCTCGTCAATGCGTTCATTAGCCCACTCGCGCTGACTGGCGAGCATTTTCTTGCGCTTGGTCTCTTCCTGTATCTGCTCCTTCTTCGAGTTAAGAGAAGCGAGTTTATTGACAAGCTCCTCCTCTTCGGACTCTTTTCCATCCAAGGTCTCGCGGAATTCGTCAAGGTAATCGTCAATCTCGTTGATATCGTCTCTGATGGACTCGGCGTCAAGATCACCAAGTTCCGCCTCAAGCTCCTCCACGTCTTCTTTCAGGTCGGACATTCGGTCGTACGCCGTCCGTCGAAGCTCGCCGATGCGCTCGCGGTTCTCCTTATGGCGGTCGATATCGGATTCCAGTTCGGAGATACGTCCGTGTAGTTCGACTGCTTCTGAGAGCAGTTCTTCGACGGTCTCCACTCTGTTGACTCGGACTTCAGCGTCTTCGAGATCCTCGTTCGCGTCGTCGATTTCGTCGTTGAGTCGCTCCTTCTTTGAACGGTACTCTTCGAGTTCACCACGGAGTCCCTCCAGCGTCGACTCCACCTCATCAACGCGCGCTTCAGCATCTTCAATATCGGAGTCGGCCTGTTCAACCTCTCCGCGGGCATCTTCGAGGTCGTTCCGGGTAGATTTCGCGTCGCGGACTGCTTCACGAAGATCATCAAGCGTCTCTTGTGCTTCGTCGAGTTCCGCGAGACGCTCCTCTGCAGCTTCGAGGTTGGCCTTGTGCTCTGCAGCAACCGCCTCCGAGTCGATGTCATGAGCGTCGTCTGTCGCACCACAAACCGGGCATTCACCCTCGGATTCGAGATTGTCGACCTGCTCTTGTAGAGTTCCGAGGTGGCTCTTTTTTTCGACGATTTGCTCTCGTTCGGACGAAATAGTTTGCCTTGTCTCGGGGATGTGTGACTCATCAATGTCGTCTACCGACGCATCTTGGGGGATATCGAGTTCCACCGCAAGATCAGCGACCGTCGTTCGGTCATTTTCGAGGGCATTTTCGAATCTCTCGACACGCTTCTCGGCATCGGACTTGCGCGACTCAGCGGACTCAACCTCAGCACGGACGTCGTCGAGTTCACTCTCTTTTGACTCGATTTCGTCTACTGTTTCTTCGATGTCGGATTCGACTCGGTCAAGGTCCGACTGAAGGGAGTTGAGTCGCCCTTCCTCGATTGATTGACGTTCTGAGCGAGCCATTTCGGCTTCTTTTTGCGCCGTTAGGTGCGCCTGCTCGGCGGTGTCAGCATCCAGTACGTCGTAGTCAGCGAGTTCATCCCGCTCGGCTAAGGCTTCAAGATCCTCCTGTGCCTCGTCACGCGCATCTTCAGCTTTGCGCTGTGCTTCCTTTTCCTCTTGGAGTTCTTCCTTGTACGTCTCGTGGTCGCTTTCGGCGTCCTCGTACTTGTCACGGGTCTCATCGAGTTCCACTTGGAGGTCGTCGATGCGGTCAAGGGTCTCCGTCTTCGTCTCACGCTCGTCCTCAAGACCATCAATTTTCGATTCGAGATCGTCGATGTCGCCTTTGATGTCCGAGATCTTCTTGTCAGTCTTGTTTATTTGGGATTGGATCTCATCCTCCGCAGGCAGATCTTGAAGTCGCTTCTTGGTTTCGTCAAGGCGACTGTTCGAATCACGCTTTGCCTTCTTGTACTCACGGCGAGCGTCTTCCATGCGGTCGACGTACTCATCGAGACGGTTCAGACCAAGGAGGCCGTCAAGAATCTTCCGACGGTCTTCAGTGCTGGCATGGATGAGGCGCGTGATGTCGCCTTGCTGGACGTAGACGCTGTTGACGAACGACTCTGCGTCCATCCCGACAACGCGCTGAATTTCGGTCTGCACGTCGCCAAGGCTGGACACGTCTTCGGAGAGGGCGTCCGAGGAGAGTTTCGGGTAGCCTTGCTTGGTCTTGGCCCCGTTAACCTCGTCGTCGTCGTCGTAGCTTTTCTGGATGACCCACTCAACGGTGTACTCGGCTCCGCCTGCCTCGAAGACAAGTTCGATACGCCCTTCGTCAGCCTGCGTGCGAACAAGGTCTGGTAAATCAAAGTCATTGCCGACCTGGTACTTCATTTTCGTCTGGAACAGCCCACCGAACACCCCTTGCAGGATGGTGGACTTCCCCGCGCCGTTCAGCCCGAAGAGGAGATTTTCGCCGTCCTCGAAGTCGATATGACCGTTCTCGTAGCTGCGGATATTCTCTAAAATGAGGGTCTTGAATTTCATTGTCGTGTCTGTGATATCTACTATCGATTATCGTTCTTCGAGGGTCGCCTCACCGAACTGTTCTTTCTGCTCAGTGCGGATGTGTGTGTTCATCTCTGGACGGATGTCATCGTCATCAACGGTGTCGTCTCGTACGAGGTCATCTGCTTCGGTCGTGATGGTGGATATCTCAAGCCCTCCGACCGCATCATCTAACATCTTGTCGGGGTTCTGAGACTCCGTCTGCTCATCGTCAAAATCGAAGTCAAAGTCCACATCGGGTTGGCGTTTGTCATCAACATAGGGAACCGCCACTTCGCGTTCAGCCATCAAATCGTACACGTCCTTCGCAGTAACGCCCACGTTCGCGCCTGTCAGGCGGGCGACGACGACCATGTCTGAAATGTCGTCGTTCATTCCGCCGGCATCCTCGTCAATGCGGGTCGCTGCGTGGTCAAGGCTGTGCGTCTCATCGAAATCGATGTTTACTGTGAGGAACGGACGGGGCACGTTCTCGCGCCCGGCTGTGGAGATAGCTCGTGTTTTACGGCTGAGTTCCCCATCCTGGATATTCAACAGGTAGACGCTGGGTGTGCCTCGCTCAGACACCTTGCATCGTTCGGTCGCCCCAGGGTAGAACACTTTGACACCGTCGACAGTGTCATTACACGTCGAGTGGTAGTCGCCAAGGGCAAGAGCGGTCGGCAGGAAGTTCAGTCGATCAAGGATATCCTCGGAAAGGTCGTACGGGTCGCCGCGGTGTTCGGGGACAAGCGGCTGAACCAACTCGTGCATACAGAGAATAGTGACATGGTCGTTGGACTCAGATTCGCCGAGCGTGAAGTCGTATCCGTCCCACTCAGGTGAGCGTATAGCATCAATTCCGTACACTGATACAGGATCGTCCCCGTTGGCGTCTGTCACTACAGTCGGCGATTTCGAGAGCCGTTTCGCATTACCGAACCGCTTGATGATATCCATCCACTGTTCCTCTCGCTTCCGCTCATGATTTCCCACGATAGCGAGGAAAGGAATACCAGCGTCTTCCAGCCGACCGATGGTATCGAGGCAACGATTGACTGCGGGAACGCTCGGCGTTGGATCGTCAAACAGGTCGCCAGTATGAATGACTGCATCCACGCCCTCGTCAATAGCGATGTCGACCGAGGCGTCGAAAGCGTCTGCGAAGTCGGCACGGCGGAGGTCCTGTCCGTACTGACGCTTGTCGAGATGAGTATCACTTACGTGGAGTATTTGTGTCACAAGTATAACTACCTATTAGGAAATTCACTATAGGTTAGCGTATAAAACCACGGAAAATATGACAAACAGGAGTAAGTCTGCTATCCCTATGGTTTGGAAGGCAAGCCCCGACTAAGACAGTTCATACCAAGGCAGACGGTGCATATAGACTATCCGAATATTACAAGATGTTATCAACGACTTCGCGTAGGTCATCTGGGCTGGATCAAGCGAAGCATCAGTCGTGGATCTTGAACAGACGGTATTCGTTTATTTTCCGCGGCAACACGTACGATTTAACGAAATTGTCCGACTAGCGTATCGCTACCAATTGACCGAGCAACCGCTGGGTCTCGTGTAATACTCTGCAAAAGTTGGACGGGGAATCGAGGAGATTAGTCCCCGAACAGTCGAGAAAAGAATCCGCCGGAGTTGTCCGTATCCGATACGTTTTCTGTGCTTGCTGACTGCACGGTATCCGTGCCGGTTTCGGCCGCTCCGTTCAGGAGCTCGTTGACGGAGTATCCGATCCACTCGGCGAATTCCTCGGGTGCACCGATGTAGACGCTTGTGGATGATTTTTCGGACATGAATCGTTTGGGGAGGCGCTTCTCGTAGTCGTAGACCTCGTACTCGTCGCGGTCGAAGTCGGCGGTGATTGCATTCGGCTCAGATTCGAACGTGACACGGCCGCCTTGGATATCCCGCTGCCACTTCAACCGTCCTGTGTCGTACGTCTTCTCGGCTGGTTCGTCAGCGGGGAAGTACTCGGGTTGCTTTCGATCGGCTTCGTCGTAGAACTCGCGGACAATACGGCGGACGTCTTCGATAGTCCCGTTCCCGTCGGTCCATGGTTGTTCGGTGAGCATTCGGCGGGCTACGTAACTGAAGATCGGGTTTTGTCGTTCCAGAACCTCTGAGAGGTCTTTTTGTGCTTCGCGGAAGCCCGGGTCTTCCGGGTTGGAGGGGAAGGAGACGTCCATGCTCAGGATTTTCATTCGGTTCCGGAACTCGGATTTCGGGAGCGCGTCGTTGGTCGTGAAGATGAGGCACGGCTGATCGACGCTGGTGGGTGTCCAGTCGCCCCAGTAGTTTCGGATCGGGCTCCACCGCTGGATCTTCTCTTTTTCGGCGTCGATGATGGCGTACGGGAAGCACGTGTCCCATTCGCGGACGCCGCGGACCTCTTTGACGCCGACGTCGTCTGCGTCCACACCGGAGATGACCGTGTTGTCGGAGACGAGTCGCAGGATGTACTCGGTGAGCTTGTCTTTCCCCGCGTCGCTCTTCCCTTCGATGTAGAGGTGCTGCAGGACGTTGTCTAGCGTCCGTGACGGTGATGATAATGCCTCGGCGTACTGGTTGGCGAACGGTGCCCAGAACCCGTAGAGGAATGCCTCGTACATCTGCGCCATCACTGCGATCTCGGATTGCGTGTGGCCGTGGTTCTGGACGGTCTCGATGTAGTCTTCGATAGTTTCGAGGCAGTGATCCAGAACTTCAGGGGTCGGCTCGTTGGTGGCGACGAGAATCATCTCGTCGTCCTCACCGATCACGACCTGCTCGGCTTCCGGAAGGACGGACATCGTTGGGATGGCTGTTGATTCCTTGACCTGGTTGTTGTACGCGCTCAGCGGCGCGGTGATGCTGTGATCCTCGACGGTCGCGCCGCGGTCACGGAGCCCGGCCCCAAACTCGTCGGCGGTGTCTTTGTCCACCTTGCTGGTTCCCATCCGTATCTTCTCGTCGGGTGCACGGACCCGCGGACGATCTAGCCCGTCCGTCAGCCCCGTTTCGTGATCCGACTCGACGAGCCCGACGTCCGGTGACTCGTCGTCGTTCGCAGCGTCGGTGGAGTTTTCCTCGTCCGCGGGCTCATCCGGCTCAATGACGTTGCGATCGGCGTTCTCAGGTTCTTCGACGAACGCAACCGTCTCGTCGGCCCCCTCCGGGTCGTCGACAACGGCAGTGACCTGATCGGCGACGTCTTTCAGGTCCTCAACGGCGTCCTGATTCAGAGCAGCAGTATCGCTCACGTCGAGATCGCCGGCACCAACCCAGTACTCGATGCGGTTCTCCCGTTCTTCCGGTGAATCGGCATCCTCCAGTGCCTCGACAAGCCCTTCGAGGAGCGTCTGGTCGCTGTACCCGTCGCGGTACTCGTCGATGAACCGCTCGAACTCCTCGTCCAGTTCGGTCCCGACATCGGTCGTAATGACGGAGATCTGGTTCGTGTGGTACTCCCAAGAGTTCCGTGAGAGGTTCGCTGACCCTTGGACGAGCTTCACCGTGTCGTCCGGCATCACGATCCGGTAAATCTTCGAGTGGACGGTCTTCCGGTTCTTCAATCGAATCGTGAGTCGATCGTCTTGTCGCAGTCGGACGAGCGACCTCGCCGTCGAGACTTCGTTCACCTGGTCGGCGTAGTCTTCGGCGTTCCCGATGAGCACGTCGAGTGAGCCAATGTCGTACTCGGTCAGCATCTTCACCATCAGGTCGGGCGTCTCCGCGTACGTCACGGCATCCACGTGACGAGCGCCTGCGAACAGATCAAGAAAGTCACTCCGCTCTTTCACCATCGCCAGGCGGTATTCCGCCGCACCGGATCCGTAGAATTCCGGCATATCCGCAAACCTGTCAAACGAGATATTCGCCGTCAGTTCGTCCATACACACGGTAGCAGTCTGAAACGAATAAAACCGTGCCGTGGAGTGATAGTGGAGCATTCGTCATCGTAACTTCGACGCCGACGCACGCCTCATCGGGCTGGAAGCCGGCCAGTGATTGAGGAATGGCGCGAAGCTTCCGATGGACGGCAGCGTAAGCCGACGCGATCTGAAGGGGCTGATTTCGGTGAGGGTGATTCGACAGGGGTGCAGGACCTGAACTGATCGTGTTGTATGTGATCAATTATCTTTACCCTCAAAATATGCTGGTAGTGGGGGCTAATACATCTGATAATTGCGGACACCCCCCGTGTCTCAGTACAAGTCGATACGGAATCGTCGGACTGCGAAAGCACCCAGGCGAAAACTCGCTGCGGATCCATCGACTAGGAGACAGAGTATCGAGTGAAGTCGTTGGCCACGGCACTGTACTATCTTAGCTACCGGTGGGGAGAGGCTGTGGTAGTTACTCGACGGTGTGCATGTCGACACGGTCCTGTGCACTTTCCCGGGCAGCGTCTGCTTCAGTTTGGGAGATGGGGCGACCAAGCAGGCTTTCGGCGGAGGGGGTGAAGTCAGCACCCGGGTCAATGCCAGCTTTTCCGAGCAACTCCCACCGCAGATAGTATTCGTCGATTGATTCTACGTCGCTGTAGATGTGACCGCGCAATGCA
Organism: Halorubrum lacusprofundi ATCC 49239; assembly: GCF_000022205.1. Classification (NCBI taxonomy): domain Archaea; kingdom Methanobacteriati; phylum Methanobacteriota; class Halobacteria; order Halobacteriales; family Haloferacaceae; genus Halorubrum; species Halorubrum lacusprofundi. Next base: position 55,274 of record NC_012028.1, read on the forward strand.
TTCGCATCATGAGCACTCCGATGTTCCGTGGTCTTGGTAGCATGGTCAGCGGTGTCCGCGATTTCTCGTTCGACGAGGAGATACATATCGCTCATTGGGAATGACTTACCGTAGTACAGTTCAAGTTCGATTTGAGTGCGTTCCTCGTCGGAATAGTTCATTACAGCTGATGACAGCAGGTTCCAGGGTGTATCGTCGACATCCTCGCTCTGACGTGTCTCGCCATCGCCCCAGGGATGCGGGCCCATGATTGTACAGAGTTCTTGGGCTTGGTTCCACTGTTCAAGTACGTCGTCCCAGTGGTCCTCGATAGTCTCCGGGTAGAGAGTGAGGATCTCCGTGATTTCCTCTGTCGTGTGACCGGTTTTCTTGAGGGCGAGTATTTCTGCTTGCCGTTCAGAGAGCGGGGTGTGATTAGTCAGGTAGGTAGCGTGGTGTCGCCACCCGGTTTGGCGTCGAGTCATGTTCAACTTCTATGATATAATGTGCTCCACTCCGGGTTAAATGGTTGGGCGAGAGAGTTTCTTATCTGCCTATTTCTTATAATTTGGGCCTTCTATCCGGACTTTGCTGATTTTGAATCGTCCGCTATTTCCGAATTCCGTAGATATCATTGTGAATATACAATACGCGTTTTTCGCGCTACTTCACCTTGTTTTGGGAGGGGCTGTTGGGCGGGGCGCGGAGCCTGTCAGTGACTCGGATATTGTGGTTGAACTGTCGCTGCGAGCATGCCGTGCGGGTCTTCTGTGAAACTGGATGGCTCTGCTCACAGAGGGTGTGTGAATGATTAGCTTCACCCTCCTGAAATTCTGGTGTTAGCGTCTGAAAAGCCAGATAATTCCGGACACCCCCCGTCACCTTCCCGGGTTAGCAACAAGCAGCGACTCACTCTTCTGTACACGGAGCCGATTCACTCGGCCTGTGGAACTAGGTTCTTGACACAGTCTAGAACCGATCACATCCTTTCGTCGATATCCGTCGTTGCCAGTGCTTGCGCGAGGAGTTCGAGATCCTCCCGATAGTCAATGGTGGTGAGCCACCGTTCTGGAAGCGAGTCGCTCCCGAAGCGTGCGCTGGCGAGCGCGCCCGTGACGGCTCCGATAGTGTCTGTGTCGCCGCCGCGGTTGACTGCGGTCACGATGGCATCCTCCGCACTGTCGGCTGTCAGCGCGTCGTACAACGCCGTCTGTAGCGTGTGGACGACGTAGCCGCTGTTCGGTAACTGGCTCTCATCGACGTGGTCCGGCACGAGTCGGAGCGTCTCGACGAGTTCGTCCGGTGCGTCACGTTCGAGGCGGTCGAGTGCGCCTGTAAGCGGGTCGTCGTCGCCCTGGAGGTACCCGGCGATTGTGCAATTCAGCACGGCGCACCCGTAGGTGCATCGCGGATCGTGGTGCGTGATCGCCGAGGACTGTCGGCTTACCTGCGCGAGCGTGTCGGGGTCGTCGGCGAAGGCAATCGCGTGCGGGGCACACCGCATCACGCTGCCGTTGCCGGCGTTCGATCCTTCGGCGCGGTGTTGCCAGACCTCGCGCCCGGCGTCCCGCCAGGACGTTCCATTCGCGTACTCGCGGATGGCATCGGCGGTCATCAGCCCGATGTCGAACGGATCGCTCTCGTACCATTCGTGGAATCGGTCGGCGATATCAGTCCCGTTGAAGCCTCCTTGCTCGACGAGGCTCCGTGCGATACACAGCGCGAGGTCAGTGTCGTCAGTTACCGTTCCCGCGGGTTGGCCGTGCGTGCCATGGCCGAGCATCTCCGTCACGGTTCCATGCTGGTCAGCAATCGACTCGCCAGAGCGAAACTCCACGGGGCGACCCAAGGCATCGCCGCAAGCGAGCCCCAAGACAACGCCTGTGGCAGCGTCCGGTGTAACCATAGTGTTTCAACGACTACGAGTGACGGACTCTTGTAACCGTATGAGCCTGGACTACCAGATGAATCCTTTTTTAGCCGAGTATACTCCTGTCACCGCGACGCTCTCGGCATGGATCGATAATTCCTGCCTTCCGGGTGTCACGGATCACTGGGGACTGTGTAGGACGAGGGTTTATACCAGCGAGATTCATTCTCACAGTCAAGCGACGCCCGAGAACCCCCTCGCATCTGCAAGCTGACGATGCATAGACCCCTCTGGCAAAACAACCCGATACCACAATCCCCGGTATCATAGCCCCTTTCCGACGCGGAGCCAGCGCGTCATCGGACGTCGCGTGTCAGCAGCACCACCAGTCCACGACACGTGACAACGATGACCCGCGAACACTCCCCACAACACGACGACAGTACAGTTCGACATTACCGCGCCGACGGAACGCTCACCGTCACGCGAGACGACGAAACAAACGAGCACGTCATCGAATCTCGCAGCCGCGACCCGGGCGATAAGTGGACGCGTCGCGTCCCCGCAACGCGAACCACAGTTGAGCCCGGTAAGCATCTCTGGAGTATCCCGGACAACTGGACGCTACGCTACAAGCTGAAAGACGAGCACGGATCCGACAAAGGCATCTACGAGATTCCTGAGACCGGCGATTCCGTTCTCGTGGCACTCTCCCATCAGAACGATCGCATCACCGATGCGTTCCATCTCGTGGAAAAAGTTGGGTGTACAACGTGGACTGCTCGCGCGGAGGTTGACCAAGACGCCCTCAGCGACGCGCTCACCCACGTCAACAAGTACTCCGATGAGTTTCCCGACGGAGTCTGTCACGCCCTCGAATACCTCCGCGAGCATCCGCGCGAAGCAGTCGCGGACGCTGAGGAAGTCGCTGAGATGTCTGCACCCGAGTGTGTGGAGGATTTGAATGGAATCCCGGCATCAGAGTTCGATCCGTTCTATCTGGCGCTCCGCTCCAAAGAGGGAGTCGTGAGTCACCCGGAGTTCGAACACGAGAGTGAGGTCATGGCCGCTGTCCGCGACCTTCTCAGTAAATATAGTGTCGTTCCACCGTCTCCCCTCGTATCTGTGACCGTCCGATAAGGTGCGACCGCGCTTCCGCTCGACAGGCGCTCCCCGGCGCAGGGGCTCGGGTTCGACTCCCGGGCGAGCCATCAGGTCGGCGGAGATCCCGGCTCTAAGACAAACAATGACACGAGCAGACAGCAGCGAACCAAGCACAGGCACAGACACAGACGACGTTGACACGGTACTCACCGAGACAGAGTTCGAGACCATGGGATGGCCGGCTGACATCGATGGCGTAGATTCTGGAGTGGATCGTGTCTACGTGATCTCAAGCTCACTCAGTAACACGGGGATGCTTGATTCCAAAGAGGCTCAGGCGCTCGCATTCCGTGCGATCGCGGATGTTGGGCGACAGCGAACCGCTGATGAGACCGGTATGTCTACATCAGAGGTGGATCGTGAGCTCCGTTCTGCGCGGCGAAAAGTGACCGGCGCTCGGGAAGTAGTCGAAATTCTCGACGACTGCGGGTACTGAGATCGGGCATCACCGTCCTTCCCTGAGATTCCCACTGACATACCGATACACTCCTGAGTACACGTTTGCCCTGAACGGCCAACCCACTCAAATACGACTGACACGAAGCTCAAGGCATGACTGACGACGAACCCATCGACCCCTCGGAACTCGACGCTCAGACACTCAAGCAAATCAAACGCGTTGTGGAATCGTACCCGGTAGTATCGGAAAATCCATCGCAGATCGATGAGTTCAGAGCAGGGAAACACGCTGCATACACTACCGTCGCTGCGACGCTCTCAGAGTGGATCGATAAATCCTGACTTCCGGGTCTAAGTGGTTACCGAGATTTGTCGGCGAGAGTCTCGACACAACGATACACACGAATCAGTGACCCGAGCGAACACAGATGAGACGGGCGCAAATATAGTCAAATCAACGCGACTTGCACCTGTTCGATGTACTCGGCCGCGCCATCCGCTGTAGCGAATACGTCCGAACCCATCTGATCTATCTATCAGGGCTCTCTCGAACGAGTTTGTAGCGTCGAGATCAGGGCATCTTTTCTGCATCTAACCGCCGTATTCTTCCTTCTTCGACTCGGGGTGTCATAGAACAGTTGACACACCCATCTTCTGACCTCACGAATCGCCCAATGCTGTTGAAGTATTGAATAGAACCCTGACAGCAAACTCTTATTCGATTCGCGTGGCCTTCACAGGGCGGATTCACTCCGATGAGACTCCCACTGCCCGGTAGGGAGTTATTCCTGGTTGCGCTCGGCTTCTAACGCTGTGATCTCAGCATCAAGCTCGTCTTCGTCGATGTCTTCCAGTTGGGGGCCGTCTATGTTGGTGTGTTCGTCGTAGTTCTTGACGGCGAACATTCTTTCTAGCTGGTTGAGGCTCCCGACGTACCGGCGAAGGTCGTCGCGGTGGCCAAGCGCATGGTAAGCGCCGTCCTCGGTTTTCCTAATTAGCCCGTCGTTGTTGAGGCGAGTAAGAGACGTTTTGACCGTTCCAGAAGCGATGTCGAGCCGATCGTGAATATCGCCGGCGCTGAACCCACTGCCCGGGTTGTTGTAGAGGAACACAACGATATCGGATTTCGCAGTCCCCGGGGTGAGGTCGATATCAGTGGCTTTTGTGTCCGAGGGCATGGGATATCATCAATTATACGTCGTGTAGTAACGGGGTTTCGGTATCCTCCCCGGGATCCCTCACGGACGGTATTCCCGGCATGGCATGCGCAGTCTTACAGCCCGCAATGACGAAGACAGAGCAACTCCAATAGCCTGAGAAAATCTTGGAGATCAGAATCTGTCCCGCGCACAGGTTGCTAGAGCCGGTCAGGTAGTGACCCTGTTGCGCGGAGCTAAGGGCTCGCAGGCATTTGAACTGTGAGTATAATGCCGCCTCCCAGCATTGAACCAGGGGTTCAAATGCCTCTGGTTGTTTCATTTAGTTATGACAAGCTTGCCGCCTAAGGTCGAAGCCCTCCACAACCGGATTAAAAAATCAGAAGTACTGCCACAAGATGACAAAGATGCGCTGTTGCAGTTCTCGGACGAACTCGGTGCTCATAACTATTCAACGGGCAGGCGGGTGAAACTCCTACAGCACTGCACGATGATGGCAGGGGATTCGGAGAAATACAGCCCGGATCAACTTCCCGAGCCAGATCTCGTCGATATGATCGGTGACACGGAGACGGAGAAAAAGAAGGCGAAACGGTACGTCAGCTGGATCAACGGAAACTACGATAGCGAGGAATCAAAACGGGATCACCGAGTCGCACTCCGGATGTTCGGGGGGCACATTACTCGCGGGGATCCTGAAGACGAGAAACCATACAGTGTCGAATGGATCTCGGCCGATCTCCCGGATGACTATGATCCAATTCCAGACAAGACGAAAATGTGGTGGTGGGATGAACACATTCTCCCGGTCCTGAATAACGCGAAGTATGCCAGAAACAAGGCGGCGGTCGCAGTTGATTGGGACTCTGGAACTCGCTCGGGTGAATTCCGGTCGATGAAAGTTGGTGACGTCGGGGACCACAAATACGGGAAAGAAATCACAGTCAACGGTCGGCAGGGGCAACGGTCAGTCACCCTTATCACATCCGTTCCGTACCTCCAACGCTGGTTAGAGGTTCACCCAAAAGGAGATGATCCAGAAGCGCCGCTCTGGTGCGACCTGGATACCGGACGCGAGGTGAGTTACAAGATGAAGCAGAAAATGCTCCGAAAGCCTGTTGAGCGAGCAGTTAAGAACGGGGATCTGAAGAAGCCGTCAAAGATGGGCTTCACCCGGATGCGAAAATCCTCCGCAAGTTATCTGGCTCGCAAGAACGTGTCCCAACATCAGTCGATCACATCGAGAATTCTCTACCCCCTCCAGTAGAGGTTGAATTTGCGTCTTCGATGCGTGGTCAATTCTCGAAATGACACGGACGGTGAGTTTCGGCGGTGAGGGGTCGCTGTCGGCGGCGGACTGCCGCCGACGCGACAGTGTCGCCACTCACGATTGCTGTCCCGAGCGGTGGACAGCTACCGGAAGAACCGGTCGTCGAGTGGTTGGTTCGCTGGAACAGACCTGCGCACACCAAGCGCTGTCCAGGCTGCCCGCAGCACCATCTCACAGAACTCCGTGAACGACCATCTCCAGAGGCGGCGCCCCCCGCGGCGGGGCGCCGCCACGTACCTCCAGTGAAGATACCGCCAGCTGTTCTGAAGCAATAGGCTCACTACAAACATCACCAGCCGCAGTCCAGCATCCTGAGAACTGGTGAACGCGAGGCTCTGCTTGGCTAATCGGTAGCTCGACTCGATGCCGAAGCGTTTGCTGTAGTGGTTTCGGGCATCTCGTGGCGTGTCGATGAACGGCGCGTCAGCGGCGTAGCCGTGACGCGCCACCCCGTGTTCGTCGCACCGTCCTTGCTGGTAAACACAGTCGATGAACACAGGAAACGTCACCTCGCCGGCGAGATCGTGTTCAATCTCGCGGCTCCAGCCGCTGTTGAGTTCGTCCTGAATCGTTTCGCCCCACTTGACAATCGGCATCACGTAGGCGTAGTTGTGCGCGTACAGCAGTTTGAGACCGGTGCTGTTGTAGAATCCGCGATCGAGGTAGACGGCCTTGACGCCGAGGTCAAGGCCGTCAAGCAGTTCAAGAAACTCAGCGAGGACATCGCTGGTGGTCTCGCCAGCGACTAACTGGCGAACCGCCAGCGTGTACCGCTTGTTTCGTACCCGCGCATAGAGCGTCGCATACGCGTGAAACGCCGTGGTTCCGCGTTTAGCCTGCGAGGAGTACAGCGCCTCTGTCTCGTCCTCGTCACCGTAGTAAGGATCCAGGTGGAGGTCGGCGACGACCTCCACCGGCCGATCCGGCAGTGTCTCAAGAGTATCTCGTTGCAGGAGTGTGTCCCCAACCGCCTCAACGGAGTCCAGCTCAAACTGGTCGGTGAGATGTCCACGGACGGTATTGGCGTGGGGCGAGTCGTCAGTTGTTTCGCAGACGTGGTTGATTGAGGTCCCGCCGGCGCTGGCGCCGGCGAGGACCTCGTACAACGTCTCTGTCGTGACCTCGACATTCTCGCCGAGGTCTATCGCAAGTTCCTCGTCGAGGCTGTTGACGACAAAATTAAGCAGGTGCTCTTCCTCTATCTCGCTGTCTGCCTGGGTAGGCTTCACACCGCACCCAAGCAGACACTTACTCTAACCCGATGTGATCGACTGAACATCACTTGGAGCGCCACCACGGGTGGGTCGAGAACAGTGACGAGGCGCGGCGATACATCATCGTCTTCGCAGAAGACACGGCCCGCGAGGTTGCTCGCGCCCACGGGATGGACGTTTCAGCGGACGAAATCGCTGACATCGGCCCGGTTGAATGTCCTCGCTGTCAACGCGAAACACCGCGAGACAAGGTTCAGTGTATGTGGTGTGGACAGGCGCTGAGTCCCAAGGGTGTCGAGAAGATTGAAGAGCGGCGGGAACGGCTATTCGACTCCGCACTAGAGGCAGAAGAAGACATGAAAGACCGGCTCAAAAGCGTCCAGAGCGAACTCGAAGAACTCCGGGCATTAGGTCTGGAGGTCTAATCCAGAAGAAGCCTGAAATAAACTGGCAGAAACCATATATGAGTCGGTTATTGTTTGTTTGTGATTTGTATCCTGTCACAACCGAACCAACTCCCAATACTTTCGAATCGCTGTACAGAAGCGGGTTACCTCATCGTAGTTGTTCGACGGGTTATTCACTCAACCAAATTCACCAGACTGTAACGGGTAGCATATTTCCGGTGGCGTCACAAGCTACCAAAGTTCGACAGTCAGAGAAGTGACACTCAGTGGGTATGGCTGAAGATTACGTCAGCGAGACAACGATCTGATCACCGGTCAGCGAAGTTCATATTCTGCGACGGATCCTATATTGTCTATGAATAGCACCGTGTACCACCAGCGCCCTCCCGAATAGGCTTCACCACCCATCACTCCATCGCAAACGTTCAGGTGCCAAAGTCGTGATCGGTGAACTTGGTCTGTCGCTCACCATGCTGATCTTGGTCCAGCTCTTCCCGAACTAATTCAGGTAATTCACCGAGGTCCAGCACGTCACCAAAATATTCCCGACCAAGACCACGAACATGCTGTCGGTTCACTACATCGTCGATGTAATCACGCTCATCACTCTCGTAATCCTTCTTGCCATCTTCTTCAGAGACAAATTTGATCTGCTCTCGGTTCTCTGCAACTGCCCTCTTATACAGTGTCTTCCAAAACTGGCGAAAGTTCTGAATCGTCGGAAACTCCCCGCCATCAAGTCGAACGCCAGCAATCTTACATAGTCGCCCCAGCCATTCATTCAGCGTGCTTGGAGTCCGGCAGCCAGATTCAGACTGGTCACTCGGAACCAACTTCCCATTCCCACCGATCGCGTCAATGTACTCACGATACGCTCGAAGGAAATCACCACCCATCATTATCGGGACTTTTGCTGGTCCCTCATCTCGTCGCATGTTCTTTCGTACGGCGAAGTGAACATGCGGGTCATCACCAAAATGAAGTTGTGTCCGCAAATCAAGTTGTTCGACTTCATTTGACCGGGGACCAACGGCGATCAAGAAGATGAGCAGCATTTTCATCCATAACCGCCACCGCTCTAAATCGTGACCGTCCACAGGACACTCGTCAAGGACATCTAACGCGTTCCACAGATCGTTTAGTTGTGCTTCAGTGACTGGCTGTGCGTCACTATCACTCCGGTACCATTCGAATTCATCGAGTGCTTCTTCGACTGGATTAATATTGATCTGGTGCTTGTTTTTCACGATGTTGTAATATTCCTCAAAATATCGAGGGTAGTTTCCCATCGTGCTGTCGGCCAGGTCACGATCCATGTATTCGATGATTGTGATAGCGTGTTGGATATTCTCCACACGGTTCTTTTCAGAGTCATAGTAGCCGATATCCAGCATCTCGATGTCGAGTCCTTCGTCTCGAATCGCTTCGTACACCTTGTTCATCACCGACTCAACGGAATCAATGGTGTTCTCACTCCACTCTTTCCGCTCTTCGGCGCTCTCAATATAGTACTCCAGCGAACGGATGGTTTCTTCATCGTCTGTCGGCCATTTTCCGGTACTACGCACGCCAAATCCCTGTTCTCGAAGAAATTCAAGAATGGTCTGTCCGTACAGCTCTTTGGACTTGTTGTTCAGTCCTTGGGCGGAGTACCGTGTATTCGCGGTGATATACTCCCACGACGGTTCGTGATCTTGCGGCAAATTATCTAGTTGAAACTGTTCGTGGAGAATTGCGGGTAGTTGCTCTTTAAGCGTTTTTCGCCCGATACGTTCCCTGGTCATTGGCCTGCGGTTTCCTCTTGTTGTGCCTGCTCCAGATCTTCTAAAATGCGTTCAGCGTCATACGCGAAGGGAAGATCACTCGCTGCTAGGGCTTCCAGATCGTCCCGCAATTCTTCTGCAGTCTCGATGGCCGACTGTCGGGTATCGGAGGCCTCAGGGTTCATGTCGACCCCCTCTTCGCCACCACTCGGCCGATGTTGTTCAAATTTATAGCCATTCTAATTTTTACTGGCTAGTGATTTTACCCACTATAGTTTAAAGCCTTGGCGTACAAGAAGGAGATACGAATATGCCAAACGACTCTTCGGACACAACCGACGACGATAACGAGACGATTGGGAATTTAGAGCGAAGTAGTCATTCGGCAGAGGAACAACCAGATGTGACCGACGGGATGTCGGACGAAGACAGGACAGACACAAACATCGGCTCCTACGCAGAACCAGACGGCAATATCGGAGCTGACCTCGATACCGCGAAGGTCAGGGACTTCTTCGAAAAGAAAGGTGCAGTCGAAATCCTCGCCCAACTCGCTGACGGGTCCAAACGATTCAGCGAGATTGATGAAGCGCTTGTGGTGAGTCACGGCACGATCGCCACCCGTCTCACCGACGGGGCCAAACTCGGCCTCTGGCGTGAATTTATGACCTACCCTGACGACGGCGGGAAAATCAAATTGTACGAACTGGTGCCTGGCGCGCAGCACCTCGCTGCACTCACAGAAGACGAGAACATTGGTCAAACCACCAAACAACTACGACAAGCACACGAACAGCACGCAGACGCCGTTACAAATTTCAGAGACAAGATCCAGCCAGCGGACTCAGAGACATAGTTCACCTCCCCTCACCGTCGCCAATTTCACAGATTCCAACACTCCTACTGCGATGCTCCCGGGTCAACGATCCGTTCGAGGTTGAACAACTGCAGGTCGTCACGATCAGCGGCTGCCTCACGAACAGAGTCCGTGAACCCGTTTCGGGCGAACAGCGCATACTCGTGTTCGACTTCGCTCCCATCAGGCGACCATCGAATCTCATCAGTATGGTCTTCAAGCGAGGCGAGTGCGCTGTAATCGAGAGGCGCGGACGTGAACTTACACTCGCCCGTCACCATCTTCCCGTCGGCAGCGAGCCCGACCACATCCACCTCGTATTCGTTATACCACCAGCGGCCGATGTCGGTAAACATCGTTTCAGGATACAGGTCAGGCAGAATATCCTGACAGCGGGTTTCGAATGCTCTGCTCACGAAGTCCGCCAGATCCGGTTCGATGACCGTCTCGTAGGCGTCAGCACCTAACCGTTCGTAGCGGTCTTCGTTTCCATAGACGAACCGGAACCAAAACCGGAACAACGGATCGAGAATCCGGTACCGACCACGGCGTGACCTGGTCTTGTCCTCGGTCACCGGTACCTCTCGTTCGACCAGTCGCAGTCGCTCCAGTTTCTGCGTGTACGTCGAAATTTGCTTGCCATCGATCCCGACCGTTTGCGCGATTTCATTCGATGTCGTGTTCCCGGCCGCAATCGCTTTCAGAATAGCAAAGTACCGGTTCGGCTCGGTCAGCTCAGTACGAAGCACGTACTCCGGCTCGTCATGCAGGAACCCCTGCCGTGACAGCAGCGACTGCTGGATGACTGTTCCAAGATCGTTGTCCATATCGACGCCATCCAGATAGTACGGCGTCCCACCAAACACACCCCACGCGAGGAACAGTTGTTCAGCGGAATAGCTCTCGGGGAAGAACGTGCGCGCGGCAGCAAAATCGAGCTGGCGCAGATCAATCTTCTCGGTGAACCGGCCGTACAGCGGACTGTTCCCGAGGAGTGTCGCCTCCTCCATCATACTGATCGAGGACCCCACGAGTATGAGCGTCACACCAGTGTCACGCAACTCCTGATCCCACAATCGCTGAATCACCGACGGGAGACTCTCATCAGCGTCAATCAGATACGGGAATTCGTCCAGCACGATGACTGCATCCTGGTCAGCAAGATACCCGAGCAACGACTCCCACTCGCCCTCAATCCGATCGATCCCCGGAATCGACTCAGCCGCCACGTCCACGAACGCATCCAGTTGGATCTGCCGGGTTGTTTCAGTTGCTTGGTATAGAACGGCGTCATCGCGGTCTTCCAGTGACTCTCGGACGAGTTCGGTTTTCCCGAGGCGGCGACGACCGAAAATCACGACCATGTCAGCGTCGTCAGAATCGTAACACCCTCGAAGCCGACTGAGCTCATCCTCCCGATCCACGAATCGCTCCATACCCTCTGACTGACGCCCAACCAGATAAAACTCTCGAATAGCCTAATTCAGAATAGGCTAACTGAGGATTGGCTATTCTGGTATAGTATATGTCCACTGGATTGGAGACTGACATTGGATCAGTTTGCTGAGGGGGATTTTTGAGGCACGGTTCTGTCTGTGCTCCCATGGAATTTTCTGAGATAGTCGGTGATGAGGATGGAAAGTCCAGTGACTGGCATACAAGCGATATGCCGGATGATGTCAAGAATGCATTGTCGTTGGCATTCCTGGACGGGTTCCACAATGAAGTTCACCGGCTGCATGAGGAACTACAGCAGGAATGGGAAGAGGCAGAGAATGATGATCTTCCCATGGAGTTCAGTTTCGGCGGTGTCGGGTTGAAGACGTACGAGCTCCATAGCTTGACAGTGAGTTATTTCGAGGCAGGAGTTCCGATTCTGTGCTTCCACCACTTCCGAAATGAGACGGAAGAAGGGTACCAAATTCTGGAGTGGATGGAAGAGAACCGAGACCGTGCTCTCGACGAGGACAGTGAAGAGCCGTACGGTACACAGATCATGCAGTGGTTGAATAGTCGGCGGTCCTCTATCACCGACATGGCTCGGTTGATGGATGAGACCGGGTTGTTAAGTCATGATAAAGTGAAGCGGGTAAGGTCTCACCGCCACGACTTCCTCCACTCTCCTCTGCAGATTCTATACATCTCTGATTGGGAAGACCTGCTAAAAATGTCGGAGAGATGTATCACAGTAGTCGATGACTTAGATGAACGACTGTACCAGGATATCGACCTCCACGCATTCTATCCGACTCTCACAGACAAAGAGCGCTCCAGCCGTACTTTCTGACCTTTCCGTCCTCGTTGAGACCCTCAGTTGATGATAGGTTCCAGCAGTCGTGCTGAATTCAGTGTGTGTCCAGCAGTAACCTGTCGTTCGTCGTACTCAATCTGTCAATCCGGTTTAAACGCGGGTTCAGGGACTACTCTTATAATCTGTTGATTTGAATTGATAGCCGAGAATGTCAGATTCAGAAACTCCCACAGAATGGTCAGAGGATAGTTCCGACACTTGGAGCCATTCGAGATTACCTATAAATTTGGAACTCATCGGTATCGGTGACGAGTGGGACGTTGAAGTGACTCCGCTTCCTGACGATATGCCGTGGCACAGCGTAAGGGTAAACATTCGAAATGACAACAAGAAACAGGAGCGCGAGGTCGCAATGAGTTATATGAGTGAATTTAATGACATTGAATTTGATGTTCGGGAAGAACACCCTGAACTTTCTGAGGAACGCAAGGTTCTGATTGCAGCAACTGAAGCGATATTGAATCTTCGGTAAGTTAGTACCTTGTATTCAGCGCGTCAGTATTATCGGGTGCCGAAGAGCTAAACCGATTCACTCCCCTACTCCTGCCGCAACTGGATCTGTACTTTATCCCCGACTGCTGGTTCGCCGTTACCGTAGGTGAGCTCATAGAGGTCGCCGTTCCCTTTTTCTCCGACCGGGATGGTATTCGCCCCCTCAAGCAGGTACGCAATCCGCTCAAATCCTTTGTCCAGCAGCGGACCCCATTTCGACTCCTCGATTATTTCGTTCACATCCCGTACCAGAACGTCCTCTTCGACGCCGCCGCGGTCACGATGATAGAACGCCGTAAACTCAGTTGGCTCCTCGTCAAGTTCTGTCCCGGATTCCATTTTAGCGAGTCGTTCGTCAGTTGCGAAGGTGTACTGGGAAAGTTGCTTCAACGAGAGTTGTTCCGCCATAGCACGATAATCAAACAGACCTTGGATAACGCTGTTGAATACATTGTCTTCCCCGAAGATAGAGAACTCACGGATAAGCAGCAACCATCTACTGCCAGACAACGTATGCAGTCGCCATTCTGCTGCCTCTACTGTTTCCGTCTATGTGCAACAAGGGTATGGAACCGGTCTATGACACTCTCCTCAAGCTATCTGCGAGGCGTCGCCGTTTAGTATGTACGGGCCGTATTCGCCACGGTTCCACGAATCTTCCAGTTCCTTACGCGAAACGGGGCGTCCAAAGTAGACTGTCTCTTCTGGCGGCAACGGACTATGCCACGGCCAGGTCAGTTCGACCACGCGTTCGTCATGTTCTATCCAGCCGTGGCCGGTGATGCGTGCAGTGTGCTTCGAGAGGCCGATTCCCTCAACGTACTGAACACGGTCGTTCTCCCAGTAGCGATTGTCCTGCATCACGAGTCGGGCGTTTCTATAGCAACCGCTGGAATCGAAGTCGAACCGGCGGTGGAGCGCGCGGGCGAATCCCTGCAGGTCGTTGTCGTGAGTAACAGTTCGCCACTTCCCCTGCTCCAGGATATCCTCGTACAGCGGATCCCATTCAGTATCAGCTTCGGCTTGATCGAGTAACCGGAGGCGACGGTCGCTCACGTCGAGTTCCTCCCGCCACGTCTTGTACTCGGCATACAGATCAGGCACTGCATCTTCAAGGCCAGCGTACATGTCGTTCTCGTCCAGTTCGTGGAGTTCGAGTAACTGGATGTAGTAACCGATGGCCAGCATCTCATCACCAGTCACAAAATGTGCGATACGGCCACCGGACTCGCCGTAGCTCTCGACAATTCGGTCGGTCTGCTTGGTGCGACCGCCGCGCACAAGAATAAGATGACGCACCGCGTTGCGATCGTGAGCCTGAACGCGCAAATGGGCTAGAGGCTCGGATTCTTCGTCGTCGCTACCCCCGCTAATGAAAACCGACCAACAGTGAGAATCCTCGGTCAGCGGGGCCTCCTCCGAGCCAAGTGGTTCCGCCATCAACTCGAAAAACAGATTGGAACCTGATAAGACTATGTTGATTCGCTTGCCTGATCACGAACTTTGGAGTCTGTTTGTAGAGTCCAAAGTTCAAGTGTTTGTAACCTTTGGTAGTATTTAAAGAGGATTCGTTGTAATGACCAATTCTGCAGATTCCAAAGTTCGTGCAAAAGTATGGGTGACACCCGAGCAAGTTGAAGCACTCCGATCCGCCTGTTACACGGCAGGCGCAGAATATCTTCAGCAGCGTAATGAGGCAATCACTGCGTTCGCGTACGATACCGGACTCCGAGTAGGAGAACTTGTCCAGGTTGATGTCTCACTGCTCCGGAGCAACAACTCGGAACTCTACCTGCCAACAGAGATCCAGAAAGACTACCCCAATGAGAACTCGCCACCGCCAGTAACACTCGAACTCGCAGACGAGACCGCCCGTCTGTTATCTGCCTACCTCACCAATCGATGGAAGGACACACCGGCATTGTTCCCCTCTCGATCCTCGAACCGTATCTCCGAACAGGGTGTGCGGAATATGCTTCACAAAGTTGCTGAAGCCGCAGACGTACGCCCCTACAAGCTCGACGGCAGTCGCGGCGATGCCGGTGACGTGACGCCGCACGCGCTTCGACACGGTGTTGCCTATCGGATGATGAACGAAGAAGAGGACAACACGCTTTACGACGTCCGCAATCGGTTACGTCACCGCAGCATCCAGACAACCGAGCGCATCTATGATCATCTACTGAAGGTTTGATTCGACAACAGCCGGCGTCACAATACTCTCAAAGAAGGAAGACACGGTATCGTCTAGGTGCTGGATCAACCGCAACGTTGCGAAAACTGTGATAGAATTACTCTATCGTCCCGGTACCATCGTTGTTCGATTCGACGTTCGCGTTCTCGATCTCATCCAGCCATTTAGACAGGGTTGCCATGAGAGGCGCTTGTATGCCGTAGCCGGCCTCTTGCGCTTCCGACAACTCCTCTGTCGAGATCTCGGGCAGGGTCTCTGGATATCCATGAATGAATGTCCGCACTGCTCGTAACGTCTTAGGATCAAGGTTCTTCTCGACAGGATCAATCGTCATGTCGCCCGAACTTTCTTTTTGGCGATGTTCCCACTTTTCTAATTCTGTGGAAGGGCCTGGCTCCGTCTCTTCACATACAAGCCCGTGGCCAGGTTCCTTCCAGACCGAAACAACATTCTCATAGAAGCTCAAACCGGTTGCCCCGACTTGCGTAGCTATTTCACCGTTCTCAAGAAGGTCAAATCCGAGGCCGCCACCTCCCTCCGGAGCAAAAACGTCCGTGTCGTCATCAACGTATTCCAGAACCTCATCGACGTCTTCGTGATCTACAATTACCGCGTCAGCGTCCGTGAGCGCTTCTCTGAGTTCATTTTTTCGTTGCATTGCAAGGTTCCATCGCGTACTAACCCACTTAATAAGTCGTAAAGTTACTACGCCGGTCGCGTACCCTCTCTCCCGGTCAGAAAGACAAACGTTGAAGTGCATGAGAAGAATTCGGCTCGAATTCTTCGGCAAAATCACCTACCATCGTATTCTGACTTCGGACCATGACGGCCCCGTCTTTGCGGACACCTCTGTTGCACTGCCTTTGAACAGGCTTAACGGGCCTGTCTTTTCCGGATATACCCATGCCTACGCCATTTCATTAACCTTCGTAAACAAGTCAGCATAATTGCGGACACACCCCCTTCTCACTACCCGAACACGAAGGCGAATTCGAACCGTCGATCGAACGCAGTCAAAACTCTCGGTGAATTCGACTACACCAAAGAGTTCTCTAACGCTGTGCGTGACTTGAGTCCGTTCCAACTACAGTACTTCGTTCACATCCCGTAACGCATCAATTGCTTCCTGGAGATGTGCCTGTAGTTCCTCGCTCCCAACGTCGTCACTCGCGGTTTGACTACCACGACGGTCATCCACACCCGTGGATTGCGCCTCAGACTCCGAGTCGGCCGCACCCCACGTTTCCGTCCTGCCTAGCGAGTCAGGATCCTTGTCAGGCACTGCGTCAAGCCGCTGCTGCCCATCAGCCTCTCCTGTATCCGTGTCAGCCGTAACGGAACTCCGTTCTGACCGCTCACTATCAGTCGGCCGTCCACCGCGATTGAACGCAGACAATGGGAAACCGTACGCACAGGCGCGCTTCTGCTTATTGAACGTGGTTCGGCGCGAGATGCCCAGCACATCGATGATATCGCTGCGATCACAGCCGCGTTCAAGCGCCTGCCTCACTTGCTCGTCTTCCATGCGTTGCAACAACAGTTGGGGGTCGTCCGGGATATGGCCACGAGCGGAGCTTTCGATCTGGTCGGTGAGCCCCCACTCCCCGGTTTCGATGTCCTTATCGACGATCTGCCGGTCACGGCCTTCGACGAGGTTATCGAGCCCTGTTAGCACCCACAACCGCTCACGAACCGCTGATACCGAGTGATCGCTCGGCAGCCCGGACACGATGTCACCAGTACGTGTCGGGCCATTTTCCGACAAGTACCGTAGAATCTCGATGTCCTGCGGAAGCAGCACACTCTGATCCTCCTCAGTGAGCTCGACTGGCGAGTCATCTGGTGTGCTCTGCTGGTGGAACCAGCTGTGACAAGACCGGCACAGGAGCGTCAGGTTCGCCATGTCGTGCTCATCCATCCCCTCAGGGTCGCGTTCGATGTGATGGACGTGCAGAGTAGCTAACCCACCCTTCTCCGGGCCCCGACGGCCGCACACCTGGCAGCGATGCCAGTATTCGGTCAACACGTCATCACGCGTCTCTGGATTCACCGTCTCGTTGCATTCACGAGGACTGGTTACGTCGGACTCGTCACCGTCTGTGCTTGCGCCGCTCAATTCATCTTTCCGAGGTTGTGATTCAGCTTCTACCATGTCGTATCTCACTTGAGGCTGCCGTTCATTTTCGACTGCTACTGCGCCGCTCTGCCGTAATCTGCTGGGGTATCGCTTCAATCCGCACCAGCGGCACTATCGACACCGAACACTTCCAGAGCGACCGAACACGTCGACCGTCTCTGTCCAGCGACTCGGATTCCAGTTACTCATGACGTGTCGGGGTCAGCGATTTCAGTTTGAAATCGGACTTTGAGCAGTACCGTTCCGAGAGCAGTCCTAACTCCCGGGTACGAAGGACATCCGCGACGTTATGCACCACAAGGTCACCGAACCGGCCATCCTCGTACGCAGTCACGGCTTCTGCACTGTCCGCGAACGGGTCGAGATCACTATACTGCCCGTCACAAAGTACCTCGTACACCCCGGCGAGATCCGACCGTGATTCTCCGTCATCGCCAGTCGTGTTGAATCGATTCGTCACGACCGGCAGCAGGTCAGCGTACGGCATCTCCCGGAACGGCCACTCAACACCTACCCGGGAGAGCCGCGTCCGCAAGAACGGTAAGTCGAACCCGGACCGCCATAACTCACCGTTGAACGCGACCAGCAACACGTCATTTCCCACTAACCGATCTGCAGCGAACGCGCCGACTGCCTCCAACAATACACGCTCTGATTCGTGTGTCGACACCTGGACGTGCGACTCAACACGATCACGAACCGCCGCCTCAACATCCGGCGCTGCGCGCCCGTCTGTCTGCACGAACGCCCGAACCCCCATCGGCACCGCAAATCCGACTACAGTCACCTCGTCACTAACCTCGAACCCGGTGGTTTCGATATCGAATGCCACTAACTCCAGCGCCATCACCGCTCACCACCGACGGTCTCCCGAGGACCCGCGATACTCACACGTCCCGGAACCCGATCCTTACTCACCGGCCGTACCCGGAACTCACCGAACCCGAACTTCGCGTGCGTCCCGACGCGTTGAATACCATTGATCGCCGTCTCAACCGGACGATCGCCCGCGTACCCAACGACTTGCCCATGATCAATCATTGCCAGCTCATGACACTCATCACCGGCCACGAGCCGACCCGTCCGGCGACGAAACTCCCCGTCAGACTCCCACCACCACGGCACCGACTGACTGTCAGCCCCCGGCGAATCGCTCTGCAACACGTACGGCGACAACAGTTCCAACTGGACGTTGTCTGCTTCTCGAACCCGCGAGTAATCGAGGTCATCCAGATCAATGACCTGCGTCTCCGCGAGCGATAGTTCACCGAACCCGTAGTTTCGACCCCCGCCGACACGCAGCCCATCCAGTACATCCACGGAAAGCGGGAGGACGTCCTCGTCTCCCCCATCGGCGTGCAGGTAGCAGTGGACGTGCCAGTGCATCGTCCGCTTGCTGTTCCGATGCTCGGGCGGCCGGCCGAAGTGAGCCTTCGGTGCAAACGCCAGTCGGCCGCCATGACTCTGGACGTCGTGCGTGTTGTGCGCATCCCGTGGCCGTGAGTCCAGCAACCACCGCTGCGCTGCATCCCGACACACGAACACATCCTCGTACGACTCCACTGGTGGGAGCGACATGCCAAGCTTCCCTCCATACCCGTCGTGCGAATGTGACTCCGGGTATGCCCCGTACTCGCCAGGGACGAACACACCAGTGCTGACGTTGAGCGACCGTCGCGCCTGCGCATCCACACGGCGGGCGAGCGCGGTGTACAGCGCGTGCCCGGTCAGGTAGTACGGGTGGCCCATGTAGTCAGTCTCCAGTTCGAACAGCACCTGCTGGATCGTGGTCATCGTTCACACGACCCCTTGTTTCGCCTCCAGGTCGTGATGGGAATCACGCCCCATCACCCTCCAGTTCCCCGGCCGCCGAGCCGTGCAATTCGATGAATTCATCGATGTACGCAAGTGCCGCCGACCACGACCGGATGCGACGCAGTTGGGCATCCAAGAGCCGCCAGCGCCGCTCGCCATCCGTGTCGAACGGGTGCGCAGGCAGACGCGACCAGACATCCGCAAACGAGCGCGCCGGCACATCACCGAGCCGCGCAGCCGGTCGATCACCAGGCGTCGCCGTCACGTGCAGGGTCATCTCAGGTGTCCATAGCACTGTTCGGTGGGGTTCGACGGCGTCGGCCGCCAGCGCTGTCTTCGGGTCGCGGGTCGAGACCGCGTCTGCATTCGGCGTCACGTCTGGCGTCGTCGCCACGAGAAACAAGTCCTCAAACGCGTGCCTGGCGCGGTAGTTGTGCAACAGCGCCGCCGTGAGCAACACGTGGTACTGCAGCGACGTGTACGGATAGTACACCGACTCGTTGAATGCAGCCGGGACCTCGCTCGTCAGCCACCGCGCGTGCAGGCACTCCGGATCCTCCGGCGTGACCAGCGCTCGAAAACCACCGCCCGTCGTCGCCTTGATCCGCTCGGTCGTCGCCGCCGTCTCGCCCGTCAACAGTGACAGCCGGTACGGCGACTCGTGATTGGCGACCGTCTGTTCGGGCTCACCCGCCGGGCGGCTCAGCAGTGCTGCATCCCGATCAGCGTCACGCGGAACTGTCTCGTTGACCGGCACGCTGGCGTACGAGTCGGCCGCCGACGCGTGCGGCCTGGCACGCAGCTTGTGAACGTCGTGTCGGTAAACAGCCACCATCGGCTCAGCCCGCGTAGACGCGTCGTCACGGCTGTCAGCCTCGACAGCCGAGTCAACCATCCTGGCCCTCAGAGTCCAGTTCTACGTCTCCACGGTCTGGACGCTCGGCGTCGTCGCGGTCTTGGGTGTCGTGTGCTCGCGCCGCCGGGTCAGGGCCCGACGCATCGTCCGCTACTGGCGACGACCGCTGCACCGGCTCGTCCTCACGTTTCGGGTCTCGGCGGCGCTTGGGCGCTTCGACTGGCTGCCACTCTCGGGCACACGCGGTGTCGGGGTTCCACTCAGCGTTTCGGGTCACGCTGCATCATCCCCCGTCGGCATCGGAAGGTCGCCATCACCGGCGGCTGTCCGAGCCTGCAGTGCCCTGACGAACTCGTCACGACACTGGTCACGCCAGATGTCGTCCTTCGTCTGCATCCCGCTCGTCGGGTCCTGCGCGCGGTTGTAGACCCGGCGAAGTTCAGCCTCCGTGTACAACGGGTTGACGACGTGGGCATCGACGATCCCAGCCCCGAAGTTGCGAGCGCCGCCGAGTTGTATCTCAAAATCGCCACTATGAGCATCCAAGTACGCGATGGCCTCGACGAGCAGCCCCACGTATTCAGGCTTCAACTCCCGGAGCGTCAAGCGCCACGTCCCCACGAGATTCCCAACGACGTCCCGCGTCGCCTGCCTGAGTGGTTGCCCCTCATCCTCAGCGTTCCGCGAACGCACCTGCGTGTTCAACTGTCTGTAGTGAGCTTCGGCCTCACCCTTCGTCACATCCACCTGCCTTCGGATGGGTGAGAAGCGAATCGGCCGGCGGATTACCCGGCCCGCGCGGTCGCCGAACCCACCGAAGAGATCGTGGATGACACAGCCGGTGTCGTCAACGCCGTCATCATCGACGCAGGACCCTTTCTCGTGATAGCCGTTGTCGAGGTCGCGGTCGTACACGTCGTCGAGCATATAGTCGGCGTCGGCATAGCCCGGATGGCACGCCGTCGCGCCCGCCGTCTGCACCACTCGTTCACAGGCATGGCGCAGCCAGCCCGACAACGTGAACGGCGAGATCTGACCTGCAATCTGATTCTGCGGGTCGTCTGCTTCGTACCGGTCAGCTGAGGCATGATGGCGATCCGTGACGATCCCATCACCCGGTGCCAGTAGGTCGATGTCGAGACCAACGTACAGATCCGGGAACGCCATCTCATCGACAGGACGCGGGAGAGCGAAGTCGATGTCGAGGTGTGAATCATCGAAGGCCTGCGTATCTTGATTCCGGCGCATCGTCACCGAGCACCTCCCGGACGGCCGCCATCACCAGCGTGTGGGGCAATAGTCCCAGTCGCGTCATCACTCATCGAACCAGTTTCCCGATCGGACGCGCCATCGCGGTTCGACCTGTTAGCCCGCGCCACCGGACGCTGCCATGGCTTACGCGTCGATTCACAATCCGCAGCAACGTACCTGTCGCTACGCGCGATAGGTTGGCGGAACCACGCAATTCCCGGTAGTGGTTGCACCGTGGTCATGTCCGCCGGGCTCACAGCGCGCGGCTGCGGAGCCAGTAACACCGGCCACGACGATTGAGTTGCAGGGTCAGTACAAGTACCAACACGACCCTCTAATACGAGCTCGCGCACGCCGAGCGTAAAGTACTCCGTCGGCTCATGCCGACACTCAGTGCATTTCACGTGCCCGGTCTCGAAGGCCAGTTGATTGGCCGGCCGGAAGGCGAACACGACGAGCGGAGCGCCTTCCCGCAGTTCCTCACCGCAGGCTTCACAAACCGCGACCCCTTCCCCGAGCGCAATTCTTTCTAGTTGATATATTTCTTCAATTATCTTCCGATCCGTGCCTTCTTGTTGGTCTGGAATTGAATCTTCCATTGGGGTTACCTCGGATTATCAGGAAGCCCCGCCCGCGTGCTCCAGCACGCGGGTATCCTCTACACTGGATCTCCCGTTGGGCTGAGCTCCCCTATCCAATGCATTAACCTGCATTGGGAAAAGCGTTGCCATTGCAGTAGGATGCATTGGGTGCAAGAGATTAAACCCCTTCTACAGGTAGGTGCAATGGACAAAGTAATGCCCAAGGATCGAGATGAGCAGACGGGAAAATACACCGAGCGATATACTCAGGAGAACTTTCTGTCGGCTCTCGAATCGTTAGGGGGCTCAGCTGGTACCCAAGAAATTGCCGATGAAGTTAGTTGTGCCTATCGAACTGCTCACGCAAAGCTAACTGAATTGGAGGGAGAGGGAAAACTTACTTCTCGAAAGGTTGGGAACGCTAAGCTCTGGGAATTAGATTCTTCTGAAGATGGGTAGCTTCGATTCTGTTCTGGTCTCTTGGTGGGCTGAACGATGGTGAGCGTCGTGAATATGGTCGGGTCAGGTTCGCTCAATGTTGAGCTTGATCTTGAAACGCTCGCCGAAGAAATCGGACAACCTCAGGCTCAATATAACCCCGACAAGTATCCCGGCATGTATCTTCGATTTGAGGAAGAAGCCCCGCTGATCACCGTCTACAGAACTGGCAAATACATCATTACTGGACCGACTTCAGAGGAAGAGCTGTTCGATCTTCGGGAACGGTTTCTGAGGTTCCTATCCGATATGGACGTCATTGAAAACGCGACTGACGAGTGGTTCTCCGTTCAAAACTCAGTACCTCACAAAGCATCCTCGGCTAGCTGTTTCTGCGGCCTGAGTTCTGTGTCGAAGCGGTTGTACTGACGGTCTCGACGAGAGAATTACGGACGGATCGACGGAGAGCTGTCGCTGTCGGCGGCGGTCAGCCGCCGACGCGACAGCGTCGCCACTCACTCCGCTGGCTTGCTCGGTCGGTGGTTAGCGGTGGAATCGGTCGTCAGGTGGCCGATTCGCGGGGACGGCCCGACGCACCGCGAGGGCCGTCCACGCAGCTCGTCGAATCATATTGACGAACTCCTTGTACGGCCACCACCAGAGGCGACGCCCGCCTCGGCGGGGCGTCGCCACATACTCGTAGTGAAGGTACCGCCAGACGTTCTGTAAGAGGAGACTCACCACCACGTACAGCAGCCGTACCGTTGGATCTCGTGTTGTCGTTGTCGCTATCGCTTGCTCAAACAAGCGATAGCTTGACTCGATACCGAAGCGTTTCGAGTAGTGGTATCGAGCGTCCCGTGGTGAGTCGATGAACGGCACGTCAGCGGCGTAGCCGTGACGCGCCACACCGTTCTCGTCATACTTCCCATTTAGGTACGTACAGTCGATGTAGACGGGAAAATCGACGGTCCAGCTGTGACCGTCGAGTTTCCCCGTCAGATCATGCTGAATGACGCGACTCCAGCCTTCCGAGAGCTCTTGCTGAATCGCCTCACCCCACCGGATGATCGGGATCACGTACGCGTAATTGTGCGCCTGAAGCAGCGTGAGACACTTACTGTCGTAGAATCCGCGATCAAGGTAGACGGCCTTGACCCCGGCGTCAAGGCCGTCGAGGACACCGAAGAACTCAGCGAGGACACTACTTGCGGTATCGCCGTCTTTGAGACGGCGTACCGCCAGCGTGTAGCGTTTGTTCTTCACACGCGCGTAGAGTGTGGCATAGGCGTGGAACGCAGTGGTTCCACGCTTCGCTACCGAGTGATAGAGGCCGTCTGTGTCGTCTTCGTCACCGTAGTAGGGCCGCAGGTGGAGGTCTGCGCAGACCTCCACCTGTTCGGGGAGCAATTCATCGAGATCCTTTCGCAGGAGCGTGTTAGCGACTCGTTCGAGCCGTTCCGGCTCGAACTTCGTCCGAAGATGGTAGAGGACCGTGTTCCCAGCGGGTGAGTTCTGGCTCGACGCACAGAGCGTAGAGACAGAGGTCCCGTCGGCGCAAGCGCCGACGAGGACCTCATAGATGTCTTCAGCAGTGATTTCAGCGTTATTGGCTAACGAGAGCGAAACTTCCTCGTCAAGGCGGTTGACGAGAAAGTTAAGAAGCTGGTCCTCGTGGATCTCACCGTCTGCTTGTTTGGTTTTAGACACACCTTCAGCAAGCAGACGTTCTAACTAAGCGGCTTTGTGAAGTACTGATACTCGATTTCAACGGATAAACGTTCGCAAACCAACTTATTCAACGATACGGATTGGGGTGCTGTATCACCTCCCTACTCACAACGGTTCGTTGAGGAAGGCGACTTAGCACCCACAAGTTGTTAATTCTTGTTGACGGTCGGGCCGGTTTGCTCGTTGATATCCACGGAAACCCGCCCATCATTGGCCCCACCGGAGACAACGAAGTCCACCGTGTCAACTGAGCTGCTCACATTCGAATCCACGTCGACGAGCAGTGTGATCGAGTTATCGTTGTTCAAATCAACCGTAGCGGTCGTCCCATCGCCGGAGACAGTTACAGAGGACGTTGAGACGAACGTGACGTTGTCTTTAGCGTCTTCCGTGGTTATCTCTACTGTCAGTGTTGCAGACGACCCGAGGTGGTTATGCAGGGTTGTGAAGTCCTGGTTATCCGACCCCGTATCGATTGAAGTGGCCGGGATGATACCGACAACAGCGTTTGGATCTTCTGCGCCGACAACAGAGACATTTCCAGCCCGGGTTGAATCACTGTGGGTGAAGCTCACGGATGACCACATCCCCCCGACAGCGAACACGATGAGGACTGTAAGTACTAACACGCTCCCTCGCTTGAGGAGGGACTTCCCGTTTCGTCGTTGTTTACTTCGTGTTCTCATCGTACCAGTGTTTCTGAGTTGTTCACGGGGTTACGTTTCGGGTGGGTCATCGTTAGAGGGGTGGTCAGTGTCTTCCTCTTGGGGTTCTGTAGTGGAATCGGTTTCAGGGTCGGATTCCACAGTATCTGCTTGTTCTTCTTCGTCCGTGGTTGCTTGCGGGGTGACGACGTCTCCGAACGTGTTAGCGTATGATGGGTAGACGTCTGGTTCGTATTCGTACTGTACGTCGCCGTCCACAAAGTAGTATTTGTGCTCGGTGCAGCAGTACACAACACGATCGTGCTTATCGATGGCAAGATCAACTAGGTCACTCAGACTTCGAACTCGTGACGTTGTAGAGGCTGACGAATCTTTGAACCGGTCGATGATTGTAACCCATTCTTCGTGCCGGGCTTCGTCGAGTTCAAACCGGACGTGTTCACTGTCGTATCTCCGCGCTCCGACGATGCTATACACTGCTCCGATCCCGGACATCACGGTGAGTGCTATCAGGAGAATGTTGAGGAGACCGCCGTTCGATTGTGAGGATTGCTCCCCGCCAGTTGTGGATGACGTTTCCTCTGCTGTGTTTGGAAGGACGAACAGTTGTTCCGTGAACGAGATTTTGTTCGTGTGCTCTGCTGATTTCGATATGACTGTGTCATCGCCAGGGTCGGTAGTCTTTCCCGGATGAGTGTACTCGTATTGTGTCCGAACTAGAACCATGGTCTCGACGTTCACGTCACCGCCGAAGTCATCTTGTAATGATTCCTGGCGTTGTTCGACGTCACTAATGTTGATTGTATCTTGAACTCTGACGACCTCGCCTTCAGAGTAGTCTTCAAAACTTTGTTCAGCGAGAACTGTTGTGTCTGACCAGAATGCTGAACTTTCGCCAGGGAGTGTGGCCTGGTATGCGAGAACCAGTTCTTGTTGCGTGACTGTAGCTGCTTCCCCTTTTGATGACCCGATTACTGTTACGTTGTCTACTGCGCCAAGTGGATAGGCATGTTCGTTTCGGAGTTGTTGCCCTGACGTGTAGGCCGCAGTGGAGTGAGAAACTCGCGCATCGACGTCATTTGCTTGAGTGATGAGGTGCTCAGTTTCTGATGGTGATTCCGTTGCATCGTCCGAAAGAAGGACTGTCGGGGAGTAGTTACTGACTGGCGTGATGACCCCGGTTGAGACGATCACAGCGCTTAGAATGCACATGAGCAATAACCCAACTGCGATTGCTATGCCTGAATCTGCAACGGCAGATTTTACTCTTAATAAATACAGTGAGCTACCCATCGATTTTACCGTTGAACGTAGTTAGGTTCACAGGCTTATTAAAGCCTGCAATGGCGTTTGAGTTGTTCATCGTCCCCGACGGTTCTGCCGGAGTCGTGTTTTTGTCCGTCGGAGCCGTTGATTCGGGTCAATGGCAATGAGGGTAACCACGGTTAATGCGAGAGATATCACGCCGCCACTTGCGATTGCTGCGAGAACCGGGTGGATCTCTGCAAGTGTTGTGAGCGTTGAATGCGGTAATGTCGCCGGAAACGTGTAGAACGTGATGTGGCCGGTGTGTGCCGCAGGGCCGTCGCTCGGCGGGTTACTCACCGTGATTTGTGTGCGTGAGCTCAATGGTGAACTCTCAACGTCTTCAAGGCGCAAGT
The DNA here is from genome assembly GCF_000022205.1 of Halorubrum lacusprofundi ATCC 49239. Lineage (NCBI taxonomy): Archaea > Methanobacteriati > Methanobacteriota > Halobacteria > Halobacteriales > Haloferacaceae > Halorubrum > Halorubrum lacusprofundi. The sequence continues at coordinate 81,545 of NC_012028.1, forward strand.
CCCCTTCCATATGCGCGGTTTGAGTCATCCCGATGAGGGTCCCACCAGTCATATTGAATGTTTGATTAGTAGAATGCCCAACCGCAACTGTACGGCCGCCGTCGGCTCCCGGCTCCACTGACTGTGATGAGATGATTGTCACGTTTTCGTTCACAACAGCCCCCATTACAGCAATTGGGATGGCGATTATGATGACGAGCCCGACAATGAAGATGATATTTCGGTCGATGTTATCAGCAGCTGCAGATAATCGGTCGCCTCGCTTTGATCCGGTGTTGTCGAAAATTGCTGGTGCGAACCCGAGGGCCATGATGATGAACCAGAGTGCGAGGACGATGGATTGATTTGAAATGATTGCTCCGATGAATGGAATGGAAAACGCGTCTGACCCACCGAAGGTGACGGCTGTTCCGTACACGTCGTCGGGTTGGACCGGGTCCATGCCGCTTTTTTGGTCTGTAACGTCGTTCGCATCGCCTTTCGTGATGTACGCACCGCTGTCCGTCACGTTCGTGACTCGGTGAAGGACGTTTTGCTCAACGGAGTCAGATTGGAAGAGGATTACATCTCCGACTTCTGGTTCGTCAGGAGTGATGAATAGCACTTCGTCCTGAGTGATTCCAGGAGTCATGCTGTCGCTGATGGTGGATGTGAGTACGAGCGGTGACGCGCCCGGTGGGGCGACGTACCCGATCGTAATGAGTAGGAGTAGTAGAATCGCCATGCCCATCATGACGGATTCTATGCGTCCCATGTGTGAGGTGAAAGCGGGGGTGTTCAGGCGAAGGATTCAGTCTCGGACGACTGAATCTCAACAAGCCCCGAAACTGTCCCGTCGCTTTGCGGGGTGGTGACTGACATGACGGCGTAGGCTACTTCCCCTGCGTCGAGGGGAACGATTTGCCCGGCGTCGTCGATGGTTCCAATATCTGAGCCTTGTGAGGTTTGGAGGGTGACTTCACTGAGTTCAGGATCTTCGGTTGCGGAATCCTGAACCGTGAATTCAACTTCCATCCAAACATCACTTTCGTCGGAGAAGTCGAGTTCGGTTAACGAGTAAACGTTTGTTCCGTCCTCGACGTTCCGAGTTGCGCTCAAGATTTCGTCTGTGTCACTTGCCGGATCAGTGTCTTCGTACACTGTCAGACTGATAGACGTATCTGTTGGGACGGTAGCGACCGTTTCGACTTGGACGTCGGTGGTGTCTGTCGAGACGGTTTCTGCGCCAGCAGACGAACCGAGGAGGTTACCAGCTGAGTCGTAGAAGTCAATCCCGACAGCGGTGTCGGTCTTGTCGGTTGCAGTGGTGACCGCAAACTCACGGTAAACCGCGAGGTTGTTCGTCATTGAGAACGCGTACACGTTCGCTGGATCGGCATCGTCTCCAAAGATGAACTCTCCGTCAGGTGTGACGTGGACTCCATCTGCCTCGCCAGTCACGACGAGTTGACCAGTCGTCTGGTCTACCTCTGACCCGCCAGCGGGACCCGCTTGAAGACGCAACGCTGCTTGCGCGTTGTCATCAGCTTCTACACGAACGTCAACGTTCCGCTGAACGGTTGCCTCCGTGTAGGCGAGTGAACCGACGGCACTCGCTCCGAGCACGCCGGCGCTTCCGATGAGGGAATTTCGTCGGTTCATTGGTTTGGAGTTATCATTGTGTTTGTTGTGTTCTATTCAGTAAGACCAGCGGGGTTACTGCCCGCTGATCTGGATGTCGCCAGTGATGTTCGTATCGTCGACGTCCGTGACAACTTTGAGGACACAGTACGCGACTGCACCAGCGGCGAGCGTGATGCCTGTTGCATCAGTTGAACTGTCTGCAACGGACATCTCTGTACCGTCGCTGGCGTAGAACGTCATCACGAGATCAGCACCCGACGGTGCGAGGTTGTTGATGGCCACGTCGAACGTGCGCGAGGAGGCGAGCTGGTTGGTCATCGAGAAGGCGAACGTCGTCGATGGCGCGGCATGGTCACCGAAGACGAACGTCCCGTCGGGGGTGACGAACGCGTCGCCGCCGCCGCTCAGGTCCGAAAGACCATCGACAACGAGTTGGCCGTCTCCGCTGATGCTTGTACCGGTCTGTGCAGTGAACATGAGCGCGGCGGTTGCGTCGTCGTCTGTGACAACGCTGACGTCTGCGCTCCGGTTCACGGTTGCTTCTGTGTAGGCAAGGGAGCCGAACGCTGCGGTAGCGATCGCCCCGCCCGTGCCGATTAGGAATTTTCGTCGTTGCATTGTGAATTATTTGTTAGGTGGTTAGGCTGCGCTGATGACAATGTCACCAGTGATTGCGGTGGTGTCCACGTCCGTGACGACTTCGAGAACGCAGTACGCGGCGGAACCCGCAGAGAGCGTCATACCCGTTGCGTCGGTTGCCGAGTCAGCCTGCCCGATCTGCGAACCGGTCCCGTCGTAGAACGTCATCACGAGATCAGCACCCGACGGTGCGAGGTTGTTGATGGCCACGTCGAACGCCCGCGAGGAAGCGAGCTGGTTGGTCATCGAGAACGCGTACGTCGTGGAAGGGGATGCACTGTCCCCGAAGACGAACGTCCCGTCAGGCGTGGCGTAGGCGTCGCCGCCACCGTTGAGGTTCGAGAGCCCGTCCACGACGAGTTGGCCGTCGGCGTTGATGGACGTGCCGAGTTGTGCATCGAACAGGAGCGCGGCGTTTGCGTCGTCGTCTGTGACAACGCTGACGTTTGCACTCCGGTTCACTGTTGCTTCTGTATAGGCCAGAGAGCCGAACGCTGCGGTAGCGACAGCCCCTGCACTTCCAATGAGGAATTTGCGTCGTTGCATTGTTGTTGTTCAAAGGCGGTTTACTTGAACCACTCTGAAAGAGTGTGCACCCCTAATGAATATAAAAGTTCGCCCCTGTTATCGCGGGTGGGCAGTGAATTCACGCAATTCATTTACTACTATGAACACTGAACCTCTGCAAACTCGTTCACTCCAACGCGATTACACTCGAAAAACCGGGCCGTTAGTTAATCGAGTCCGGGATCACGATCGTGAACACAGTGTTTCCGTTACTATCGACGCCCCATATGCTGTAGACGTACAACCTGTGATCGTAGGACCCCGACGACGAAGCTTGCAGCCCCACACCGATATGCCGGGTCCCGCTGATACCAGACGTGTTCAGGCTATCTGTGCGTCGGGAGAAACTACTGGAATTCTTGTGTTGGTAGGAGGCATCAAGATTTCCACCATCAACATTCTCATCGTGAATGTTCGAGAGCGTTGAGTCAATCCCGATGTTAACTGCCCCTCGGCCGCCGTAGTCAAGCATCCAATCAACGTATACGGTTTCCACATCCGAGAGGTCGATTTGCCCGCCGGTTGTCCCGACCATGATTTCACCGCCGCCGCCAGTCCCGTCCAGGTCGATGTCGTATTGCCAGTTGTTCGAGTTCGTGGAGAATGAGGTGGATGCTTCTGGATCCTCGTGAATGTACTGGCTCATCCCGCTGGTCCGTTCACCGCCAGCCTCAACAGACAGGTTCCTGGTCGTCGAATCAGAGTCACCGTCATCATCAGTGACAGTGAGCTCCACGGTGTACGTTGCCGAGTCTGCATACTGGTGAGACACGGTCTTTCCTGTTGCAGTTGCTCCGTCTCCGAAGTCCCACGCGTAGGAACTGATTGTTCCATCAGAGTCACTACTACCAGAGCCATCGAACGAGATCGTGTCGTCAGTTGTCGGGTCGCTCGGCGAGTACGTGAAGCTAGCCGAGGGTAGATCGTTCACTTCCACAGTCTTCGAAGTAGATGCACTGGCTCCGTACTCGTCTGTAACAGTCAACGTGACCGTGTACACATCCGGCGTGCCGTAGGAGTGTGACGTCGTCGCGCCTGTGGCTGTTGCGCCATCACCAAAGTCCCACTCGTACGTGAGCATGGACCCATCGGGGTCTGAGGAGCTACTCCCGTCGAAGGAGAACGAGGTGTCAGCGGTCCCGGTACTCGGGTCAACTGTGAAGGAGGCATCCGGCGTACGGGAGGTGACAGTGATAGTGCTGGTTGCCGTATCGGTGTTCCCGTATTCGTCGGTAACAGTCAACTCAACGGTGTAGTCACCAGGATCAGCGTACGAGTGTGATGTCGTTTCGCCGGTCGTAGTTGCACCGTCACCGAATGCCCACTCGTACGTGAGCGTAGAACCATCCGGATCACTCGAACCAGCCCCATCAAATGCGAAGGTCGTATCCGCATTACCGGTGGTCGAGTCAGTAGTGAACGATGCGTCCGGGTTCCGAGATTCAACCGTGATTGAAGTGGTTGCTATGTCGGAGTTTCCGTACGCGTCCGTGACGGTCAGTTCAGCCGTGTAAGTACCAGGAGTCGCGTACGAGTGCGGCGTGGTTTCTCCGGTTGCGGTTGCGCCGTCACCGAACGTCCACTCGTACGTGATCGTGGACCCGTCAGGGTCACTCGATCCGCTCCCATCGAACGAGAACGAGGTATCAGCATCACCAGTAGACGGGGAAACAGTGAACGACGCATCCGGGGCCCGCGAATTAACCGTGACTGGTGTAGTCGTTGTGTCCGTGTTCCCGTACTCGTCTTCAACGATAAGCTCGACTGTGTAATCTCCGGGTTCGCTAAACGAGTGAGGCGTCGTCTCTCCAGTTTCAGTCGCCCCATCTCCGAAGTTCCAGGTGTATGCCAACGCCTCTCCATCGGGATCGGTCGAACCACTTGCGTCAAACGAGAACGTCGTGTCTGTGTTTCCGGTTGTTTGGTCTGCGGTGAACGAGGCCGTTGGCGGACGCGATTCTACAGTGACCGTGACCGAGGCTGTGTCTGTATTCCCGTACTCGTTCGTCGCGGTAACTGTGACAGTGAAGGAATCAACAGTACTGAACGAGTGAGAGACTGTGTCACCAGCCCCGGATTTTGTTGTACCGTCACCGAATGCCCATTCGTACGAAATTGACGTATCTGTTGGATCGGTAGTGCCGGTCGCATCAAACGAGAACGTCGTATCGAGATCACCAGTCGATACGTCTACACTCACCGCAGCTTCTGGTGGCCGCGCGATCGTGACGTTCCCGTTCTTCATGCCGAACCCGTTGCTCTCGTTAATTTCCTCTTCCCACGACGAACCGCCCTCTCCCCACTTGAACTCATCACTGCTCGCCATTCCCTGTTTTTTCGTGGTGAATGTGGACGTGTCTTCTGCCATGGAGTACTCAGTTGCCTGTATTTTTGGGCAAAGGGCGATAAAGGTTCGGTGGGCCCCGGAGGCATATCCAGGTACGTCTTTTCCTCAGTGAAACCAGCCGTACCTGTAGTTCCAGTTACCCGGTGATGTTTACCTGCGTGACGGTCGGGGTCGTCAGCGGTGTGCTGGACTCCAGGTTGATCCGGACCTGGAAGTCCGTATGGGGCTGGCCCCATGAAAGCGTGTACTCAGTATCTCCAGCGAGAGTTACGGTATTCTGTTCTTCGTCTGCCGTCCCTGGTGACCCAACAACAGTTACGGAGATCGTCTCGCCGTTTCGGGCGTATGCGAGGTTGGTCAGGTTCAGTACCTCACAAAGCATCCTCGGCTAGCTGTTTCTGCGGCCTGAGTTCTGTGTCGAAGCGGTTGTACTGACGGTCTCGACGAGAGAATTACGGACGGATCGACGGAGAGCTGTCGCTGTCGGCGGCGGTCAGCCGCCGACGCGACAGCGTCGCCACTCACTCCGCTGGCTTGCTCGGTCGGTGGTTAGCGGTGGAATCGGTCGTCAGGTGGCCGATTCGCGGGGACGGCCCGACGCACCGCGAGGGCCGTCCACGCAGCTCGTCGAATCATATTGACGAACTCCTTGTACGGCCACCACCAGAGGCGACGCCCGCCTCGGCGGGGCGTCGCCACATACTCGTAGTGAAGGTACCGCCAGACGTTCTGTAAGAGGAGACTCACCACCACGTACAGCAGCCGTACCGTTGGATCTCGTGTTGTCGTTGTCGCTATCGCTTGCTCAAACAAGCGATAGCTTGACTCGATACCGAAGCGTTTCGAGTAGTGGTATCGAGCGTCCCGTGGTGAGTCGATGAACGGCGCGTCAGCGGCGTAGCCGTGACGCGCCACACCGTTCTCGTCATACTTCCCATTTAGGTACGTACAGTCGATGTAGACGGGAAAATCGACGGTCCAGCTGTGACCGTCGAGTTTCCCCGTCAGATCATGCTGAATGACGCGACTCCATCCTTCCGAGAGCTCTTGCTGAATCGCCTCACCCCACCGGATGATCGGGATCACGTACGCGTAATTGTGCGCCTGAAGCAGCGTGAGACACTTACTGTCGTAGAATCCGCGATCAAGGTAGACGGCCTTGACCCCGGCGTCAAGGCCGTCGAGGACACCGAAGAACTCAGCGAGGACACTACTTGCGGTATCGCCGTCTTTGAGACGGCGTACCGCCAGCGTGTAGCGTTTGTTCTTCACACGCGCGTAGAGTGTGGCATAGGCGTGGAACGCAGTGGTTCCACGCTTCGCTACCGAGTGATAGAGGCCGTCTGTGTCGTCTTCGTCACCGTAGTAGGGCCGCAGGTGGAGGTCTGCGCAGACCTCCACCTGTTCGGGGAGCAATTCATCGAGATCCTTTCGCAGGAGCGTGTTAGCGACTCGTTCGAGCCGTTCCGGCTCGAACTTCGTCCGAAGATGGTAGAGGACCGTGTTCCCAGCGGGTGAGTTCTGGCTCGACGCACAGAGCGTAGAGACAGAGGTCCCGTCGGCGCAAGCGCCGACGAGGACCTCATAGATGTCTTCAGCAGTGATTTCAGCGTTATTGGCTAACGAGAGCGAAACTTCCTCGTCAAGGCGGTTGACGAGAAAGTTAAGAAGCTGGTCCTCGTGGATCTCACCGTCTGCTTGTTTGGTTTTAGACACACCTTCAGCAAGCAGACGTTCTAACTAAGCGGCTTTGTGAAGTACTGAGCATCGTTCGATACGCGTGGACAATATCCAATCGCTCCATTTTCGCTACAACGTACTGTCCACGCTCTGTAATCCGATACAGATTGTTCACCGATGTCTCCCGATCATCAATCTCCGGGGTAATCAATCCGAGGCCTTTCGCTTCCCCAATACGCTTCGTCAGCGTTGACGAACTAATATGCAATCGTTCGTTCAAGTGCTTGAACTGCTTTGCCTCTCCCTTCAGCACCACTAAGAGACCCATCGCGCCACGCAATTCAAAGAACCCCCTAAGCGTGTCTGCCATGCATCACACTTCATTACTTATCCTCACTTGTAGTCAAACTTTCTTCTAATCACAACGACGCTCAAAACACAGTAAACTTCGATTTGGATCTTTTTGGAAACTGGACTCTCCTGTACGCAGTCTGCGTTTATCACCCCGTCACGTAGGTTAAGACAGACTTTCGGAAACGACACCCCGAATATTACACTTCGATTCGAAGTAACTTACCCTATCAACTCATGACGGCCACTCCCGACTCAAAACAAGCGGTTCTCGACTCTCTGTCTGAGTCCCATCGGGAGTGGCCATACTCGACTAACCACGATACAGTGAATAACGACCCGTGGCCGCTCGCTTGGGATGCTGCTGCATTCATTGAGGAATGGTTCTCTCATCCTGAGCATACCGACGTGGAAGAAGCGATCTGCCACATAGAACTCGACCCGTCAGGGTTCGGGTACGATGTCACTGACTGGCATTTCAAGCAACCTCCAGAACCGTTGTTGAAGGCGCACCTTCTTCGAATCGTCAAAGGTTGGGGCGGCGAAACTGCACTCCACGACTACCTTGACGATAACACCGAGTTAGTAGCTGCACTAGGGTTCGGAAACGGGCTTGCATCGAAAACTACGCTCTGGCGAGTCTGGAACGAGAATCGACTTTCAGACGACCACAAGCAAGTCGTCCGAACCATCGGCCAAGTGCTTGTCAACGTAGCACGAGAACACGGTGTCCCTGCTCCCGATGAGGTGTTCTACCCCGACCCGAGTGTTGACGCTCCAAATGCAGTCGCACAGGATGATTTGACAGTCCGAGACCGGACGATTGCAAAAACACGGGATGTCTGGAAGCAAGCGAAACCAATGGTGACTGAGAATTATCAGTTGCCGCGTGGAAAGAATACAGAAATCCATCAGAACGCGTTCTTTGAAGCACACGCGTTCATGGGGTCGCGTGAAGAGATGTACGCGGAGGATGGGACGGTGAACTTTGCTGCAGATACCACACGCGAACGTGTACAGACTGGCAGTACTCATCGCCACCACTTGCACAAGATTGGCCCGACAGATGCTCGTCAGATGCATCGTGATGCGACACGAGAGTTAATTGAGCGTGCTCGCCGTGATTCTGAACTCGTTGGAGGGGTCCTGGTCAGTATTGATATCACGAAATCGAACCCGTACAGTACAAAAAAGAAAATTGAGTCTGACGAGGCTGGGAATGTGACAAACAAGTGGCTACTCGGCTACAAAAACGACGATAAAAAGTCCACAGAGTTCTATTTCCAGTGGGCAAGCGTCCAAATCGTCGGATTAGATATCCCGCTTGTACTTGATGCGATTCCGGTTCACCGTGGCCTGAAGCGTGCTACCATCGTTGATCGGTTACTGGAGAGTGCAACGGATCTCGTTGATGTCGAAATGGCAATGATGGACCGGGAATTCGCTCACGATGCAGTCAAGGACGTATGTGATGATCACGAGGTCTACTATTTGAATCCGGGTAAAATGAGGACCAGTGAACGTGCAACGTGTACCCGTCTTCGCCGTCAGGGTAAACTCATTCATATTGAGAGTGACGAAGACACCGACAGCAGCACGGACGAAGGACGAACGACGCTTACGGACTTCACGTCTGGTGAGGAAGATTCCGATGAGGAAGCGGGTGTTGTTCGGAAGCGTGTGTATGTCCCTGCAATAAACGCTGAGCGAACCGGTGACGATGGCGATGATGATTCAGATGAGACCGATAGTGAGGATGGAGACAACGAGTCAAACGATAAGGATGAGCTGCGCCAAGAGTTGCTACATGAGTTCTCAGAAGTAAAGGATTCAGATGCGGAAGAGATCGAGCAGCTGTTCGGTGACGTGATTGATGAGGTCCGAGACGAGGAAGACAAGCGAAAGCTCCCGGGGAATAAGGAGGACAAGGACCGGTTTATGTTGTTCGAGTCGAATCACCCGGCTCTTGAAATCCCAGAAAACAGTGACAATGGTGAGGAGCCTATGTCAGAGACGGAGAAGGCACACATGGTGAGTCGTGTTCTGCGTAAGTACAAGCACCGGTGGGGGATTGAGAACGGATTTAAGCAAATCAAGAGTTTCCGTGTTCGGACTACGTCGATGAATCCTGAGTATCGGTTTTTCAACTTCCTATACGCGTGCACGCTGTACAACGTGTGGAGATTGACTGATTTGCTAGTCAAGTTGGAGCTATTAGCGGAGTCTGAGTTTGAGTACAAACCCCTTGTGACAGCAGACCTCTTCCTGACGATTGCGAAGGAGTACAATATCGTTGGGTTAGACCCTCCCGACTAGCATTTTGGGGGATTGAGAATGCGATTCTCGTGAGTGGCAACACCGCTCAGTGGTGGTGATTTTCGCTGTTTTTCGGGCATAACTGGCTGTTTCTTTGAATGGTACTGATGGCTGGGTTTATTCACACTCTTGTCTGCGATTAAAAATAGTTCTCGCTCGCCGTTGTAGCCGCTATCTCGTGAAACTAGTGGACTTCCACGCAGAAAAATCTGTATCGCAACATGCAGTTTATGCTTACCATGCGTTTTCTCAGCGATTTTGACGTGGGTTTAGCAGACTGGAGCAGTCAGCCGAACCCACAAAATTATAATGAATCCGACTGAAACGCTGAACAACTCGAATATGTCACTCTTAAAATTGCCATACTGGGCCGCGACTAGGCTTCTAACCGAATTCTGCACCAATTCAATTTCGGACGGTCGAGTCCCCAAGAGAGCGCTACAATGAGTCGATCGGATGCCGAGCAGGAGGACAAGATCAACGCTGAGCGGATGCCATCATTCGATGATGTCCGATGGACCTCGTGTTCACTTGAGGCCTTCACGGACCTGTACTGGGACGAGATCGCCCCCTGCCTCGAAGCAGAGGGTATCGATTCGAGAAGTGAGAAGCCGACCTACCAGTGGTTTCGGGATCACGATGCGCGGTCATTCCTCGCGGCTCTCCGTCGCCATCACGACCGCCCATTCGGAGAGTTCTGGGACGAAGACCTTGAGCTCGGTGACGATGAAGAGGGATACACATGGGAAACAACGGATGATGCAACAATCGACGCCCTCGAACAGTTCCTCAGCCGGCGGCAATCACGATACAGTCTGGCGTCGTCTTCTGTCGACGCACTCCGAACGCGACTGAACCTCTACGTCCGTGCCTACCAGGAGGCGAACGGGACGAACGACCTCCTCACACCGATTCAACGAGACCGAGAGAATCCAGCCTACGAAGCCGTTGATGCGTGCTATGCAGCATTTGACTGGTTGAACGAAGGAACCGAACGCGAATACAGTGCCCAGACTCTCCAGCGTGTGCGGCGCGTTGTCGACGCCTGGTATCAGCATCTGGTCGGTCGGCGGATCGCCTCGATGAACCCTGCAAGCGGTCTCTACGACGAATTTAAGTGGGAAGTCGAAGATTCACCCACTCCGTCCCTTTCGGCGAGTCATATTCGGAAGCTGATGCAGGCGGCGGGGACAACGCGAGAACAACTGCTCGTCGTGGCGTTAGCTGGCTGGGGACTTCGAGCGAGTGAGGTCGCAGCACTCCATGTCTCGCAGTTCCACCGTGATGTTCCTGAAGACGACGTCCCCTTCATCATGTTCAAGAGCCGTAAGAACGGGCCCGGTGAGGTGTCTCTCCTGTACGGAATGGACGTGTTTGACTTCCAAATCGACGAACTAGCTGAAGATGAGACGTGGGCTGGATATCTCTTCCCATCCTCACAGGGAAAAACGCCGTACGTGACACGCGATACGATTCGTAATTGGTTCCAAAATCTTGCATTGGAAGCAGGTCTTCCCGAGCGAATCGAGGGTGAGCGTCCGAGTCCGCAGCTTTGCCGTCGATTCTGGTACGATACCTATACTGCAGTCCTCGAAGGTGTACTCGAAGGCGTCGACGAAATCGCTGCAGAGCAGGGGAGTAGCGATCCTCGGGTAGTGATGCAAAATTACCTCTCTGACTCGCGTTCTCGTCGAGTCCGGCGCGAGTTCATGCAAGAACAACTGGACGAAGCCTTCGAAGAGAGAACGTAACATCACCCACCGACTTTTCCGTGGTCATTGCTTGGTTGGTGATTGAATCAATGAATCACAGATTCCAGGAATAATGAAGATTCGCGAACTCGCCAAGCAAGACGTCGATCAGTGAATCACGGAGTCACAGATACTTCATTCAAGAATTTCCGGAAACGCAGGATTCCGGCGAAGCGGGATCGTATTACAGCACAAGGATTAGAGTAGATAAGCTAGAAGAATCTCAGCTCTTTCCGGAAACGACCCACTCATTCTGTTATAATCAGACAGAGAATCACTATGACGTGCCGTATTCGTTCTCAGTATGTGGCCACGAGAACTACGAAACCGTTCACGAGCGGCCGGTGAAGTACCAAGGTTCTCAGTAGCGTTCGCCGTTGTCGTCGCCGTCCTCGGGGTTATCCAGATTCTCCTCCAAGTTGTGTAGCAGAAGTAGATACAGTATATGTATCCAGAATATGGATTCGGTAAAGAGATTCAGAAATGGGTTTCAGAACTCGTAGTCTTGTGACTCGCGGAACTGCTGGTAGCCTTTGGCACCGGCTTCAAGCGTCTCTGGGGCCACCTCGCCGAGCGCGACTCGAACCAGCAGCCGTAGCGCCTCGGCCTTGCTTGTACCGTCGCGGTCGCGGTCCAGTTCGTCGGCAGCCGCTTCGATGACCGCTTCCAGTTCGCCCGTCTCCTCAAGCCCGGCGAACAGCGCCGCGAGGTTGCCGTCGCGGATGGTCAGGTTCTCAGAGATGTCGCTGGCGTAGGCGTCGGCAACGGCGTCGACGAGCGTCGGTTCGTCGGCCACAGTTATGTCGGCCGGGTCGGTTTCGTGGCGCTTCTGTGTCTTGGACTGCTGGAGCAGTTCCTCGGCGTCGGGAGTGTCGTCAGTCATTGTCGAAGAGTCTGGAGCAGCTGGTCAGTCGCCGTACTGTACGCGTCGAGGGCTTCTTGCCCGGTAGAGTAGAGTTCGTCGTCGTCGACAGCGAACAGCGTCGACCCCGCCTCCTGGTAATCGCCGATGTTCTGCGTCGAGACGACCTGCAGGCCTGCGATATCGGGGTAGGCCTCGCGGATGTCCGCAACGAACTCCGAGGACTGCGTGGTCCGGCGGTCGATCATCGTCGGCAACACCATCGCGAGCCGCGGATCGACCGGGTAGGCGTCACGGATCTCCTGCAGATCAGCCTCGAGATTCTCAAGCTGGTTACGCTCAAACGCGCCGGGGCGCAGCGGAGCAATCACGTCCTCCACCGCGTAGAGGCCGGAGATGGCGATGTTGTCCTCCTTCCCCGGCAGGTCAACAAGTACGAAGTCGTACGTGGCCGCGAGGTCCTCAGCAATGAAGTCTGCCAGCCGGTCGTAACGCTCCTCGCGCGGGACGTTCGCGAGGTTGTTGTCAGCTGCTCCGAGACCGGGGTCGGCCGGGATAAGGACCGGACCCTCGCCCGTGTCGAAGGTCATCCGCTCGACGACGTTGTCGATACCGTTGCGGATGAGCTCCCACTGGTCGCCGAACACAGCCGAGATCGGTGCGTCGATGCTCTCCTCGTCGATGGAGATGCCGAAGTGGGTCGCGAGGTCGTTCTGTGTCCCTGCGAGGTCGATAAGGAGCGTGTTCAAGTCATGGTTCTGAGCCGCGGCAACAGCGACGTGTGCTGCCGTCGTCGTCTTTCCCACGCCCCCTTTCTGGACGTAGGTTGCCGCGGTGAGGATTCCGTTTTTCATATACAGATACAGCATACAGAATCAGGAATCATAAACCTGCTGCAGAATCTCGCAGTTCAGGCGGTATTTAGGTGGTCGACCACAGTGGCAGCTTCATCACCGAACAGCTCGTCGACGCGGTCCATGTGGAGCGAGCCGTGGGTGGTGTGGGTGGCGTGGGTGGCGTGGAATTTGACCTTCTGATCCGGGTGGTGTCGTTAGCCGAATATTGCTCGATGAAAGGCCAATTACTGCGTTTCGATGAGACGCCGCTCCTGTGCCTCGTCACGGACACCGTTCGTCATCTCTACGTCGATTCGGCCCTCGTTGTTGAGCACCATCCAAACCCAGTCCTTGAACTCGTCTCGCGCTCGAAGAAATCCGCCCAGGAGCTGGTGTGGGCATCTATCGGCAACGTGCTGACCACGATTCGGATCTGTGAATCCCACGACTGCGGCGTGCTCGTCCCGTGGAACTCCTGGCGCCACGAGTTCTACAAGCCGATGGGAAAGGTTCCGATCAAGCACCTCGTCGAACGGAATCGCGTTTCCAAGCCGCTGGAGGGGTACACGCAGAACACCCAGAACGTGGCGGCCCTGAAACGGGCTCGCGACCAAGACCTAGCCGTCCACCCTGGACAGGATATCCAATATGTGGTCGACGACGACGAGAAGACCTCGCGAGAGCGGGTCGCCCTCGCCCACGAGGAGATAGAGTCGTACGATTCCTCGTACTACGAGACACAGCTGATCCGAGCGGTCGAGAGCGTGCTGTCACCACTCGGATGGGACCGGACGGACATTGACGAGGGCTCTCAGCCGATAGAAATGCCGTCTTGAGTTCATTCGGTGCCGGCGACGAATCGTCATAACAAACTCCACGCCCAGCCCCGGATTTCCGTCGTTTGGAACCAACCCCACGTTTCCGACGTAATTTTCGACCCCCTCGTTTCCGTCGTTTCCGCACGCCCCACCCCAGATTTCCGTCGTCTGCCCCCACTCAGTAGTAGGAGGTCACTACTCGCGAGTCCAGTCCTGCATCCGGCTGTCCTCGAGAATCGTTTCGCGGACGACCTGAGGATCTTCAATGAGTCGGTTCTGGAGATGGATGCCGCCCGCACTCCCCTTGTTGATCTTCTCGATTTCGACAACCCCGAGGAAGGCTTGCTCTTTCAGGATGTCGCGGAACCGGCGAACGGAGAGGATGTCCATGTCCAGGTGATTGCAGATCCGCTCATACTGGTCGTACACGCGGCTCGTCAGGAAGGCAGCGTCGTTGGAGTTGACGCTCAGTTCTGTGAGCGCCAGCAACGCCGCCTTCGCCTGCGTGGGTGCGCCATTCACGAGTTCTCTGAACCGGTCCTTTTCGGCGTGCTGCTGTGCCTGGCGGACGTGTTCCTCCGTCACTTGCTCTGCTCCGGCCTCGTAGGCGACCTCGCCGGCGTGGCGAAGAATGTCGATCGCCTTCCGAGCATCGCCGTGTTCCTGCGCGGCGAAGGCCGCCGAGAGCGGAATCACGTCCTCGGAAAGGACGCCGTCCTGGAAGGCGTCCTCGCGATTGAACATGATCTCCCGGAGCTGGTTAGCGTCGTATGGCTTGAAGAACAGTTCCTTGTGCTGGAAGCTGCTTTTCACGCGCTCGTTCACGTTGTCGACGTACTGGATCTTGTTGCTGATCGCGATGACACCGACGCTACAGTCGATTTTCCCCGCCTCCTCAGCGCGCGAGAGCTTCATCAGCACGCTGTCGTCGTTCATCAAATCGATCTCGTCGAGGATGATGATCACAGAATCGAATTGAGCGTCGAGCGTCTTCCAGAGGAGTTTGTAGTATTTCGACGTACTGAGGCCGGTATGGGGGACGGAGATTCCAGTCGTAGATTCATCGTTCAGCTTCGCAGCAAGTGAGGAGACCGCCTGAGTCTCAGTATTGTCTTCAGCACAGTCGATATACGCTGTTCCAATCTCGACGCCATCCTGAGCGGCATTTTGAGCTCGCTGGCAGACGTGTTTTGAAACGAGAGATTTACCGGTCCCAGTTTTCCCGTAGATCATCACGTTCTCCGGGGAGTACCCGTGGACAGCACCGTTGAGACGTTTCGCGAGCTTCGAGATCTCCTCGTCGCGACCGACGATCCGGTCAGCTTCCGGAACGTGGCCGATTTTCAGGAGGTCCTTGTTCGCGAAGATACGATGCCCGGATTCAAAGAGTGGATCGTCGACAGAACTGGATGAAGAGTCGGGCGTCATTGAATATCACACAGTGTGAGTGGGGGGAGTATAAATCTAGTGGAGAACGCCACCCCACGTTTCCGACGTTCCTTGTCCGATATCAGTGGGAAAAAGCCGTAATACGGTAGTATTGCATTTCTGATAATATAACCGCGTTTCCGACGTGAGATAGGAAACCCGTAGACGGAAGCGTCGCCTCGATGTCGAATCCCGAACCCACACACCCCACGTTTCCGTCGTAATCACTGAATAGGTGGGGTGGGGACTCGAAGAAGACGTGCACGACGAGATACCAAAGACGAGAGCCGCCTAGCCGTCCAAAGTTGGCCGTCTATAGAAGCAGCTGGAAAGGATTGTTTCATCTGAGGGGGCGAAGTACTTCGTCCCCTCCTTGGTCGAAGCACACTTAATGGACATTTCTCAGCTTTGCTACTTTAATCTATGTGTTCCAGAAGTTAGTTCACCTCTAGATTGGTTCTAGGTCAACATAATTAGTAGCTGCATAGCACTATCATAGCCTCTCCCTACGCCGTCGTGGAGAAACGACGGAAACGCGGGGGGTGTGATCCAATCGAAAACAGTGTCACCCCCTTCACCCACATCCAGTTACGACGGAAACGCGGGGGGTGTGATCCAATCGAAAACAGTGTCACCCCCTTCACCCACATCCAGTTACGACGGAAACGTGGGGTGGGTGTCCTCCATCATCGAATTTTACTCGTCCGGGTTGACCGGACCCTGGTACTGAGAACGAATCTTCTCTCCGTCCCGCCACTGCCAGTAGTAGTAGCGATTGTTGTTGATCTCCTTGATCGTGATCGTCGCCTTTGCCGGGACGTCGTCCGGTAGGTCATCTGGTCGCTCCTCGACGTCGGCGTTGTCCGCCTCCTCCTTGAGACGAGTTTCCCGCTCTTTGTGTTCGGCCAACGCCTCGGCGTAGCGACCAACGTCCCGAAGATGTTCCGGTGTGGCTTCGTTGAGGGCGTCGACGATTTCCGTCGAGAGGTTTGCTGGTGGGGAGGGTGGTTCGTAGGACATCGACTCTCTCCGTGTTAACCAACAAAATTCGCCGATCCATAGTTCTGTTGGTTAAGCAGGTTCGTGGACTCGCTGACCTCGTCCTCTGTAACACTACTCGAAACTTCTTTATATGTAAGTTTCGTACTATATTACACCGTGCTCCGGCGTATCGAACTCGAGGTCCTCGCCACGGTCGACCGCGGCGACACGATCTCCGAACTCGCGACGAAGCTCGACCACAGTGAGAGCTACCTCTCCCGTGCCGTCGGTGACCTCGTCGAGAAGGGGCTCGTCTACACGGAACGCGACGGCCGGCGAAAACGAGTCGTCCCGTCAGCTGCTCGTGCCGTCGAACGCTATCAGGACCTCGTCCGCCAGCACTCCCACATCGAGTTCCCCGAGCTGTTGACCGGCAAGGCACTCGAGGTGCTCTACTATCTCGACCAGCCACGAACCGTCGCCGAGATCGCCGACCGGAGCGACAACTACCGTAATACCGTCAACCGTGTCCTCAAGCGATTCCGCAACTGTGGACTCGTCGGGACGGACGACGGCCGCTATGACTTCAACGGCGACTTCGACCGCCTCCACGAGTTCGCCCGTGAACTCGCACATCATCTCCATCGCCAACGCCTCGAATCCGTCGCCCCGAAGGGGACGATTCTCTGGGAGGATCACGACAAATTTCTCGCGCAGACCGAAACGGAGATCGACGCGGAGGGGTTCCACGAAACCGGGCTCGCTCGATTCGCGGCCTTCGACCTCCAGTTCCTCCTCACCGACCACCGCTACTACCTCTACTCCGAACACGTAGAGGAAATTTCGTCGGCGGAGCTGTGTTGTCACACGCTGCTAATCGACGACGACAGCCGTTACCGCTCGTACTGTCTCCTCCTGCTCAGCCACGTCGACGTCGACGAGGACGACCTCCGCGAGCGAGCGGCGAAGTATGGACTCGAAGACGAGATTGATGCCCTACTCCAGTATCTCGAGACACACGGCGAGATCCAGGACGGCCGTCTCCCCGAGTGGTCCGAGTTCCAGGAGCTGGCGGCTGAGTACGAAATTAACAGATGATTGAGTACTGACACGGAGCTGATTCTGTCGGGGTTACGCGTCGTCCGGGCGAGGGGCGTTCTCGTACTTGACCATCTTCTCGGGCTTGTTGGAGATGGTCTCGTAGATCTGTTGGAGGGTTTCCTCCGCGGCGAGGAGATTGTGTTCGTCGAGGAAGGTCTGGCCCTCCTCTGTGAGGCCGTAGAACTTCCAGGGATATCCTTGCCGGCGCTGATCGTCGTCGAGTGGGACTTCCCTGACGATGCCAGCGTCGATCAGCTTCTGGATGTGTTTGTAGACGGTCGCCTCGCTCACACTGGGGTTGAGCTCCTCGAGTTCGTACATGGAGGGGAGCTGCTCGGGGTGCTGGAGGATATTGTTGACCAGCGCGAACCGCGTCTGTTGAGTCACGAAGTGGACAAGTTCGCGAGATTTCATTTCCCCAGCAGTCCCTAGGTCGGTGCTCATACGACACAGTACACACCCAGGCGGCAAGTAGTTTACCCTTGAGTAAACCACTCTGGAGTAAGCTACACATGATTGACCCGGTGATTTACTCCATAAATCATATCGCACGGCGCTGAGAGAGCCTGTATATGTTCGACGAAGAGCCGCCCGTCCCCGAGGAGGTCCTTATTAGTGCGAAGGACCAACTCAATGAGGAAGAGATCTCGCTGGCGGACAACGAGGAGATTCTCCACGCTTTGAGTGAGCTGACCCCTGTCTATGAGAACGATAGGTCGTATTTCGTCCTCGGGAACTATGATCGAGAGCCGATCCGCCGGTTGAACCTGGTAGTTGACCGGCTCAATCGCCGGCAAAACGCCTACGCCTTCCGGATGGTCGACATCCGCGGGGAGTGGGACAACAGCATTCAGAAATTCTGCCTGATCGCCGACATCGTGACCTACCTTGTCGGCGTCGCCGAGAAGGAACCGAGCGACTTCCTCGTTGAACAGGGACTCCTCGTTGGAACGACGGAGTACTTCGCGAAGAGCCACGTCCTCAAGCGAGAGTACGAGGACGAAGAACACCCCTTCGGCTGGATGCAGGACGGCGTCCTCGAACTGTTCGACCGGGACGGACGGCTGTATCGCTGGGAGACCGAAGAGCAACTCGTTGACGTGACTTCGGCACTCCCGTGATGGTGGGCGAGTCAGATACTGTCTGCGTTAACCAACGCGAGCGGTGATAGAATCGATTTGTTGGTTAACCAAAGCTAGTCCGCGTCAATTGGGAGTCGACCATCTGGTCGCGGAACACGCCCGCGCTTGATTTCGTTATCGACGCGGCGCATATGCTTGCAGCCACCGTCGGGTATTCTCTGCTGCCAGTCGGGACAGGTACACGACTCGTCGACGACCAGCCGATCGCGGACGTCGCCCGTTCGGCCACCGTCCGGAGCGACGGCTTCCGCAGGGCCACTGAGCCGCTCGTGGAGCAGCTCTTCGACCGGATGGCCTTCCGGCCAGCGATAGTGGACTTCACGGCGCTCGCGATGGTTGTAGGAGCCACAGGCTGCGGCGTTCCCAGCCCACACGCGCCACGCGCCGAGGGCGGCCATCACGTCGACGATCCCCCGTGGAACAACCTTGTGCTCGTTGGGGTAGAAGATCCGGAAGCGGGTACACCCGTCTTGGGGCGCCACCGTCTCCCACCACTCGACGTCGTCACCCCAACTGTCGAACATCGCGTCGTCTTCCCCGTACCCGACGGTTACGTCGTCGATTTCCGGGCCATTCGTAGTCGTCTCGTCAGTCTCGCCTTCGAGCAGCCGGAGGACGGCGTACCGTAGATACTCGTGTGCTGGATCGTCCGCCGACCGGGCGATCTGGTCGTGTTGTTCTGCAACCCGTTCCGCCTCATCGAGGACAGCGGATAGATACAGTTCACTCATGATTCGACGGAGGTCGGAATGCGCCTCCGCCCCTCGGCGGGCGCTGAAAAACTTAACCAACGAAACACTGTCTTACCGTCTGACCGTTGGTTAACAGTGAGAACCGCGTGTTCAGCCCTCTGCAACCGTGTCGATGATCTTCTGTGCGGTCGAACTGATCCGCCCGAGACGTTCCTGAATGCCCTCCGCATCGTCGCCCTGCCACGCGGCAAGATAGAACGCTGACCCGCTCGTATCCAGGTCGAAATACCGCCCGACGATGTACGCGACGGCTTCTGCCTCGACCTCACGTTTCGACCGCTCGGTCGCGTCGTCGACGTCGGAATGGAGCAGCGCGTGCGCGTACTCGTGGATGAGCGTCACGGCGAGATCGGCCTGATTCGGGCGGGCTTTCGCCTCGACGACTGGGTGAAGATCACGCTTACTCCGATATTTGCAGACACCCTTCGCGCTGCCGTGCTCCCAGTCGGCAGCGTCGACGATGCGAACCTCGACATCGAGATTGTCCGCCGCGCCGAGGAGCACGGGAACCAGGTCTTGGGCATCCCCCGTGGCCTCGGTTTCTAGCTCGGGTAGTGGTTCGCCCTCGGTCTGGGAGACGTCGAACACAGAGGTTGGCTTGAACCCGACCAGTCCGTTCGACCACTCGTCGGGCGGCGTCTCGTCGTACTCACAGTCGCTTTGCTCGTGGTAGCTCTGCGAGTTCTCGCATTCAGGACATTGCTTGGTGATGATCGGGGCCCAGATCCAGATGGCATCTTCACCTTCCTGGACGTGCCGGTCGAACTCGTTCCGCCAAGTGTTGTAGCCCGCGATTTTTGTCGCCTGGGGACACTGGAGGGTGATCAGGAGCGTGTTCCGATGGGAGTAGTCGTGGAACTGACTTTGGATGTCGAGCCACTCTTGGAACTCCTCACTGACCTTCGCCTCGTCGACGTCTGCAACAAGGTCGTCTATCCAATTTTCGATGGTGCTGTGCATCTCGGCGTTCCGTGTGTCGGTCTCCTCAAAGGAGGCCGACGGGTCACTGGTCGTAGCCATAGGATTCACCGAATCGAGTTCACGGCAACTGCGTCAGTTCAGCACGCGCCGCACCCCTCGGGGGCGCACAATAAACGACGGTGCGACTGCGGGGTTTATCTCGGGGGTGCTATCGGAGGCGGGGATTAACAACCAGTGCGACACTATCGCCGAGAAGATGAGTCTTGTCGACGTGCTTCGCGAGGTGGTTGGCATTCGCACGGCCAGCACGTCCACCCTGTATGAGTGTCGCCACTGTGGCACGACCCTCCCGGCGGATACCGAGATGTGTCCCACCTGTGGTGGAGAGGACGTCGCCTGCTACCAGTTCTGAGGGCTTTCGTTCAGTCTGCACAGCTTGTTGTCGGAACCGTTTCTGTTCGCTAGCGTCCGGTTGGATACCCCACGGTGTGAATGGGGATTGCTTATCGAAGCGATGTCTTCTCGTCAGCGAAGCCGACGGTGACGAGGTAGTCGAGGAAGTCGTCGAACCGATCGACGTCGCTGGGCGTATCGGTCGCGAGGTGGCGCGCCCACTCGATAGCCCACTGGAACGCGGGATCGGTTCCACCCGTTCCGTGAATATACCACCACCGAGCGGCCTTCAACACGACGAGCGGATTCGTCGGTGGCCGCTCGCTCGCGAGCCCACGGGTAATCAACCCGATTTCGTCGGGGACATCGTCGGGTTCGACGTGTTCTGATTGTGTAGTGGCGATATCGATCGGGATATCATCGATGGAAACGTTCTCAGCACTCTGTTGTTGATTCACTGTCGGTCACCTCTGGTTGAAGACTCACGAACGAGCCTCCGCCCCTCCCGGGGCTCGAAAAACAGCCCGCTGCTTACGCCGGCGGGATGTAGACGCTCTGCTCGCCAGCGATCTCCTCGTGGTTATTCCGATGGCGATGGGTGAAGTAGCACTCGTAACGACAGTACCCACAGACTGCGCCGGTCCCGTATTCAGCGACGTACGGGCCGCGAGGTGTTCGCCAGACGTTCGTCCCACATTCAGTGCAAGCGGCCTGTTCGAGATCGGTTGGGGTCGGCCCCCGTACTCGATGTGTATCCCCTCGTCCTGGGGTGTCGTCTCGGGCCAGATCCCGTGGACTTTCCAGAACTCACGGATTCGGGCGAGGCTATGACGCACCGTCCTCCAAACGGTGACGTGGTCAGCGTCGCGACCGCTGTCGTCCCAGCCGTCGGTCGTCCAGAACTCACCGAACTGTGCGCCGCGATGCAAGCCATTCCAGTCGACGCCGACGATGTCGGCCGGAGGATCGGCAGAAAGCGTCGGTCGGGTCAGCTGGCGGATAGCCTCGAGTTGCTTGGGTGGGCTCCCGCCGAGGATGTGGATGCGCCGACCGCGCCAGTCGGGCGGGTCGGAGAATTCGTGCGCCAAGCGGTCAGCATAGCCTCGTGAGTAGCCAAGGACGAGGTCTTCAGGAATCGCGTCGATCACCGTTCGGGACTTCGGGACGATGATGAGTTCGGCCTCCGGGTAGCTGGCCTGAATCTCGCGAGCAGCGGCGACGTGGTCGTTGATGTCGTCGCGTTCGTAGACGTCGCCGATGACACCGACCTGTGGTTCGTGCTCGAAGAACCGATCGACGAACCGCTCCAGATCGGGGTTCCGGAAATCGTTGTCGAGCATCCCGACCGGGATGTCTAGCTGCGTGGACTGGGACTGCTGATAGCCACAGTCTTCACGAAAGCCGGGGAGGAAGCCGAGTTCATACGCGTCGAGGGCGAACGGTGCTCGATGGAGGAACGCCACGCTGTCGGCTCGTCTGGCAGTGGCAATTTCACGTGCAGTGCTGCTGCTGGTGCTGGTATCGATGACATGAGTAGCGGTCTGCGAGGCCGCTGCTGGCCGCCCCGCGCCCATTCAGGGGCTCGAAAAACCGGGGCCACTCTTCGTTAACCAACAATTTGTGTTCGACTCGTGGAATGTTGGTTAAGAACGGAGTCTACTCCTCGTTCCCACGCAGCTCTTCGGCTTTCCACTCGAGGCGTCGCAGAATCTGTGTCCGGTTTTGGTGGGCGTTCTCGTAGGCGACGCACTCCCGGAGCGTATCCATGTCTGGAATCGTCGAGATGCCTGCGTCGATTAGGCGCGTGTTCGGTGCTTCGAGTCGCTTTTCGGGCGGGAAATCGGTATCCTCTCTATTTTCAGCTGGCTCCATCCCGGAAGGCCTCCGCTTCTTGCAGGCCACTACAAACGATACTCAGGGGTGCGCCGATCTGCTTCTAACAGATTTCACACCGATACGATAACTACCGTAACGGTCAACCCGCGTGAGTGACTATCGTCAGATATGGAGCGAAAGACGATTTCCGTGATCGGGATGTCGTGCAACGGGTGCGAAGAGAACGTCGAAAACGCGCTGCAAAGCCTCGACGGTGTGAGTCGTGTTGAAGCCGACCACGAGACCGACACCGTCAACGTGGTCGTCGACAATGCGGTAACCGACGACGATCTGACGACAGCCATCGAAGGGGCCGGCTACGACGTGGCGGCCTAATCGGCTGCTGGCTGTCCGTCTCCGATTTCGGTACTATCCTCATCTTCGACGGCGAACTCGGTATTGACGCCCTCGCCCGAGAGAAGTTGCCCGCCGAAGCTGTTTGCGAGCACCGCCGAAACCGAGAGTACCATCGCGAGCATCGCGAACACGGGGTGGACAAGCCCCGTCGTCGCCGCCGCGACGCCGATCCCGTTGAACGCAAACGCAGTCGCGAGATTTTGGCGAGTCTTCCGATAGCTTTCCTCGCCGATCTCGTAGGCGTCCATCACGCCGCCCAGCCGCTCGCCCATCAAGACGATGTCCGCCGATTCGATGGCGATGTCTGTACCGGCGCCGATGGCGATGCCGATGTCTGCCTGCGTGAGCGCGGGGGCGTCGTTGATGCCGTCGCCGACCATCGCCACGCGGTGGCTTCCGTCAGAGCGGCGCTCTGACGACGTTCGCGAACCGGTGATTCGCTCACCGTCGTCTTGGAGACGCCCAATTTCCTCGCGCTTCTCGTCAGGCAGCACGTCGGCCATCACGCGCTCGATACCGACCTCCTCGGCAACCGCCTGGGCGGTGCGTTCGTTGTCGCCGGTGATCATCACCGGCGTGATGCCTGCGTCTTTTATTCGCTGGACAGTCTCGGCGGCGTCGGTCTTGAGCTCGTCCCCGATGCCGATGAGGCCGACGAGGTCGCCGTCGCGGACGACGCCGGATACCGTGAGCCCACGGCGCTGTAGCCGCTCGATCTCGTCGCCGGCGTCGGAGAGGTCGACGCCCTCGGCTTCGAGCCAGCCGGGCTTTCCAACGAGGACATCGTCGCCGGCCACGGTCGCGCGGACGCCATTCCCGGTCACAGAGTCGAAGGATTCGGGGTCGGCGTACTCGACGCCGCGGTCGTCGGCGTGGTCGAGGATGGCGTCGGCCAGCGGGTGTTCCGAGAAGGCCTCTGCACTTGCTGCCGTCGCCAGCACGTCGGTCTCCCCCTCACCCACCCCGACGATTTCGCTCACGACGGGTTCACCGACAGTGATGGTGCCGGTCTTGTCCAGCACGATGTGGTCGATGTCGGGGAAGATCTGGAAGGCGTCCCCCGAGCGCATCAGGATGCCGCGATTGGCGGCCTTGCCGCCGCCGCGGATGAGCGCAAGCGGCGTCGCCATCCCCAACGCGCAGGGATACCCGAGGACGAGGACGGCTAGTGCTGCGAACGCGCCGCGCTGGACGTTCGGCCCACCACCCCACGCCAGCGGTGCGACCAGCCAGAAGGTTAACGAGAGCGCAGCGATAGTCAGCACGCCCGGGACGAAGTACTTGAGCACGCGGTCGGCGAGCTGGATGATACCGGGCTTCATCGCCCGGGCTTCCTCGATTTCGCGGGCGACCTGATTCAGGAACGCGTCGTCGCCGATCGCGGTCACCTCGACGAGTAGCGTCCCGGTCTCGTTGACGCTCCCGCCGATAACCTCGTCGCCCTCGGTCTTTTCTTCGGGGATGGACTCGCCGGTGGCGACCGACTCGTCGACCGTGGATTTTCCGCCGCCGACGACGCCGTCGACGGGGACGTTTTCACCGGGCTTGACGCGTACCTGGTCTCCGACTGCGATGTCGTCGACAGGAACGTCCTCAACATTTCCGTCGTCGGTGACGCGACGGGCCGTGTCCGGCTGGAGATCGAGAAGACTCTGGACGGCTTGGGAGGCTCGCGTCCGGACGATGAGGCTGGTGTATTCCGAGAGGATGTGGTAGGTGGTGATGAACACGGAGACGGCGAAGAAGTGGACGGTCGGAAAGCTCGGGAAGACGAACAGGCCGAGCAACCCACCAAGCAGGCCTGCGAACGCGCCGGCCTCGAGGAGGACGTGCTGGTTGAAGATTCCTCGGCGGAGGCTCTGGAACGCCTTCTCCGTGATGTAGCGGCCGGGGCCGAACATCGTCCCCAGCGCCAGCCCCAGGGTCACGAGATCCATCACGGGCGAGGCCGATTCGAAGCGCCCCATCACGACGATCATCCAGCCCATCAGCGCGGCAACGACGATGGAGGCCCCACCGGCGAGAAGCAGGCGCCGCTTCCCGTCGGCGAGTTCGGCCTGCTGTTGCTCGTATCGTTTCGCTTTGTCCGGGTCCCGGATGGTGTAGCCGAGGTCCCGTAGCGTGTCCTTCACCTTGACTTCGCTCAGGATGCCGTCGTCGTACCGGACGAGGACTTCCTCGTGGGCGAGGCTCACGTCGACATCCTCGACGCCCCCGGTCCGGCTGTAGGCTTTCTCGATGCTCTCGGCGCAGAAGGAACAAGACATCCCGCCGACGTTGAACTGCTCTTGTGTCGTCCCCATCTTGGTTCGTCCTTGTCTCGCGAGCCTCATAACCATTATGACAAAAGTTATATCGGTGGCATCAATACTAAATCATCGTCGAAGAGGTGGCGATACTCTTACTGTCGTTGTGTCCCTACACCCAGATACAGAATGGCCCTGTTCGAATCCGACGTGCCGATCCGCGAGGTCGTCACCACCGATCCTGAGAAAGCGAAAGCTCTCGAGAACGACGTCCGCGCGAAAATCTTGGACATGCTCGCCGACGAGGAGATGACCATCGAGGGGATTCACAAGGAACTCCAACGCCGGGGCGAGGACAAGGCCGAGACGACGGTTCGCCACCATGTGAACGTCCTGAAGGATGCTGGGATGGTCGAGATCGCCCGTCTTGAGGAGGCCGGCGGCGGCACGCGGAAATATTACAAATCGAATACACGTGTGTTCTCTTACGACCTCCCTGAGGACAGCGATCAGACGCTCAGCGCGGCCCAGGACCATACTACCGAGGAATTGCGGACTCTTCTCACATCGCTCTATGAGGCCCACGGAGACGACATCGAAGCGGTCGCCGAGGAACTAAAACCGTGTGAGTACTGTGCCACCCAGCACTACGAGGAGTTCCTCCTCCGAGAGCTCCTCAATCGCGCCCTGCTGGACCTGAACGAATCCGGCGCACTTGACGAGATCGTTGCTGGCGGCGAATGAGTGTCACTCGATACAGCAACTCATTTTCGATGTATCACGCCGGAACGTCTGGCAGGTCTGTTTGAACGCTTCGGAGAACGTCGGGAACGGATGGACCGTGTCGATGATGTCGTCGACGGTCAGGTCGAACTTCACGGCCAGCGTGGCCTCCATTATCATGTCGGCGGCGCGGGGGCCGACCATGTGGACGCCGACGATTTCGTCGGTCTCGTGGTGTTTGACGACCTGGACGAGCCCATCCGTGTTCTTGACAGCCTTTGCCCGCGGGACGTCCTCCATCTGGACAGTCCGACAAGAACAGGTGCCGTGTTCGTTCATGTACTCCAGTTCGGTCGTGCCGACGGCGGCGACCTCGGGACTGGTGAAGACGACCGCCGGGACGGCGTTGTAGTCGATGGTGGCCCCCTCGTCGCCAAACGCGTTCTTGACGACGTGGTTGCCCTCCTTGGCGGCGACCGTCTCCAGTTCGGGCTCGCCGATGACGTCGCCCGCCGCGTATATGTCGGAATTTGTGGTCTGGAAGCACTCGTCAACGCGGATCGCCCCGTCAGGCTCAGTCTCGACGCCCAGCGCCTCTAGACCGATATTTTGGCTATTGGGCTGGACTCCAGTCGCGACGAAGAGTGCCTCTGCGGTGAACACCCGGGAGTCGCCATCGACAGTCGTTTCCACCGTGACGCCCTGTTGAATTGCTTCAGTGCCACCGTCTGCCGCCGCACTTTGGACCTGCTGGAAGTCGTTGCCGGTCACGATGTCGATACCCTCTTCACGGAAGGCTCGTTGTATCTCTCGGCCGAGCTGCACCTCCATCCCCGAGAGGATGCGGTCGGAGCGCTGAAGGATCGTGATGTCGACGCCAACGCGGTGGAGGATCTGCCCCCACTCCAGTGCGATGTACCCGCCGCCGATGATGGAGATGCTCTCTGGGAGGTCGCGTTCGTCGAGAATGGTCTCGCTGGTGTAGTACTCGACGTCGTCGAGGCCGTCAATGGGTGGCGCCCACGGTGAACTTCCGGTCGCGATGAGAGCCTTTTCGCCGGCGATTCGGGTCCCTTTGTCGAGGCCATCGACCACCTCGATGGTCGTGTCGTCGATCAGTTGGCCGTAGCCTTCGTAGATGTCGGTCTCGAAGTGCTCGGCGACGTCGACGTAGTTCTCCTGTCGGAATCGCTCGACGATTTCGTCGGTCCCGTCGAGTGCTTCGGTCCAGTCGACGGTCGGTTCCTCTGTGTAAGTGACGGCGTCGAATGGGTTGTCCGACGCTGCGGCGCCGTGCTCAGCGACCGCTAGGAGGTGTTTGCTGGGGACACAGCCGACGTTCACGCACGTTCCGCCGATCGGTAGGCCGGTGTTCACCATCGCCGTCGAGAGGCCCTGCCGGCTGGCTTCGGTGATTGCCGCGAATGCTGCCGCACCGCCACCGAGAATCACGAGATCATAGTCTGTCGGGCTGGGCATTCGTGTCTACACTTTACGACGGGAAGTTCTTATACTTCAGAGTTCAAAGCTATGGAGTACGTTGGAGGCCGCGAAGATATGGCAGATACCACCTCAGAAGCGTCCATCTGCGACGTCGACGGAACGTGCTACTGTCCACTCACGGGCGTCATCGATACGTTGAGTCGGAAATACGCGATGCAACTGGTCAGTATCATCGGCGCGCACGACTCGTTGCGATTCGCGGAGATCGAGGACCACCTGCCGACTGCGAGCACGTCCACGATCTCGAAGCGCCTCGACGAGTTCGAGGAGGCAGGGCTCGTCTCACGGTCGCAGTACAACGAAATCCCATCGCGTGTGGAATATGCGCTGACGGAGGACGGTGACGAAGTTCGGACGCTGCGGGAGCCACTTCTGGAGGGATGACGGCCCGTCGGAATGTTTTTGATGCTGTTGTGGTCTTCTACTACTGATGGTTCCTCTCGCGATTAGTCGAAATGCACTCATTTCTCTCCTCCTACCGATCCTCGCTCTCGTTGCAGGATATCTAGTCTATCGGGACTCGATTCAAAAAGGAAGAGAAAACGGTGTCGCAGGACTCTTCGGATTCATCATTGCTGGATTATTCCTCGCGGGGAGTGTGCCAGGGCTCGTTGCCCTCGCCCTCGCACAGGACCAAGCAGCACAGGGGTTTCCGACCTCTATCCGTATCGTTCCGGGCTGTGTAGCCCTGCTCGTATACCTCTATTTTCGGTGAGCCGTGTACTACTAGTTGCTCTTCGTGCTGGTCGGTTGAGCGCTCACCTACTCGGAGACGGTTCGATACGCAGTTCGGTGTACTCACCGACGGATCGTTTTCGACACTCAGCCGGTCGCACCGTTCGGATACGGTTGTGACACCTCTCGGGGCTGGCGATTCCCCAACCCGTCTACTGCTCGGACGACAACAGTGGAGACCTCTGTCGAAGGTCGCCACTCATATTTCCATTGCCGCCAGACGTCCACACCTGAGAGCTGTGGACTCAACGCCGCCTCGGTCCAGTTGTCCCCGCCGTCGGTCGATACTTCGACTGTCTTGATTCCTCGAGTACCGGCGTAGGCGTGCCCACCGACTTGTATGCGACCGTCGCCGAGGCGGTTGACTCCCCAGAGTTTAGCGACTGTGTTGACCGGCCCAGTCCCGTGCCACCCCCGTTTTTCCCAATATCCCGTCGACTCGCGGTCGAGAACCTCGATCTCGGTGAGCCACTTGACATTGATCTCGCCCCAGTGACCAGGGACGTGTGCGACCGTTCATGCCGTAGGCGAGGACCCCGTTTTCGAGCGCTTCGAACGGGAACACCTCATAGTAGCCGTCGGCAGCCCGAAGCATCACATGTGACCCGTGCGCACCGGTACGGGCAAGGAGCGGTTGGACCGGCACACCGGTTCAGAGCGCGGTATCCATGAGTTCGCCGTTGAGCAGATCCCCCACACATCGGAGGGTGATGAACTGATGGACTGGCTCCATCGCCGTGAGGTCAGTGTAGTTGACGGTCTGTTCGTTTTCGACAGCTCCCGTGATGGAGAGGCTCCATTCTGAGGCAGAGATATCCGGATTGATCGTGTTGATATCGACCTCGTAGAACTCGCTAACCGAGCTGACAAGTCCCGGAATACCGTCGATATCCAGTGATTGCTGCCGAGCATGCCCCGGGCGACGTTCGATGGTTTCTCGCTCGCTGGACGGGATTGCTGACAGGGGTGCGGTGTCGACCGGTCCGTCACGGAGGCCGAGTACAGTTCCGAGCCCGACTGCACCGAGGAGTGCTGCGACGGTCTTCAGCGCTCGTCGACGCCGGTCATCTACTGACGTCTGGGTGTCTCGTCCGTGTGACCGCTCTCGGAGGCCGGCAGTAATCCCCATTGGGATCGCAACTGCTAGAGCGGGGACTGGTGACCGCGTGATGAGCGCTGCAACGCACCACCCTGTGAAGTACACGCCGAGCATCACACCGAACCAGTCACCGGTTCGGCTGCCGATTTGGTTGCCAACAAGGGCCGCACCCGAGAGGATCATGACCGTGGCGAGCAGTGCAACGATGAACGCCACCAGTTCGCTCAGGGTTCCCAGTAGCTGGATCGTCGTGATAACGACTACACCGGGCGTCAAGTCGACTACAGTCGAACTGACTGGAGTGACGACGAAATCCGTTGTCGCTCCGGCGAACGCAAACGACCCGGCGACTCCGAGGATCCCGACCAGCAACGACGTCCGACGTTCGAAGCTGGACGGTGTGGAGAGCCGTGCGGATTCGATGTTCATAAGCTCGTGCTGTCCACGCACCCGACGCCCGGAGATGACACATGACTCATGAACGACTCCTCCGATGGCTCCACGAGAGCAACCCGACCGTGAGCAGGAAGATTATCGTCCCGATATCGTACGACCACGCGTACGCCGTGGTCGTGAGGCCGGCGGCGGGCCCACCGAGAACGCCGACGAGTGGCGTGAGGACTGGCACAGTACAGCCGACACAGGTAACGAGTCCGAGCGCGCCGCTGAACGTACTTCGGGTCAGGTCCAGCACGTTAGCGTACACGAGATACGCCAGTGACGCATACCCGAGTACCTCGAACGGAACGAGATACAGCCGAAGCCACGGGCTGGTGAATGCCACGAGGGGTCCCCACCCTGGTGCGTACATCGCTATACGAAGATCGGTTGGTGTACCTGTGGCCCCGAACCCGATCGTCCCGGGAATGTACAGAACGACGAACAGGTATGCGATCGCAATGACGATCCCGACTGCTCGATGTGTTCGCGTCCCCGGAGTGGGGGTGACGCGTCGAACGGCCCACAGGCCGGCATTGATCCAGACGAAGGGGTAGACGAGATAGCGAACCTCAGTAGTGGGCTCGGCAGTCGTGAGTGCGAAGTACGCGAGTAGGAGAAATCCCTCGAGGAGAACCACGACAATCCAGAACCGTGCTGTGCGCCGTTCTATCTCTACCGACGAAACCCACTCGCGGGTGTGCGCGGACAGATTCATACGAGGAGGGTGTCCACGAGAATCGCGATCAGCAGGCCACCGAGATAGGCGTTCGAGGCGTGGAACGTCCGGAATGCGGCCTGTTCGGTGCGTTCGCGGAACAGTCGAACGGTTGCCCACAGAAACACCCCGCCGACCAGGACGATAGTGACGGCATACAGCCAGTCGAGTCGGGTTGTGGCGCCGAGTGCGACCGCCCCGAGTAGCGTCGCCCCGAGGTACAGAAGGATGTGCCGTCGAGTCGTTGCCTCCCCGCGGACGACGGGCAACATCGGAAACCCAGCTGCCGCGTAATCCTCACGATACGCAAGCGCGAGGTTATAGAAGTGGGCCGGCGTCCACAGGAAAATCACGGTACCAAGGATGATCGCAGGCATACCGACCGTATTTTCGACGGCGGCCCAGCCGATCAGCGCAGGGAACGCACCAACTACCCCGCCGATGACGATGTTCTGTGTGGTATGCGGTTTCAGCACGAGGGTGTACACCACGCTGTAGAACAGGATTGCGAGCAGCCCTAGCGCGGCTGCGAGGGCGTTGACGAACACGACGAACACACCGACAGATGCAGCCGCGAGCAGGAGACCGAACGCGGTGGCCCGACGAGGTGAAATCTGCCCCTGCACGACCGGTCGGTCGGCAGTCCGGTCCATGTGCCGGTCGACGTCCCGTTCGAGGACGTTGTTGAACGTCCCTGAGGCTCCGATTGAGAGTACGCCACCAGTCAGCGTCGCGACAGCAGTCCCCGGGTCGAGGCTCGTTCCCGCGGCCAACCCCATCGAGGCCAGCGCGACCAGACAGAGCAACCACATGAGTTTCGGCTTCGTCAGCGCCACATACGCGCGTACTCGTGACATCTGCCCGAGGTCCGCTCCGCCGTTCGATCGTTCGTGGGCTGGGCTGCTCGCTTGCTCCGTCGTAACCAGGTCACCGGCCGGTGCGGCCGGTTCGGTTTCGGTGACAGCGACGGACGGAGCGGACTCACTCTCGAGTTGCCAGAGGAGCGCGACGAGTAGCCCAGAGAAGATTCCCATCCCCACGACGAGGTGAGCAGCCGGCAATAGCGACGACGTCCGGGTGACCGCGGTGAGTGCACCGAGGACGATTTGTCCCGGATACAGTACCCCTGCGACGCCAAGCGCGAGGCGGACCCGGCTTTCGACGGGGCGAATCCACGCAACTACCATGGTGCCAAGCAAGAGCAGCCCGACCACGAGCGTCACGAAGCGGTGTCCCCATGCAGCAGCGAGCGCCGGGTCCGAGAGCGAGACGATCCACTGGCCGTTGCAGGCGGGCCACGTCGGACAGGCCACCGCCCCATCGAGGAGGGATGTGGTCGCTCCGAGAACGACGAGAAGATAGACGCCGAGCGCTGAGGCTGCCAGCAGGTTCGTGACCGGCACATTCGGTATCGGTAGTTTCCGTTCCAACTGTGGTGCTGTGGTCATGGCTTCGAAAGAGGTGGTGGAGTTGATTGGTTAGGTGGTGCCGAAGTAGATGAAGATGAATATCGCGATCGAGATGGCGGTCAGGAAGTGCCAGTACGCCTCGGCCGTTCGAACCATCAGATTCCGGTTGGCGCTGAAGTGGTCTCGGACTCGGGCGCGGTAGATGACGATCCCGAACAGTACCAGCCCTGCGATGAGGTGACCAGCGTGCAGTCCTGCCAGTGCGTAATAGGTTGCCCCGTAGGGACCCGTTGTCCACCTGAGTCCCTCGGCCAGCAGGTTCGACCATTCGAACGCAAGCACCGCGAGGAACAGCACGCCGATTCCGACAGTCATGGCATATCCCAGCACGAGTTTGCTCCGGTCGCCCTCCTCGACGACTGCGATCCGACCGTACCGCGCGGTCAGGCTCCCGAGGAGCAGCAACCCTGTCATTGTGGCCCCCAGCCAAACCGTCAACCCGGGATAGCCGTCCGGGGGGAACGGACCGCGAGTGGCGTCAAGGTAGAACCACGCCACGAAAAAGCCCGCGAAGATGAGGATCTCGCTGACGATGAGCATATACATCCCGAGTAGTCCGGTCTCGACGCCGAGCAGCTGGCGCTTCTGCTCGGGGACGACACCGCGTTCGAACTCTTCGATAGTGTACTCGCGGGTCCAGCCCCACAGCCCGTATAGCTCGACCGGAATCCCGATGATGAGGAACAGCCAGGACCACGCCAGGCCGAGGCCGATGAAGAACAGTCCTCCACCGACGAACAGGGGATATTTACTGCCGTGGGGGAAGCCGTCAGCCCCCTCACCCTGTCGAACTGGCTCACCAGCTGGCTGTCGAGAGTCAGACATTACTGACCACCTCCTTCGTCGTGACCGCCATCGGCTGGCGCGGTTGCGTTACCGATTTGGATACCTTGATCCGGTGTCGAGAACGCGTTGTCCGGGTTACCGCCCTGTGCCTCGACCCATCTCTCGTAGTCGTCGGGGTTAATGATGTACACGGTCGCTATCATCTTTGAGTGGCCTTTGCCACAGAGTTCCGCGCACCGAACCTCAGTACTTCACAAAGCCGCTTAGTTAGAACGTCTGCTTGCTGAAGGTGTGTCTAAAACCAAACAAGCAGACGGTGAGATCCACGAGGACCAGCTTCTTAACTTTCTCGTCAACCGCCTTGACGAGGAAGTTTCGCTCTCGTTAGCCAATAACGCTGAAATCACTGCTGAAGACATCTATGAGGTCCTCGTCGGCGCTTGCGCCGACGGGACCTCTGTCTCTACGCTCTGTGCGTCGAGCCAGAACTCACCCGCTGGGAACACGGTCCTCTACCATCTTCGGACGAAGTTCGAGCCGGAACGGCTCGAACGAGTCGCTAACACGCTCCTGCGAAAGGATCTCGATGAATTGCTCCCCGAACAGGTGGAGGTCTGCGCAGACCTCCACCTGCGGCCCTACTACGGTGACGAAGACGACACAGACGGCCTCTATCACTCGGTAGCGAAGCGTGGAACCACTGCGTTCCACGCCTATGCCACACTCTACGCGCGTGTGAAGAACAAACGCTACACGCTGGCGGTACGCCGTCTCAAAGACGGCGATACCGCAAGTAGTGTCCTCGCTGAGTTCTTCGGTGTCCTCGACGGCCTTGACGCCGGGGTCAAGGCCGTCTACCTTGATCGCGGATTCTACGACAGTAAGTGTCTCACGCTGCTTCAGGCGCACAATTACGCGTACGTGATCCCGATCATCCGGTGGGGTGAGGCGATTCAGCAAGAGCTCTCGGAAGGATGGAGTCGCGTCATTCAGCATGATCTGACGGGGAAACTCGACGGTCACAGCTGGACCGTCGATTTTCCCGTCTACATCGACTGTACGTACCTAAATGGGAAGTATGACGAGAACGGTGTGGCGCGTCACGGCTACGCCGCTGACGCGCCGTTCATCGACTCACCACGGGACGCTCGATACCACTACTCGAAACGCTTCGGTATCGAGTCAAGCTATCGCTTGTTTGAGCAAGCGATAGCGACAACGACAACACGAGATCCAACGGTACGGCTGCTGTACGTGGTGGTGAGTCTCCTCTTACAGAACGTCTGGCGGTACCTTCACTACGAGTATGTGGCGACGCCCCGCCGAGGCGGGCGTCGCCTCTGGTGGTGGCCGTACAAGGAGTTCGTCAATATGATTCGACGAGCTGCGTGGACGGCCCTCGCGGTGCGTCGGGCCGTCCCCGCGAATCGGCCACCTGACGACCGATTCCACCGCTAACCACCGACCGAGCAAGCCAGCGGAGTGAGTGGCGACGCTGTCGCGTCGGCGGCTGACCGCCGCCGACAGCGACAGCTCTCCGTCGATCCGTCCGTAATTCTCTCGTCGAGACCGTCAGTACAACCGCTTCGACACAGAACTCAGGCCGCAGAAACAGCTAGCCGAGGATGCTTTGTGAGGTACTGAATTTGTGACTTACTGGTTGATGGTCCTCCAAAGTCGTCATAGAGTGCCTTCTTTGGTTCACCGGCGTTGAACCGCTTTTCACGGATACGACGCTTTGCACTACTATCGGGGTCTCGGTCCTCCTCTACGCTCCAGTAGGTAGGGGGGTCATTCGCGTCACTCAGCGTATCGTCATACTGGTACTGAAAGACGTTGCTACCTGTGTAGACTGGATAGTCTGGGTTGTCAACGTCCTTGTCGAAATAGCCTTTACGCTTGTCACGTGTCTCATTCAGCTCTTCTGGGAGCAGATTAATACTCCATGCATCCTCTACCTGTGCGGAGAGTGGGGGATGTTGCAGAATCTTATCAAGTACTTCGACCTCCCGCTGGCTCTTCACCCACGGAAAGATGCGAGCTTCTGGCGAATACTCAGCAAGTACCCGCCGTGGAAGGTGAAGTCCAAACTCTTCCAGGTTGGTGAATGGTCGTGTATCCTTCTGGTCGAAGACGCCCCACAGATCCTCTGTTCTGCCGGAGTTCTTGAAAGTGATTACAGCAAATCGCTGCTGTTTGTGGATGTCGAAAATACCGTTATTCTCAAACTCAATGATTGACTGAACACTCGTTTCGTTCAGAAGTTGCATCCGTAGATCCTTCGACCCTTCCCCGTTCACGATAAGTCCAGGAAGGACCTGTGAAAGATAGGCATCGTCATCAACGAGGTGGAACACCCGCTCAAAGAACAATTTTGAAAGATCGTTCTTGTAGGTTGCAGTCTCGCCAGCAACTTCCGGCGTTTGAAGCGTGTATTCACCACTGTTCTTGAAGTACTCGGTGAGCCGCCCAATATTCTCCTGGTAGGACTCCCACTCTGACTTGATCTCAGGGTCGGACAGCTTCTCGTCCATGAACGCTTCTTTCTCTTCTTGATCCAGACTTCTGAAGGTGGGATTGTATTGTGCGAAAAACTCGTCACTGCTCGAACTTAGGACATCCCACGGGGGATTACCGACGATGACGTCAAAGCCACCATCGCGGTAGACCCTCGCAAACTCTAGCACCCAGTGAAATGGCGAGTATCCCAGAACATCGTCAAAGGTGATGTTCTCAACACCAGATTCCTTGAACTGCTTCAGAATTTTCTTATGAAGATGCTGACCATACTCTTCGATGAGTTTCTCTGCCTCGCGGCGGGCCTCAGCTGCTTCTCTAGCAGATTCGGATTCCCGGTGTCGCTCCACAGATCTGATTACGTCTCTGTACATCTCTTGTACGTTCTCACCGATTCCACCGCCATAATTCGTAAGCGAAGCGTCACCTTCCTCAGTAGCGACTTCCTCAATATCCGTAAATCCGATCAGGGTATTTCCCTGTCGGATATTGAAGTCAATATTGGGGAGCGGCTCCACCTCACTCGGTTCGTCTTCAATGTCTGCGACCATTGAGAGCCACAATCGAAGTTTACAGATCTCCACCGCCCCCTGGTCAATATCTACCCCCCAGTAGCCGTGACTTCCTCACAGAGATACAACGAATCCACTGACAAAGATAACTTCGGTACTTCCCAAGCAGCGTAATCAGCTGAATTGAATCGCTAAATTAACCACAAGAAAGTGTCTGGATCTGGATGTGTTCACCATACCTGATCCAGACGAGTACCTTTCGGCGTCGGATGTCAAAGACGTAGCGGAAGAGGTCATTACGCCACTCCCGTTGCCGGGTGTCGAGGGGAGCCCCCTCGACCCCGGCGACATCTGGCTCGTCGTCATCCTAGCCTGCACTAACCAGAACTCGATTTGGGACACCTGCAACGATACCGAGGGAACGCCGTGTGACGACACTGTCTTGAGGTGGCTCCACACACTCAACCGTCAGTGGCTTGAGGTCGTTGCCAACCTTCTGCTCGCACGGCTCGCCATGACGATTTTCGACCCTGACCGGTCGAGAACCGTCTCCATCGACTTCATCGACAATCCCTACCACGGCGAGCACCATGCTGAGAAAGGCGAACTCTGTTCGATGGCTCCTAAGGACGGGACTACGACCTGCCACCGCTACTGCACGGCGTACGTCGTCTCGAACGGGAAGCCGGTGACGCTGGCGATGACTTACGTCCGCAGTGACGAAGATGAGGCTGACGCGGTCGAGCGCGTGCTCGCCCGCGTCGAAAACTATCCCTTCGAGATCGATCTCTTGCTTGCCGACAGCGGATTCTACAACGAGCGCGTCATCCGCCGCGCTCGTGATATCGCCCCAACGGTCGTTCACGTGCCCAAGAAGGGCGAGCGCATGAAGGACAAACTCGAAACTCACAAGTCGTACATGACGACCTATCGCATGTACAAGGACAGCGAGCGGGAACTGCGCTTCCCGCTCGCGGTCGCTGTCTCCTACCAGAACGGAGATCGAGGCAAGCACGGCGAGGTCGTTCGTGGCTACGTGGCGTGTGGCGTTACTGATCGCTCAGCGAAGCAGGTCGAACACCGCTACAGGAAGCGTTCAGGCATCGAAACGACCTATCGCTTACTTCGGCAAGCACGCGGGATCACGACGACGCGTGATCCCGTCGTGCGGTTTGCCATCATGTTGGTCGCGGCATTGCTGGAGAACCTGTGGCTGGTGCTACGGTGGGCGGTCGTCGCCCGCCCACGGCGGGGCGGGCGCGACCTGCCCGAGGAGTTCACGTTCAAGACGTTCTGTGACTGGATTCGTCATGAGCTGGAAGAGGAGTTACGCCGCCGGTGGAAGATCAAAGCGAACGGGGTTGGAGTGCCAGCATCACAGGCAACGGCCGCGGGCTGACCGGGGTCAGCCCACGGCCTGTCAGTTGGCGGTGAGCGACAGCTTTCGGCAGATACCGTCGAAATCCGGGTAACATCGTCTGTCCAAAGCGGTGAATTGGAACTTCCTCGATCTACTTCGTGGGAGCAGCCGAGACTGACCGTCAAATTATACAGAAAGTGACTATTTTGTGGCGTTCAGGCAGCACCCTCTCGACTCGTTCGGGAAGTAACGAGTGTATGCGGAACAGAAGTACAGCCACGCTCCAACAGTGGCGAGTCCGGCAACCAACCCGATGATATAGCTAACCACCTTAGCCTGCGTCCCCGGCAGCAACAAGAGTCCACACTCCGCCGCTGCCCACACCCCGCTCGTGACAAGCAATCCGGTCAATCCTCGGCGTGTATCCGTATTCGGTACCCGTCGCACTCCACGGATGGCGGCAAAGCAGGCGACACCGGCGATAATGAATAACAAAGCAAGCCCGAATCGAAGATAGCTCACGACATTCTCAACATATCTGATATTCGGTAATATGTCGTATATGAGTTTTGGTCGGCCGGGCAACAGGATGTCACTTTGATTAACTCTGTATTGACCGATCCGTGAGCCTCCTGTATTGACCGCAGCGTTGCGGACGACGCAGCGCAACCTTACAGTTGCACCACTAGTACTCGCTACCGATCAAAATACCCACGGTCTCAACGACTACTCTTTGAGAAGGTATTTTGACACTAACAATGTCGCTGCGAGTTTGAGGCTGTATATGGACATTCGTCGACGGACATTGTTCCGGTTCCAGCGGCTCTGCTACCGGTGGAAGCTTCTCAAGCACCCATACGGATACGACTACGTGAGACAACAGTACTCTCTCACGGGCAAGCGAACCTCACCAGACGGCGACTGAAGCCGGTCAGTCTCGGGCCGCCGAGACGGCCTCGACAACCGCTCGCGCGTTCGCCTCGACCTGGTCGTACGCGTCGTCGTCGATCGCCTCGTGGTCGACGATCGAACCACCGACGCCGACCGCGACTGCGCCGGCCCGGACGTACGCGCCCGCGTTCTCCGCACTGACGCCGCCAGTCGGGACGAGGGGGATCTGCGGGAGGGGACCACCGATCGCCGCGACGTGGTCTGGGCCGCCGGTCTTTGCGGGGAACACCTTCACCGCGTCGGCACCAGCTTGGTAGGCCTCAAGCGCCTCGGTCGGCGTGTACGCGCCGACCGCGATCGGCGTTCCGTAGCGGTTCGCCGTCCGGATGACGTTGCGGTTCACCGTCGGCGTTACGAGGAACTCCGCACCGGCCAACTGTGCCGCTCGCGCCGTCTCCGCGTCGAGCACGGTACCGGCGCCGACCAGCGCGTCGTCGACGCGGTCCGATATCGCTTCGATCGACGACATCGAGTTCGGTGTGTCCGCCGTTATCTCCAGTGCTGTCACGCCGGCGTCGACGACGGCGTCCGCGACCGCTACGGCGTCGGCCGTGTTGACACCGCGGAGGATCGCGATCACCCCGCCGTCCGTGATTCGATCAAGTCGATCAGTTCGCATGATGGGTATCTGCCCCGGTGGGGTATTAAAACGAACCGTGTCGGGTACGCCCACGCCGTGTCACAATAGCTCGAGTTCGATCGTCTTTGCGGCGCTGGAGACGAGCCCGGCCGTGTCCTCCTCCAGTCGTTTCCCTTGCATCTCGTCGGACGGTCCGGAGACGCTGACTGCGCCTACGGAGTCGCCGCCGACGACGATAGGGGAGGCGACGCACTGCCAGTTCTCGTCGAGTTCACCGCGATCGAACGCGATGTTACGGTCCCTGATCGATCGGAGTTCAGAGCGGAGCGTTGCCGGGTCTGTCACGGTCCGATTGGTCTTCTGGTCGAGTCCATGGCGGGTGACGTACTCGTCGACCGCGTCCTCTGACCGATACGCGAGGATCGCCTTACCGGCCGCGGCCGCGTGGAGTCGGACGCTACCGCCCACCGGAATAGGATGGTTCCGGGCACCGATCCGATGGAGATAGACAGCGTTGGCCTCTTCGGGAACCACGAGGTTCGCGACCGCGCTCGTGTTTCGAGCGAGCATGCGGATCTCGCTCTGTGCTGCCTGGTAGACGGGGTTCCGTTCTCTCGTCCCGAATCCGATCCGCAGGAACCGGTGGGTGAGCTCGTAGGTGCCGCCTGAGTTCTTTACGTATCCGAGAGCACAGAGCGTCGAGAGGTGGTTGTGAACTGCACTCTTCGAGACGTCCAGCGTGCCGGCTAACTCGGTGACTCCGCCACCGTCACGCTCGTATAGCTCTTCGACGATCCGGAGAGACGTTGCGGTCGCCTGAACGGTGATAGTGTCCGTGTTCCCCATCGTTTCTCAGAGTAGTATGAACGACAGGTGTATAACGTTTGTTTAGTATCGAAGAACACTATCGGCGGTCGGGAGATAAAACTACAATAAATATCCATAGATTATTACTTTATGGATTGGAATTAAGAGACAAAAAGCCCAGAACCGGGAGAATGGTATATAATAGCCCAGTGTTCAGCCCAAGAAAACGCAAATGGAGCGTTTCTAAGCGTGTTTTAGGACAGATGTACAGTAATTTTATATACCTACAATATAAGGGACGAATACTCAGGTACGATCATGACTAAAAAACCAGACTACGCACGATACGGGCGGCGGCGGCTGATGAAGGGCGCAGGACTCGCGGGGCTCGCGGGGCTCGCAGGATGTATCGGAACTGGTGATCCCGAGGGCGGGAGCGGTGGCGGCGACGGGAGTGACGGGAGTGATGGAAGCGAGGGCAGTGACGGAAGCAACAGTAGCGGCGACGACAACGGCGACGGTGGCGGTAGCATGGCGTCAGAAATCGACGTGTGGGGGTGGGACGTCGCCGCACGGGCGCTGACGATCTCGGCTGAAGAGTACGAATCCGAAAACGACGCGACGGTCTCGGTCGAGGAGTTCGGTCGATCCGCGATGAAAGACCGGCTCCAGACGAACCTCCTCTCGGGCTCCGGCGCACCTGCGGTCTCCATGCTGGAGTCCGTCGACGGCCCCTCGTTCATCGACACGGGTTCCGTCGCGCCGCTCACCGACGAGATCGAGGAAGCGGGCATCCGCGAGGATTTCGTCTCCGGAAAGTGGGAGGCGCTCACTGTTGACGGGGACATCTACGCGCTCCCGTGGGACACCGGCCCGACGGCAGTCTACTACCGGCGGTCGGTGTACGACGAACACGACATCGACCCAGACAGCATCGAGACGTGGGCGGACTTCATCGAAGAGGGACAGAAACTGCCGGACGAGCAGTACATGCTCAACCTCCCCGAGGGGGACCTCTCCGGCGTCTGGCGGTACCAGTTCCGCCAGCTGTCTGGCGAGCCCTTCCTTGAGAGCGGCGAGGTGAACATCCACAACGAGAAGTCGCTCCGTGTGGCTCGTAACATTAAGGAGATATACGACGCCGACATCGCGGCCAATATCGAGGGATGGACAGCGGCCTGGTTCAGCGCCTACGGCGACGCGACGATTGCGTCGCTCCCCTCGGCGGCGTGGATGGAGGGAACGCTGCGTGCTGAACTCCCCGACACCGCCGGCGACTGGGGCGTGTTCAAGATCCCCGCGTTAGAGTCGGGCGGACCGCGGGCGTCGAACTGGGGCGGCTCCAACCTCATGATCGCCGATCAAGTGTCTGACGAAGAGAAGGCGCGCGGATGGGACTACATGGAGTACTCGTTGGCGACCGAGGAGATGCAGCTGGCGATGTACGACGAGTACGGGCTCTTCCCGGCGCTGGAGACCGTCTACGACGAGCCGGTGTTCGACGAGGAGCTCGACTTCTACGACGGACAGGCTGCGCGGGCGCTCTTTGCCGAGGTCGCACAGGAGTCGCCGGGATACCGGTTCACTGCGGACACCCCCGAGGTGTCACAGGCCATCGAGACCGAACTGCAGCGAATGATCAACGGTGAACAATCGCCCGAGGAGGCCATCCAGGCAGCCGCGGAGACGGTCGCCGAAAACACCGATCGAGACCTCGCGTAATCTGGGGTAATCGATCGCATGGCAACTTCTGACGAAACGGACGATCGGATTGGGCAGGGGTATCGCCGCCGCGTCCGCATGAAGATACGGACAGCCACGAGGCAGTCCAGACGGGCGATGCGACCGGTCTGGGACCGGGTGCGCTTTGCCAGACAGGACCTGACAGCGGCGACACCGACGCTGCCGCGGGTCGCGTATCTGTTCATTGCGCCGTTCTTCCTGCTTTTCAGCGTGTTTCTCGCCTTTCCGGTGTTTTACACGCTGTACCTGTCGTTTTTCGAGTACCAGGGTGTCGGCCAAGGATCGCTGTTCTGGATCGATCTCGGCCCGGTGTACATCGAGATTCCGCAGATCGCACAGCTGAATTTCGTCGGACTCGGAAATTACGCTCGCCTGCTCGGAAACGACCTCTTCTGGCAGTCGATGTTCAACACCTCGTACATCCTCGTCATCCAGGTCCCACTGATGATCGGGCTGGCGCTCGCGCTCGCACTCGCACTGAACGCGTCGTTCCTGCGGCTCAAAGGGGTGTTCCGCACCGCCATAGCGCTGCCAGTCTCGGCGAACCTTGTGGCGTACTCGACGGTGTTTCTGCTGCTTTTCAACGAGCAGTTAGGGTTCCTCAACTACGTCCTCGCCGGGGTCGGGATCGGCCCGGTTCCGTGGCTAACCGACGGATTTTGGGCGCGAAACACGATCATCGCCGCGGTGACGTGGCGGTGGACGGGGTACAACATGATCATCCTGCTTGCCGGGCTCCAGACGATCCCGCAGCAGCTGTACGAAGCCGCCGAGATCGACGGTGCGAACCGGTGGGAGAAGTTCCGCTACGTCACGCTCCCGCAGCTCAAGCCGGTCATGTTGTTCGTCGTCGTACTATCGACGATCGGGACGTTCAAACTGTTCGCTGAGCCGTACGTCATCACTGGCGGCGGCCCCACTAACTCGACAATCACCATTGTGCAGTACATCTACCGACAGGCATTCGTCAACTTCAACCTGGGCTACGCGAGCGCGCTCACAGTTGTGTTTGTGGCAGTTGTCAGCGTGTTTTCTGTTGTCCAGATCAAGATCGGAGGTGAGGACTGATGCGCGAACAACGGCGTAAGGACGCAGTCTGGCGATTCCTCACGTACGCCTTCGTCATCACGATGGTCGTGGTGATGATGGTTCCTTTGTACTGGATGCTGGTGGCGGCGACGCTCCCACAGGAGCAATTCTTGCAGTTCCCGCCGCGGCTGATTCCCGGAACGGCGTTCCTCGACAACTTCGCGGCGCTCCAAGAGCGGCTTGACTTCGTCCGGACGATCCGGAACAGTGTCCTCATTGCCGTGGTTTACACGCTGCTCTCGCTGGTGTTGTGCTCGATGGCCGGCTTCGCGTTCGCCAAGTACGAGTTCAAGTTCAAAGAGCCGATCTTCTACACGATCCTGGCGACGCTCGTGTTGCCGATCCAGCTCCTCGTCATCCCGCTGTTCTTGTTGATGGCCCAGCTGGACTGGACGAACACCTTCCGAGCGATAATCCTCCCGTGGGCGGCAAACCCCATTGGGATATTCCTCATGCGGCAGAACATGAAATCGATACCGGATGCGCTGCTTGAGTCCGCCCGCATGGATGGGGCGACGGAGTTCCAGATCTTCTATCGGATCGCACTCCCGACGATGCGATCGTCGCTAGCCGCGCTGGCGATCATCCTGTTCCTGTTCCAGTGGGATCTGTTCTTGTACCCGCTCGTGATTCTCGAGACGGCAGACATGTACACGATCCCCATCGGGTTGGCACAACTGACCGGATTCCAGCGGATCTACTACGACCAGATCATGGTGGCGGCGACGCTCGCCATCGTGCCGATGGTCGTGCTGTTCTTAGTGCTACAGAAACAGTTCGTCAGCGGCATCCTCGCGGGGTCGCTCAAAGAGTAACAATGTCAGGAATCAATATCACTGAACTAGACAAGGTGTACGACTCTGGAACCGAGAACGTGGTCGCGGTGGAGAATCTCTCCGTCGAGATCAACCACGGCGAGTTCCTCGTGTTAGTCGGACCGTCCGGCTGCGGGAAATCGACAACGCTCCGCTGTCTCGCCGGTCTCGAGGACGTGACGGATGGCTCGATACGGTTTGGCGACAACGATGTCACGGATCATCGTGCCAGCGAGCGAGACGTGGCGATGGTGTTCCAGAACTACGCGCTGTACCCGCACATGACCGTCCGGGGAAACATCGGCTTCGGGCTGAAGCTCTCGACGAAGCTGACCGGCGACGAGATTGAACAAAAAGTTGAGAGCGTCGCCGAGATGCTCGGCATCAGCAAGCTACTCGACGAGAAGCCGAAGGCGCTCTCAGGCGGGCAACAGCAGCGCGTGGCGCTCGGACGGGCGATCGTTCGAGAGCCGTCCGTGTTTCTGATGGACGAGCCGCTCAGTAACCTCGACGCGAAGCTTCGATCGGACATGCGGACCGAGCTGCAGGAACTGCAGGCCGACCTCGACGTCACGACGGTCTACGTCACCCACGACCAGACCGAGGCGATGGCAATGGGCGACCGGATCGCTGTGATGGACGGCGGGGTGCTCCAGCAGGTCGGGCCCCCGGAAGAGGTGTACCGTTCGCCGGTGAACCAGTTCGTCGCGGACTTCATCGGTTCGCCGAGCATCAACCTCCTCTCGGCCGACGTCGAGGGCGAGACCCTCCGGGGCCCCGGCGGGTTTACGTACGAACTCGACGACCCGGAACCGATCGCAGGCCACGACCGCGTCCGCGTTGGCGTCCGCCCGGAGGACATCACTGTCG
The DNA here is from genome assembly GCF_000022205.1 of Halorubrum lacusprofundi ATCC 49239. Classification (NCBI taxonomy): domain Archaea; kingdom Methanobacteriati; phylum Methanobacteriota; class Halobacteria; order Halobacteriales; family Haloferacaceae; genus Halorubrum; species Halorubrum lacusprofundi. The sequence goes on from NC_012028.1 coordinate 125,246, forward strand.
TCGATTCAGGCCAGAACACGGCCGATGTGACGGTCGTAGAGCCGATGGGGAACGAGAACTTCCTCTACATGGAGATGGACGGCCACGAACTCACCGCCCGCGTCGATCCCTCGATCCGGCCGGCAGAGGAGACACAGGTCTCCTTCGACTTCCGCGAAGCGGCCCTCTACTTGTTTGACGCTCAAACTGGAGACGCACTCAAGACCAAGACGGACAACGTTGACCCCGCGGTCGTCGGGGCGACTGAAGACTAACCTATCATGTACATTACTGACTACGAGCTGTTCGAAGTACCGCCCCGCTGGCTATTCTTGAAGTTGACGACGAGTGACGGCACCGTTGGTTGGGGAGAGCCAGTCGTGGAGGGGCGGTCTCACACGGTCGTTGCCGCCGTCGAGGAGTTGCTCGACAACTACCTACTCGGTGAGGATCCGGCACGGATCGAGGATCACTGGCAGGCGATGTACCGCGGCGGCTTCTACCGCGGCGGCCCGGTGCTGATGAGCGCCATCGCCGGCGTTGACCAAGCGCTGTGGGACATCAAGGGAAAGCAGTTCGGCGCTCCCGTCCACGAACTTCTCGGCGGCCGTGCGCGCGACCGAATCCGCGTGTACCAGTGGATCGGCGGAGACCGACCAGCAGATGTCGGCGACGCCGCTCGTGAGAAGGTCGACGCAGGCTTCACAGCGCTGAAAATGAACGCCACCGCAGAGATGCGGCCGATCGACACTCCGGCCACTGTGGCTGACGCGGTGGACCGGATCGCGGCCGTTCGGGAGTCGGTCGGCGACGAGGTCGATATTGGGGTTGACTTTCACGGGCGCGTGTCGAAGCCGATGGTGCGGCGGCTCGCGGCCGCACTGGAGCCGTACGACCCGATGTTCATCGAGGAGCCGGTGTTACCGGAACATAACGACGCGCTCCCAGCGATCCGTCAGTCGACGACGACCCCGATCGCGACGGGCGAGCGGATGTACTCGCGGTGGGACTTCAAGGAGGTGTTCGAGACGGACGCAGTGGACCTGATCCAGCCGGATGTCTCGCACGCAGGCGGGATCACCGAGCTGAAGAAGATCGCGTCGATGGCAGAGGCGTACGACGTATCGGTCGCGCCGCACTGCCCGCTCGGGCCGATCGCGCTCGCGTCTTGTATCCAGGTTGATGCCTGCACGCCGAACGTGCTGATCCAAGAGCAGTCTCTCGATATTCACTACAACGAAACGAGTGACGTGCTGGACTACCTCGCCGACCCGACGGTGTTCGAGTACCGCGACGGTTTCGTCGATATCCCCGACGGTGACGGACTCGGGATCAAGATCGACGAAGAGCACGTCCGCGAACAGCGCGGAAACGTTGATTGGCACAACCCCGTCTGGCGGCACGACGACGGCTCTGTCGCGGAGTGGTGATCCGGATGCCGACGCGAACGCGGCGACACGGAGAAAGGAGATGACCCGCCGGCACGAGTCGCCGACTGAGCACGCGGTGCCCGGACGGTTCGCCGGTGAGACCGTGATCGTCACGGGGTCGACGCGCGGGATCGGTGCCGGTGTCGCAGAGCGGTTCGCCGCCGAGGGAGCGAACGTCGTGGTCAGCGGCCGCACTGCGGAGGCCGGCGAGGCCGTCGCCAGGCGGATATCGGAGTGGACCACGGACGAGACGACCGACGATCCACAGACTGGTGACGCGACGTTCGTTCGCGCCGATATGCGCGATCCGGACGACGTGGCTGCGTTAGCAGAGGCGGCCGCCGAACGCTACGGGTCTGTCGACGTGCTCGTGAACAACGCCGGTGTACAGACCGAAACGGCTGCCGACGAGGCGACGCTCGACGACTGGGCGTTCGTCGTCGAGACGGACTTCCGGGCATACTGGCTCGCTGCACGGGCCGCCCTCGAACACATGGATCGCGGAGCGATCGTGAACATCTCCTCAAACCATGCCTACGCCACGATGCCTGCACATTTCCCGTATAACGCGGTGAAGGCGGGCATCAACGGCATGACGCGATCGCTCGCTGTCGACTTCGGCCCCCGCGTCCGGGTGAACACGGTCGTCCCCGGCTGGGTGGAAATTGAGCGGACGCGCGAGGAACTTCCGGAGGGACGATTTGAGGAAGTCGAATCGATCCACCCGACTGGTCGGATCGGCACGCCGTCCGACGTCGCCGGAGCCGTGTCGTTCCTCGCGAGCGAGGATGCCGCCTTCGTCACAGGGGGTGCGCTGCTTGTCGACGGCGGTCGCGGAGCAGTGATGCAGGATGACACGCTCCCAGACTACCGGGCGCGAGAGCGCTCGGAGTAGCCGGCGGACGCAAATTAAATTCCGAGATTTTTGACGGACGTAACCGACTACGTCTGAGCGATTCTCAGCCCGTCCACGCAGTCACCCTCGATGACGGCGACCCCGTACGGCCCCACAACAATACCGTCTGCAGACGAGTCCTTGTCGTCGTCCGCCATCGGGTCGAAACCGTCCCGATCAGTGTCGTCAACCGCCAGCGACTCGGGATCGATTTCGGGCAACCGGAGCCGGTCGCTCGTGAAGTTCGTCACCCACGTGCGGCCGCCGCGGTACCCGATCCGGACACCGTCTGGGAGCCGCTCGGCGTATCGGACGCCCGCGCGGTCGAGCAGGTCTGACGCAAGCGCGTCCGCTAGGTCAGACTCGGGCCAGACTCCACAGTAAGTGACTTGCCCGTCACCGACTGTGTTGGTAACGACTGCCGGCCGACCGTCCGCCGGCCCGTCGACATCGTACGCGTACTGAGGCTCGGCTGCATCGGGGTCCAGCCACTCCGCCCAGGTTCGGAACGAGACGGGCGGCGCCGCGATCTCCTCGGAGTCGTCGGTGGGGTCACCAACTCGTCGGACTGTCGTTTCGAGGCGCCGCGGCAGCGACTCGTGCTGATCGACGGTCGCGCCGACGAGGTCGGTCAGCGGGCCGGGCTGGGACATCGGCCGGAGCTTGTTTTCTGCGTCCTTCACGCCGGTCCGGGGACCGAAGAGAACCTCCCCGCCGCCGGCGATGTAGTCGGTCAGCCGGTCGGCGAGATCCTCGGTAACGAGGTGGAGTGCGGGCGCGACGACGGCCGCGTATCCGGAGAGATCGGCACTTGGCGGAACCACATCGACCTGAACGCCACGGCCGCGTACAGCGCCGTAGAATGCCTCTTGGAGCGCCCAGTAGTCGAAGTCCGGGGCGTGCGGCTGCGCGTTGAGCGCCCAGAGCGAGTCATAGTCGAACACAACCGCCACCGGGGCGTCCACGTGACTGGCCCCGTCGAGAGTCGCGAACTCCTCGGACGTGTGTGCGGCGTCGGCGTATCCGCGGTCGGGCGACCCGTCGGCCTTCCGGAGTCCGGCGTGATACTGTTCTTGACCCTCGAGACAGCGCCGCCACCTGAAGTAGAGGACTGCGTCGGCTCCGTGGGCGGCGGCGTGGTGCGCCCACAGACGCATAGCACCCTCACCCGGCTGCGGACAGTGCGGCGGCCAGTTTACATCGCCCGGTTGTTGTTCCATCACCCAGAACGGCCGGTCGAGCGCGCTCCGGTAGATGTCGTGATCCATCCCGACCTGGTCGGGGTCGCCGGCTCGCAGCTGGTCCGGGGATGCCTCCCCGTCGTATCGGTCCTGGACGAACCCCGTCGGGTATGAGTCCCAGGCGACGCGGTCGAGGTCCTCGCTCACGTCGTAGGCGTTCAGCGTCGGGAACCGCCCCATGAAATTGTGGGTGACGAACCAGTCGGGGTCAGCCTCGCGTATCAGGTCGGCGTGGAGGCGATTGTACTCGACGACGGAATCGCTGGAAAAGCGTGCGTACGCCAGCAGCCGCGAGGGGTGATGCTCTGCAGGGGTCGGCCCAGGCGGATCGATTTCGTCGAAGGAGCCGTACTGCTGGCTCCAGAACGCGTTCCCCCACGCCTCGTTGAGTCGGTCAATATCACCGTACCGGTCCGCGAGCCACGTTCGGAACGCGTCGGCACAATCGTCGCAGTAACACCGGACGGTCTCGTGACAGCCGAACTCGTTGTCCGTCTGCCAGCCGGCGACGTGCGGCGAGTCGGCGTATCGCTCGGTGACCCGCTCGACGATCCGAGCTGTCTCCTCGCGGTAGGCGTCGGAGTTGAAACAGTAGTGCCGGCGGCTGCCGTGTTCGCGGACGGTTCCGTCGGGGTCTTCTTGCCGGATCGACGGCCGCTCGTCGACCAGCCACTTCGGCGGCGTCGCCGTCGGCGTGCACAACACCGCCTGCATGCCGTGGTCGCCGATGAGCTCGATGGCCTCATCAAGCCACTCGAAATCGAATGTACCCCGCTCGGGCTCGAGGACTCCCCACGAGAACTCCGCCATCCGCACGTATTCGAGGCCGGCGTCGGCCATCGCAGCGACATCGCGTTCCCACTCTTCGCTCGGCCAATGTTCGGGAAAGTAACAGACTCCGAGACGCATAGCGCATCCTCTCAACCGCGGCACCTAAGCGTTCGGATGAGTTGACGCCACCGCCGCTGATCGTCGAGTTGTACCTTGCCGTACAAGCGTCGTAGCAGGATATTTGTAGGGGCGAAAAAAGGGTGTGATATGAACGAACACAGGGTGGGCGCTACTGCAGTCACCCACGATCCGGATGGCCATGCGGTCACGGTCGGAGACGACGCCGGTGACCTACTTGTCGGGACGGTCCACGCGGCGACGGCCGACGGAGACGACGGGCGGCTACAGGTCGCTGACGTGTCGCTGTCGACCGAGGCGAGAGGTGTCGTCGCGACCTACACCGTGGAAAACGTCGGCGACGAGCCGGTCCGGGCAGGCGACGTGACACTCGCGTTCGAGACCGCGTTCGGCGCCGATGCCCGCGTCTACCGGCACGGGTATCAATCGTGGTCGTCGACGGGAACGCTCCCCGTCGGAGAGCGATTCTCACCCGAGAACTCGGATAACGCTCCGATGATGAATGACCTCGCGGCGTCGACGGACGACCGGGTCAGCAGCTATCTGACCGGGCTTGTCGAGGGCGACCGACGCGTCACTGCGGGCTTTCTCGAACATGACCGCTACTGTTCTCGATTCGAGATCGATGACGACGATGGCGGCGTTGCGACGCTGCACGCAGTGTGTCCACTGGAAGGGGCACGGCTGACACCCGGTGAACGGCTGACTCTGCCACCACTGTGGGTCGACGCTGACCGCGAACTTCGAGAGGGGCTGACCGCGCTGGCCGATTGCATCGGTGAGCGGATGGATGCTCGCGTGCCTGAAATCTCACCGACCGGATGGTGCTCGTGGTATCACTATTTCACCGATGTCACCGAGGCGGACGTGCGGGAGAACCTCTCGGAGCTTCGAGAGTGGGGAATTCCGGTCGACGTCGTTCAGATCGACGACGGATACATGCAGGCGTTCGGCGACTGGCGGTCGATCGCCAACGGGTTCGAGGACATGAGCGCCGTCGCGGACGACATCGCGGCTTCGGGGTACCGACCCGGGCTGTGGCTCGCGCCGTTCTACGTCGAGGCGGGTGCCGACCTATACGCTGACCACCCGGAGTGGTTCATCACGGAGCCGACGGACGCAGACACCGACGGCCCGGGAACACCCGTCGACGGTGGCTTCCGAGCCGGGTCAGAACTATACGGACTCGACACGACGCACCCGGCGGTGCTTGAGTGGCTCCGGGAGACCGTGTCGACGGTTGTCGACGACTGGGGGTTCACGTATCTGAAGCTCGACTTCCTCTTTGCGGCGGCGCTGCCCGGCGAGCGGTACGACGCCGAGGCAACCCGGATCGAGGCGTATCGCCGGGGGGTCGAGGCGATAGCGGAGGCGGCCGGCGACGATGTGTTCCTTCTCGGCTGCGGTGCGCCGATGGCCCCGAGTGTCGGGCTCTTCGACGCGATGCGGGTCGGCCCAGACACCGATCCGGTCTGGGAGACTCCGGGAGAGTCGGGGAGCCAGCCGGGATTGAAAAACGCCGTTCGCAACACGCTCACACGGAACTACCTGCATCGACGGTGGTGGCTCAACGATCCCGACTGCCAACTTGTTCGAGACACGAGTGACCTCACTGCGGCCGAGCGCGAAGCCTTCGCGACGCTCGTCGCCGCGACGGGTGGCGTGAACATATTTTCGGACCGGCTCGCGGAGATCGGTTCGGCCGGCCGGCGGCTGCTTGAGCGGTCCATCCCTCCTGCAAGCGGCGGCGAGGTCTCCGGGCTCAGTGTGGAGCGGTTCCCCTCGCACGTCGTCTGCGACCGGCCGGGCGACGGGGCCACGACCGTCGCGCTGTTTAATTGGGCGGACGAGCCGTCGACGGTCCGATTCGACGCGCGCGAGCACGTGGAGGGCGACTCAGATGCCGATCACGTCATCTGGGACGGGCTGTCCGGTGCGGTCGTCGACGGGCCGGTCGTCGAGCGAGAGCTACCCTCTCACGGTGCGGCGGTGTTTGCTGTCGTTCCCGCCACCACCGGCAACCTCCTGGGCGACGCCGCGACGCTCACGGGTGGGTCCGACCGCGCGTCGACGGCGACGCTTCGGGACGGAGCACTCGAAGCAGCCGTCGACGGGGAGGCGGTGACGTTCGCGCTCGAGCGGGACGGTCCCACGTCTACTCAGGAGTAGTCCGCACCCGTCCGAAATAGACCGCCGTGCTGGGACGGTGATGGTCGACGCTGATCACCGTTACTTATAAGCGATCGATGACAGCAACGAGTATGAATCTGTTCGAAGCGCACGCCGCGGAGTGGTTTCGATGACTGAGCTAGTCACGTTCGGCGAGACGATGCTTCGGCTGTCGCCACCGCGCGGCGAGCGGCTGGAGACGACCAGTGACCTGGCTGTACAGGCTGGGGGAGCGGAGAGCAACGTCGCAGTCGGGGCTGCGCGGCTCGGCACCGATGTCTGCTGGCTCTCGAAACTCCCCGACTCGCCGCTCGGTCGGCGGATCGTGAACGAGCTTCAGAGCCACGGGGTTCAACCGGGGATTGCGTGGACGGATCCGGACGCGAGTCGGTTGGGGACCTACTACCTCGAACACGGCGGTTCCCCACGGGGGACGAACGTGATCTACGACCGGGCCGACGCGGCGATCACGACGGTCAAGCCGGATGAACTCCCGACGAATGCGGTCGAGAAAGCGGAGTGGTTCCACACAACGGGGATCACGCCCGCTCTTTCTGAGGCCGCCGCGGAGACGACGACGGCGCTGCTGCAAAGGGCTGGCGACGCGGGGACAACGCGCTCGTTCGACCTGAACTACCGGTCGAAGCTCTGGGATCCACAGACAGCGCGAGCGGCCTACGAGGACCTGTTCGAGCACATCGACACCCTATTCGTTCCTCGACGTGATGCCCGCAAGGTGCTCGACCGCGAGGGCGACGCCGTCGAAATCGCACACGGTCTCGCCACGGAGTTCGCGTTCGACACGGTGGTCGTTACCCGCGGGCTCGAGGGGGCGGTCGCGCTGCACGACGGATCGATGTACGAGCAGGACGTGTTCGAGGCAGACACGTTCGACGCGATCGGTACCGGCGACGCGTTTGTCGGCGGCTTCATTGCAGAGCGCCTGCGCGGTGGTGACCTCCCTGCAGCCCTGCGGTGGGGGTCAGCGACGGCGGCGCTAAAACGTACCACCGATGGTGACCTTGCGGTGACCACCCGAGCGGAAGTTCGAAGCGTCATCGACGGCGAGAGCGGGATCAATCGTTGAACTGGCGTCGAACAGCGGACGACTCGTCCGGCCGTTGTGTTCCCACCCGAACGCCATGCCGGTGTCTTGATCGCGAGCTCACTGGGGCCGGGCCTCGAACATACAGCGCCCGCGTCCGAGCCCGCACCACGCTTCGTTGACGACGCCGAACCAGAGCCACGCGTTCTGGTCGTCCACGGGCGCGTCGGCGTCGAACCGGTCGTCGAGCAACTCTTCGACAGTATCGGCGTGCGACGTAGTACTCTCTCACGGGCAAGCGAACCTCACCAGACGGCGAGTGAAGACGACAGCAGTTGTCGAGACAAAGTCGCAGCTGTCCTCGACATTCGCTGTACGACTGAGAACGACATGCAGATCGGCTGGTAGCGCTTGTGCGAGCACGGGTGTTGTCACCGGTCTACGGTGGTCACACTGACGGGTGATCGGAGTCGTCCTGCTTCCTCGAGCGGGGACGAACGGTGTACAGACCTGCGAGTTACGGAGATTCAAGGAGAAAGCCTCGCCATTCGGGGCGGGGATGAAGCCGACCAACAGCATTCAACCGCCAACGATGGCATAGACGGGGTTCCAACGCAATCTTTAAGGCGTCTGACTACGATAGTATACATAGATGGTAAAGAGTACCCGTCACGCGAAATACGAGCTCTATTACCACATAGTATTCGTGCCGAAATTGGGTGGGAGCGAAGGTTCCGCTGACCTCGCGGAACAGGGTTCCGCTCAGCATCGGCGTTCGCACCTGACGGGGAAGACGAAGGAACGTCTCGAAACCATCTTCGCGGAAATCTGTGAGGATAAGGACCTCGAACTGGTCGAGTCCGAGGTCATGCTCAACCACGTACACCTGTTCATTGGGAGTCCGCCCAAGAACGCCCCATCACTCATTGTCAACTGGGTCAAGGGCATCTCGGCGCGGAAGTACAACCAACGCTACGACGACCGCGTGAAGTGGACTCGCTCGTACTATGTCGGTACGGCGGGAAGTGCCTCGAAGGACGCTATCGAACGCTACATTGCTGAACAGGAAGGTGGCGACGAATGAAGCGCGTCAACACCTTCGAGATCGTGCCACAGACTGAGAACGACAAAGGGTGCCTCCTACGGTTACTCGACGCCTCCGCTTCCCTGTGGAACGAACTGACCTACGAGCGCCGCCAGAACTACTTCGGTGACGGCGACGTGTGGGACACCTCCGAATACCGTGGACAGTACAACGGCGTCATCGGAAGCGCGACCGTCCAACAGGTCACGCGCAAAAACTCGGAAGCGTGGCGGTCGTTCTTCGCCCTTAAAGAGAAAGGCGAGAACGCTAACCCCCCGTCTTACTGGGGCAACGAGGAGGAGGGACGCGAACTCCGTACCTACATCCGAAACGACCAGTACACGATTCAGTGGGGCAAGCGGTCGCGTCTCGAAATTCCTGTCGGGCAAGAGTTAAAAGACGAATACGGACTTGGCTACCACGAACGATTCCGCCTCGAAGTCCGAGGCAACCCGAAGTGGGATGGCAAACAGAGCCGTCTGGAACTTGAGTACGACGAAGTGAGTGACACGTTCAGGGCTTTCCAACCAGTCACCGTGCCTGATTCTCGACTGGATTCACCACTGGCTTCTCACGAAGCCGCCCTCGACGTTGGCGCGAACAATCTCGTCGCCTGTTCCACGACTACTGGGAACCAGTACATCTACGACGGTCGGGAGTTGTTCGGACGGTTCCGTGAGACGACCGACGAGATCGCTCGCCTACAGTCGAAGCTCCGTGAGGGACGCTACAGTTCCAAACGGATTCGACGGCTGTACCGACAGCGGACGAAACGCCGTGACCACGCACAGAACGCGCTGGTGCGCGACCTCGTTGAACGGCTGTACGATGAGGGTTTGGCGACGGTATACGTGGGCGACTTGACCGACGTGCTGGACACGCACTGGTCGGTCAGGGTGAACGAGAAGACGCACAACTTCTGGGCGTTCAAGAAGTTCATCCACCGTCTCGCGTGCGTCTGTGAGGAGTACGGCATCTCTCTCGAAGCCGAGCCGGAAGCGTGGACGAGTCAGACGTGTCCTGAGTGTGGCGACCACGAGACGACGGTCCGTCACCGCGACACACTGACGTGTCCGTGTGGATTCGAGGGGCACGCCGACCTCACGGCGTCAGAGACGTTCCTTCGAGAAAACAGCGATACGGAAGTCAGGCCGATGGCACGGCCCGTGCAATTCGAGTGGGACGACCACGAATGGTCAGGGAAACCATACCCTCATGAAAGTCCCAAAGAAGTGCGCACGAACCCGCAAGTTGCCTCCGTGGGTCGGTAGCCGAACCCCTATCGGAGGAATCCTCGCGCTTCAGCGCGGGGAGGATGTCAAACTCGGAATGAGGGGTGGGGGAGGGAGTGACAACGAGACAATCGACTGTTCACTATTCCGCAGACATAGCGGGTGCCCCTACGTCTGTACTTGGGGCTCTTTGCTTCGTGGATTATGCGGACGTAGGGGGGTTCCCTCGGGCTGAGGGCGGAACTTGTGTGGCTTCCGGCGGGGCTTATTTCTCGTTCACCACTCGCCGTCGACGGCGCGCCGGTAGGCTCGTTCGGCTTGGTCGGCGACGGAGTCTTAGTCACATCTCTGTGCGCGTCCAACAAGGACCGGCCGCCGGTCGGTCGCCGCGGAGTGCGCCGTGGAATATTTCGGTCACGACGTTGACGATCGTTCGGCGAGAAAGTCCGCGTCGTCGATGACTTCGTTCGCGGCCGGATCCGGATGATCGGCGACAGTCAAGCGTATTCTCTCATACACACAGAGACAGCCCGAAAGCATCTTTCCATCCACCTGAGCAGTCATGATCTGTTCGGCACAAGCGGTGTCCGAGACCTCGTCGATCGGACCGACAGCGATCACAGCCCATAAAACCCGGCCCGGCGTCGCCTCCAGATATGTATGGAGTCGTGCTCGCGGCCGGCCGCGGGACCCGCATGCGGCCCTTGACAGATCGGCGTCCAAAACCGCTTCTTCCTGTGGGTGATCGTTCGCTGCTTGAACAGGTATTCGACACTGCAGTCGATGTCGTCGACGAGTTCGTCGTCGTCACCGGCTATCGCGGTGACGCGATTCGTGAGTCGATCGGTGAATCGTACCGGGATCGTCCGGTGACCTACGTCGAGCAAGAAGAAGCGAAGGGGACGGCTCACGCCATCGCACAAGCCGCGCCTGTCGTGGACGACGACTTCCTCGTGCTCAACGGGGACGTGGTTGTCGACGCGTCGCTCCCTCGAGTACTCGCCAACGCTGACGGGCCCGCGGTTGCGGCGACCGAAGTTATCGATCCACGTGCGTATGGCGTACTCTCGACGGCCGCTGACGGATCGCTCACGAAAATCGTCGAGAAGCCTGCTAACCCGCCGACGAATCTCGCGAACGTCGGCTGTTACGCATTTACGCCCGAGGTGTTCGAGTATATCGACAGGACTCCCGAGAGCGAACGCGGCGAGTACGAGATCACGACGACGATCGAACTGCTGCTCGACGACGGCCACCGGATTGACGTGGCGCCCTACGTGGGGACGTGGCTCGACGTCGGTCGCCCGTGGGAGTTGCTAGAAGCCAACGAACTAGCGCTCACAGAGCTGGGCTCGGATGAAGCGATCGCCGGCACCGTCGAGAAAGGCGTCCACCTCCACGGCTCTGTCGTCGTCGAGGACGGTGCACTGGTTCGGTCTGGTGCGTATATCGAGGGCCCGGTGCTAATCCGCGAGGGTGCAGAGGTTGGCCCGAATGCGTATCTTCGCGGATCGACGGTGATCGGTCCAGACGCGCACGTCGGCCACGGCGTCGAAGTGAAAAACAGCGTGTTGATGGCCGACGCGTCAGTGGGCCACCTCTCGTACGTTGGCGACTCCGTGCTCGGGCGGGGCGTGAACTTCGGCGCGGGGACGAACGTCGCAAACCTCCGGCATGATGATACAACCGTCCGCATGACCGTTAAGGGCGATCGCGTAGATACCGGTCGTCGGAAACTCGGTGCGATCGTTGGCGACGGCGCAAAAACCGGGATCAACACCTCACTAAACGCTGGCTTCCGGTTGGGGACAGAGGCGACGACCAAGCCGGGCGAAACGGTGCTTCGCGATCGAATCTCGGAATAACGCAGCCGTGCCGCTATATGGAGGGATGACAGAACCAAATTATCGGATTTGTGGCTCTGTTGAAATCCTCAGAGAGTTACAGATTCGCTTGGTAGTCTGACTGGATGGAAGCTCTCCCGAAGTCGCGGTTACTCAGGTTCGTTGAGCAAGCGATGCACTTGGCTCGGCGAGCTGTCGCTCGTTACTCGTCGAAGTTCTCGAAACGGCGGTACACACTTCATCAACACATCGTCCTGCTCTGTCTCAAGGTTCGGAAGAATACGACGTACCGGACGCTTCTGGACGAACTTATCGAGATGCCTCGGATTCGAAGCGCCATCGATCTTGAGGAACTCCCGTCTCCTTCGACATTGTGTAAGGCGTTTAACCGCCTTGGTATGGCTGTTTGGCGGGTTCTTCTCAATCTCTCAGTCACGCTTCTCCCGACCAACGGTGTCGTCGGGATCGACGCCTCTGGATTCGACCGCAGTCACGCCTCTAAGCACTACACGAAACGAACGAAGCTGACGATTCAACAGTTGAAAGTTACACTTCTCGTGGACACGAGAGTGAATGCAATCATTGACTTACACGTGACGACGACCAGAAAGCACGACTCGAAGATCGCACCTTCGCTAATCAGGCGGAATACGGATGACGTAACGATTCTCCTCGGTGACAAGGGATATGACGACCAGAAGATTCGCACGTTAGCCCGTGAAGATGGTGTTCGTCCGGTCATCAAGCATCGAGGATTTTCGTCGCTTCACAAGGCGTGGAACGTTCGGCTGGACGCCGACATCCACGGGCAACGGAGTCAGAACGAGACGGTGAACTCTCGTATTAAACGGAAATATGGCGAATTCGTCCGCTCACGACGTTGGTGGAAGCAGTTTCGTGAACTCGTTGTCGGCTGTCTCACTCACAACATCGACAAGGCACTCTGAACGTTCAATATAGGGTATCCAATGACCAAAGTAGAATCTCTCCCAAACTCTCGACAGAAACAGACTTATGGGTTATCTCACCTCATCTCAAAGAGATGGTTCCCGATATTGAAACGGACGGTGGGACGACCGAAATGAGTCGAGATGAGAATGTGGAGATGTCCCGAAATGCTGTCAGGGACGGTGTGTTAGATGCTATTGGAACCGTTTCCCTCCTTGGATTTTCTCTTTTAGCGCTCTTCATTGGTGTGAGAGGAGTTTACATCGGTTCCTCAATGGCTATCAGCGGAGGGTTCGTTATTGTTTCTTGCCTGCTGGCCGCGGCAGCGTTCAATCTCATCCCACCCTTCCGCGATTAACATAGCGTCAGTACATCACAAAGCATCCTCGGCTAGCTGTTTCTGAAGCCTGAGTTCTGTGGCGGAGCGGTTGCACTGACGGTCTCAACGAGAGAATCTTCGACGAACCGACCGAGAGCTGTCGCTGTCGGCGGCGGCTGCCGCCGACGCGACAGCGTCGCCACTCCCGCTGGAGGCTGTCTGGCTGGTGATTACCGGCTAAACCGGTCGTCCGGTGGCCGGTTTGCGGGGACGGCCCGACGCACCGCGAGGGCCGTCCACGCTGCCCGTTGGATCATGTTGATGAACTCCTTGAACGACCACTGCCAGAGGCGACGCCCGCCTCGGCGGGGCGTCGCCACGTACTCCCAGTGCAGATACCGCCAGACGTTCTGTAACAGCAGGCTTACCACAACGTACAGCAACCGGACGACCGGATTCTGTGTCGAGGTCGTCGCAATACTTTGCTCGGAAAGTCGGTAGCTCGCCTCGATACCGAAGCGTTTCGCGTAGTGGTATCGAGCGTCTCGTGGTGAGTCGATGAACGGCGCGTCAGCGGCGTAGCCGTGACGCGCCACACCATGGTCGTCGTACCGCCCATTCTGGTAGGTACAGTCGATGTAGACAGGAAACTCGACGGTCCAGCTGTGACCGTCGAGTTTCGCCGTCATGTCGTGCTGAATCACGCGACTCCAGCCTTCCGAGAGTTCTTGCTTGATCGTCTTTCCCCAGCGGACGACCGGCATGACGTAGGCGTGGTTATGCGCCTGAAGCAGCGTCAAACACTTGCTGTCGTAGAATTCGCGGTCAAGATAGACGGCCTTGACGTCGAGGTCAAGGCCGTCAAGGAGACCAAGAAACTCGGCGAGGACACTGCTGGCGGTGTCGCCGTCGGTCAGACGGCGCACCGCCAGCGTGTAGTGTTTGTTCTTCACACGCGCGTAGAGTGTGGCGTAGGCGTGGAATGCGGTGGTTCCACGCTTCGCTTGGGAGTGATAGAGACCGTCGGTGTCGTCTTCGTCTCCATAGTAGGGCCGCAGGTGGAGGTCTGAAACGACCTCCACCTGTTCGGGGAGCAATTCATCGAGATCCTTTCGCAGGAGCGTGTTAGCGACTCGTTCGAGCCGTTCCGGCTCGAACTTCGTCCGAAGATGGTAGAGGACCGTGTTCCCAGCGGGTGAGTTCTGGCTCGACGCACAGAGCGTAGAGACAGAGGTCCCGTCGGCGCAAGCGCCGACGAGGACCTCATAGATGTCTTCAGCAGTGATTTCAGCGTTATTGGCTAACGAGAGCGAAACTTCCTCGTCAAGGCGGTTGACGAGAAAGTTAAGAAGCTGGTCCTCGTGGATCTCACCGTCTGCTTGTTTGGTTTTAGACACACCTTCAGCAAGCAGACGTTCTAACTAAGCGGCTTTGTGAAGTACTGAGATTGGTCGCGGCACCGACGCGAAGGGGAACAAGATCTCTGGGCAGAAGCGACGGCGACTCGCGCGGATGCGCCGTGAGCAGACCCGCGGTCGCTGGCGGTCGAAAGCAGAACGGAATCTCGCCCACGGACTGGGCGAAGTGCGTCGGTTGGCGAGTTCCCTCGAACTTGCCGATTCGGTCCGCGACCAGGCGTGTCAGCTCTTCCGGAGCGCCCAGAACGAGGATCTGTGTCGTGGCAGATCTATCGAAGCGATAGCGGTAGCAAGCATCTATGGAGCCTGTCGCTGTAACGGTCACTCGCGGTTACTTGACGCCGTCGGCCAGTTGAATACCGATCAATCTTCCGTAGCAAAGGGATAGCGCATGGTCCAGTCAGCCCCCTCGATCTCTGGTCGCGCGCCGCTTCGATTTTCGAGTAGATGTGTAACAGCAGCGCGATCGTGACACAATAGCCCTGAAAATCCGCACCGTTAGTATACCCATTTATAAATTAGCTATACATAGAAACCGTGACAGCGCTCGCACGTATACTATTCACGCCTATTTGTCCACGATATAGCTACTACAGCCACTCTGTATACCTATCATAAAAACACGGCTCTGTTGAAATCCTTCGAAAGTGACACATTCTGACTGGGTGTGGTCAGTATATGCTCTCAATCGCTCATTACATTGAATCCATTTTATCTCCGAAACGATAGACGAGTACAACCGCACCTATTGACAGTGTGACTGTATAAATCATTGACCAAGCAAACATTTCATCAGGATCATTCCTCATCAAAGCGCCTACTGTAACCGCAACGAGTAGAATTGCTATCGTCCCAAAGCCGCCGACTACACGAACAAATAAATCTTCATTCATGTCTTGTCCACCTGTTGAGCAAATTCTATCCTCTTGTGTATACGGTCCAGATACACCACTTCACCAGACTCCAGATAGTTCTTTGTAGCATTCTACATCATATAGGAAGGTCTTCACCGCTTGGTATCTCGCAAACTCTCCCAGCTAGTGAGAATGTGTTCGACCAGTAGCATAATAGGACTCCTGACTGTGGTACACGTATGGTCTCCAGTCTCGGTCGCACCGCCCGCGAACAGCTCACGGCCCGAGACGTGCTCTCGCTCATCGCATTTCTCGCCCTCGTCTATGGCGTCACCAAAGATGTCGAGACAGTACTCGTCATCGCTTTCGGCTTCGCGTTCGTGGAGGCGACCTCGATTCTCAGAGAAACGCCGACTGTCGATAGCCGCTGGGTCGGCGTTGGCCTCGGCGCGTTCATCACGGTCGCCAGTCTCGCGTGGCTCGGCTGGGAACTCACTGCGACCACCGGAACAGGCGGTCCAGTATGGTTCCCGGCGCTGACCGCGCTTATCGGCGTCTGGTTCCTCTTCGATGCCCGCGCGGACTTCGCCGATAGCACTAGTAGCGACGAACCCGACGATATGAGCGCCAGCGAGGTGATGCTGGTGATGAACCACGCTCACCTCGTCGTCGAAGAGCTGAAACAGGGCCCGAAAACTGTCACCGAACTCGCCGATGCGTGCAATTTGACCGAGTCACGCATCCGTGAAGTGCTCGATTTCGGTACTGACGACGGGATGATCTATCCAGTCGATACTGACACGAGCGATACTACCAAACGGTACGCCCTCGACGAGTCGAAAGTCGGTGGCCTTGCGTTCGTCCGTTCGAACGGGAAGCGCATTTTGCGGCGGCTAGCACGGCCGTTCCAGCGCTGATTATTGATGGACAGAGACTCTTATTGAGACCGGCGGAGCAGGATCGAATTCTCCGAGCGCGGTCGGTGGTGGGAGTAGCCGGTCGTCGCATACTTCTTTTTTGCTACGTGCCGGACCGACCCAAACCCCGCCGCCCCACCCTCCGCTCCGTGCTCGCTCCGTGAGACTCGCATTCGCTCGTCTCCCGTGCCCTCGTTCACGATGCTCACGAGGACTCCGCTGCGCGCGCAGCCACGACCTTGACAACGGGTCAACCTGTGAGTTACTGAGAGTTTGTTTGCGCACCGAAGGGTGCGGCGCACCAGTCGCCGCGACACATAATGGCGATAACCCTACTCGACAGTCTCGAACCAACGAATCGTGTACTCAAACGCGCTCAGTACGAAGCCTTCGAATTTTCTCTTCTAGATGGTGACATCCGTGTTCGTAACGAAAGTCATCAAAATCCAGCAGATCATGAATACCGCGTCACTGTTGTCGACGGCGTCCCAGCAGCTTGTGAGTGTCCCGCTGACGCAGTGTATGATGGTGTATGTAAGCACCGCGTCGCCGTTGCGATCCGACCTCAAATTCTAGACATTGTGAAGAAGACACAAGCTATCACCGACAGCGGCGTTGTAACGGATGGAGAGCGACAAGGAGACCAATCCGATACCGGAGATACAACGCAGTGCGATTGTGATGGGCTGTCCAACGATTTTCCCTGCTGGGAGTGTGTGCGGACAGGTCGTAGAGACCTCCTCCAGTAGCCCAGCAAATCGCCACACACCGCTCTGTCCGCGGCTGTTTATCTCCCCCAGGGGTGAGAGGTGTAGACAATACACCTCACAAACTACCGATGGCAACTAGAGATATCTACGAAACGGGCTTCGACGAGGACGTCCAGACAAACTCCAGCACAAACCCATGTCCGGAGTGTGATGGCCGGGTCACTACCAACGCGATCGAAACGATCTGTGAGGACTGTGGACTCGTTATTGACGAACAACGAATCGATCACGGTCCTGAATGGAGAACTCACGATCAGGACCAGCGAAAGCGGACGGGCGCTCCACTGACTGCGGCACGGCATGACCGAGGCCTCTCGACGGAGATCGGTCGCGGGAAAGATGCGAACGGGAACAACCTCTCTGGGCAAAAACACCAGCGACTATCCCGAATGCGACGAGAACAAAGTCGCGGTCGGTTCCAGTCAAAAGCCGAGCGAAACCTCGCACACGGCCTAGGCGAAGTTCGAAGGATTTCGGGTGCTCTCGAACTCTCCAATTCGGTGCGCGATCAGGCGTGTCAGCTGTTCCGGAGCGCACAGAATGAAAATCTGCTGCGTGGCAGATCCATCGAGGCGATCGCCGCAGCGAGCGTGTACGGCGCGTGTCGATGTAACGGCCTCTCGCGATTGGTGGGCGAGGTCAGCGAGATGGCCCGCGTCGTGGAGTCACGGGTCACGAATGCGTACAAAACGCTGAACGAAGAGCTGGGGCTCCCTGCCAAGCCCGTCTCTCCCGGTAAGTTCGTGCCACGCCTCGCCTCGGACCTCGAATGTCCAGACGAGATCCGACAACGGGCTCGAACACTTGCAGAACAGGCCGAAGAGAGCGGTCTCACGGCGGGCGTCCATCCAGCCGGGTTCGCAGCGGCCTGCCTCTACAAAGCGGGGGAGGAACTGGGGTACTGGGTGACGCAAAGCGACGTCGCGGAGACAGGAAACGTCACGCCAACCACAGTTCGGACGCATCACGAGACGTTAGAGGAGCGTGTAGCCTGACAACGCACCTGTACAACAACTACCTTGAGATGTTTTCCTCAGGAAACTATTTGTTTCTCAACTGCGTAGCACCTAGTATGACCGAGACGTGGGACGACATCAACAAGCAGGTCAAGGCAGACTGGAAAGCGGAGACCACGCCGTTCGAGCGGGTGTACGAGATCGTCGAACAGACCCACGACGGGCAGTCGGCCGCCGAGATTGCCGACCGCGCCCTCGTGAGCGAGCCAACGGCCCGTCGACACTGCAAGTCGCTCGTGAACACCGGGTTCGCCGAGACGGACCAAGACGGCCAAACAACGCTGTATAGGCGAGATAGCGACCGGATCTTGATGTCCCGGATCCGTGAGCTGCGCGAGGAAGTCACTCGGCCGGAGTTGCTTGACAGCATCCGGGACATGAAAGCCGAGATCCGGCGCTACGAAGACAGCTACGACGTGGTGTCACCGGAAGAACTCGCCCAGCAACTCGACGGCGACGAGGCGGAGGGCTGGGACGACCTCACCGCGTGGCGCACGACACGGCAGAATCTCGCTGTCGCCCAAGCCGCACTCGCCTACGACGAGGCCAGTCACCAGCTCGCTGTATGAGTGGGGACGACCGCGCCGGCGAGTTCGGACCGATCTATCTCCCGGCGCTCCAGCGGATTCGTGATCTCTGGATCGAACTTGAGCCCTTGGTCGATGAAACGTCGTACGATGACGTCGTCGCACCCACAGAACTCCGGATCACGCTCAGCGACGGCCTCGGCGACGCCACCAGCGCGCGGTTCGATATTCAGTGGAGCGAACTGGGGATGTATTCGTTTCACTACGTCGATAGTGACGACGTCAACTGGCGCTTCGATCGCCACCCGAATACACACTCACCCGAGATCCACTTCCATCCGCCACCCGAGGCCGCGACGACGGCCGCCGAGCCGTCCTGTATCGACGTGACCGAGGTCTCACTCGTGACGCGTGCTGTCCACGCAGTGTGGCGAGCAGCGTACGAGGTTGATACATTGGATCGGCTGAATAGTGCGCCAAACCCACCGTAAAAATGGACGTAACCGAGGACGCGGTTCGGGACATCTGCACGGACGCAGTCTTCGAACGGGGCGAACGATATCTTGCTGAGGGACGTATCCACGAGATTCACCGCGTCGACACCACCGTAACCGCCGTCGTGAGTGGCAGCCGTCAGTACGATGTTCGTGTTGACCTCGCCACTGGCGGGTTTGCCCCGTGGTGCGATTGTCCGTACGACGGGCCGGGTGCGTGTAAGCACGTTGTCGCCGTGTTGCTTCGGTGTGTCGACGACCCACCGTCAGACAACGGCGATCGACTCGATGCCGCACTCGGTGGCGCCGACGCCGACGAACTGCGCGCGTTCCTGCGTGATGAACTCGCGACCGATACGGATCTCCGCGATCGGTTTCTCGCCCGCGTCGGCGAGCCGATGAGACAGTCGGTCGACGAGCTTCGCACTTCGATCGACCGGCGGTTCGAAGAGACGAACCCTGAGTACCACGTCGTCTTCGAGCCCATCGACTTCACGCAGTGGTTCGATCTCGCAAACGAGCATCGCGAGCAGGGGCGGGCCGCGTCGGCGGCAACCGTCTACCGGGCACTCACCGAGTCACTCGACGAGAACATGGAGCGCGTTGACGGTGCGTACGACCATTTCTCGCGTGCATTTAGTCGGGCACTCGACGGATATGTTGACTGTGTCGCAGCTACGGAACGCGACGCTGATGCGGTCACTGACGCCGTCGCATTTCTCACCGAGCGGGCGGTGTCGGGAACACCGTTCCTCGCGGAACACTTCGAGAAGGCCGCGGTCGAACTCCAGGAAAAGATAGATGAGCAGTCTTGCAAGTAGCTGTGTCGCCCTCGATGACGCCCGCAAGTTCGAAGATCACAAGAATTAGTTTATGACGCGATCAGCCACGTTGATCTGCTGTTCGCGAGCGGCTTCGACGTCCGAGTAGAGCGCCAACGCGTGCTTGATGAGGCGACGGTCTTCCAGATTCTCCTCCCACCGTGTGATCACGTCACGGCGCTCGTGGAGATCGGAACTTGTGAGGTCGCCGTCGGCGAGCGACTGTTCGAGCTCCTCCCACGTCTCGACATCGAAGGTTGCCTGCCACTCCTCGATCTCCTTGGTGATCGCGGCCAATTCGCTCCGCAGCTCCTCGCGCGTGTTTGCCTCGATGAGCGTCCGGATCTCCTCGAAGAGCAGTCGCGTGTAGTCCGGCTGGTAGCGCGTCGTCTCACCGGCTTCGACGCGACGCAGCTGGCCTTGGTCGACAAGATCCTGAAGTTCCTCGTTGGTCGTACTCCAAGCGGCGTCGGCCTGTTCGCTGATCCAGTTGACTGAACGGGGTTCGCGGAGTGTCTCGGCGACTGCTCGAATACGGTCACGGGCGCTCATCGACGCAGCCCACGACTGAACGCCGTCTGGCGAGGATTCGGACATGTTTGACACCTCTTACGACAGTGTTGGCGCTGAACTCCCATATATGTTTGTACGCTCTCGTATAATCAAGAGTGCGTTGCGAGCGAAGGCGTCCGGACGTTGAAATACGATACCGACAAAAGCTACGAGCCAATCGATGTACAACCGATATTCTGACTTCGAGGAACTGCGGCCGACCGGCGAGGCGTCCCACATTCCGGATACGAGGTTGGGCGACGAGTGTGAGGGTACCCCCCGGCGGCAACGCGTCGCGACGAGCTCTGGTGGCTACCCTGATGCACCGACGGTAACCGACGGCGAGTGTCGTTCCTGTGGGGCGTCAGTCCCAGACGGCCAGACGAAATGCCGGTTCTGTCTCACCAACCATCTCGGGAGTGGCGCCACAAGCACGAACGAGACAGCGTCGACGACGTTCCTCGGTATCGTCCACCTGATCGTCGAGTCGACCACGTTCTACGGCGCCGTCGCAAAGGGTGGTGCCGCGGCGAACCTTCTCTCCGCCAACGAGGCGGAGCCGGCCGTCGACGACTACACCCTCATCTACGATCTCGACGAGGCGCCGGCGCGCCAGCTGGTCGAGCAATGGCCCTCACTCCCCGACGCGGTACAGGTGTCGTCGGAAGAGGGAGAGCAGCTTCTCAGTGCCGCCCGTGACGGGGCTGGGTGGCACGAGCAGGGAGCGTCGGAGCGTCAGGAGCAGGCCCCAAGGCGGCTCTACGACCAGCATGGGGACGGCATCCGCGACGCGTCGCGTCTCAACGCGGTCCTCGACGACGCCGACGATGCGGTGTGGCTGGTTCCAGCGATGGCGCTGACCGAATCCGCTCGGGAGGATAAGACTAATAGTCAGGTGTCGTTGGTACCTACGAGTCAGGATCTCGATTGTCAAGCCTGTGGACGGGCGACCGACCACCAGTTCAAGATCCACGAGTCGGTCCCGGCTGCGGCGTGGACGGGCCAACCGATCTGGGAGTGCCGGGTGTGTGGTTCGGCTCGCTACGGACCCAGTCTCGAGTAGCTCCAGTGCTGGGCGTCGATTAACCAACATCTCTACAGATGCCTCCGAGTTTCGTTGGTTAATACCGTGATCTCCTTTAACTCCGGCGCCAGTCTCGATGGGGAGTCTATCTGCGCCGGCGAGCGGTGAGGCGCTTCCGATGGAGCAAGAGTTCAAACAAGGCTACCGGATGCATTGCGTGCTCAGTAACCTGAATCGTCTAGATATCGACCGACTGGACGATGCAGATCAGGAACGAGTCGAGAGAGCAAGAGCTCTCCTGGAAGAGGTGAGCCTTCTCACTAGACCAGCCGACGGCGACGGAACAGACGCCCGAGCAGACACGTAACGGCGTCTCCGGCCCGGTTACAGAGGGCTGCTGAGCCTATTTTGTCGCCCCCCGAAGGGGTGCGGGGGCTTCCCCGCGAAATCCAGACATGGCCACACTACAAGCTGCGACGACGTCGACCGGCGCAATCGTATCGAATCCGCAGGCAGTCCGCGAGCTCTGTGAGAACTACTGCTTTGGGACGCTCGACTGGGAGGTCACGGAGGAGGGCGAGCTCACTATCTGGGGGTGCGACGACTTCGAGGTATACGAGGCACGGGAGAGCGGCCTCCCGGACTACGAGGGCGGCATCGTAACTCACGAGTTCCTCCGGTCGCTCGCTGACCATCTCGAACCGAACGAAGAATTCGATATCCAGACGGCCGGTTTCACGAAATGCCGATTCCCGGTGCTGGCGAAGCGGTACGTCGTTCGCGACGGCGAAGTCCTCCACGCGGACCTCAGTTCCCCCGACCCGATCGACGAGTAGCGTTGTTCGTCCCCGGGAGGGGTGCGGGGCGACACAGCACAAGCATCGCCTCGTAAGGTGATTGAATCATGGGACACCGCGCACTTGTTGCGTACGAACGTACCGATGGCCAGTACACGCTCCACTACTCTCACTGGGGTGCTGCAAACCTGAAACTGAAGCACCGTATCACGGCCGAAACACCGTTCGGTAGCGAAGATACCGACTCGAAGTGGGCGAAACAGCTGCTGTCGGAGTTGGCCGATGGCCTCGAGGCAGACGCCGTCGACGGCTACCTCGCCGATGAGGATCGACCGTCGACGGTCGTCGAGCCGAAGCCCCGTGCCACCGGGCTCACCCTCGACGAGATCGTCGCTGACCACCTCGACTACCTCCACCACGAGGCGTTCTTCGTGGTGTCGACGACGTTCGAGGTGACCGCCTACCGGACGCTGTGGTTCGGCCTCCAGTACGATTCGGAGACAGTCGAACAGGGGGAGACGGTCGGGAACGGCGCGCTCGCGACGGTGCGCTGGTACGACGGCGAGCCGGTCGGCGACGGCCACCTGCAGGGACAGTTCGCGGCCCTCAAAGACGTCGTCGGCGATATGCTCGACAAAGGCGTCTTCACGCCGTCGACGGCGAGACAGTACCTGAAACAGAAGCTGGCCAAGCGAGTCGGAGACCAACAGGAGCTGCGCATTCCGACCGGAGAATCACCCTTCGAGACGGCGAGCCAGACCTGCTCCTAGTTGGCCCTGCTAAAATACTCATCATCTGGTAGTTTTCTGAGGCCGTGCTGAATACAGCGCGCGTATCTCGCAGGCTATCAAGACCCAGCAAATCTATGACGCCAGAGTGATATTCACGCCTCTAATACATCCGCTATGGCAGTCTTACCAGCATCTCCGCTCTTTTTGCTCTATGTTGGTGTGTTTTTGATTGCCGCACTCACCTGTTTTGCAAGCCTCACACGACTTCACCATATCACTGACTCAGACACGCGACAAGGGTTGTGGGCGCTTTTATTGACGAGTGGCGGGTGGGCAGCTGCTCACGTCGGTTTTCTGGTCTCCCCGACAACATCACTCAAACTCGGGTGGTATACCCTCGGACTGGTGCTAGGTCTCGCCGCAGTCGGAGCATGGCTGTACTTCTGTTCTGCATACACCGGCCGTACATACCACCGAAACCCAACATATCGTCGCCTCGCTATCGCCGTCTACATCGCACTCGTCGCGGTGAAGGTCACTAATCCCCTCCACCGCGAATACTTCACAACAACAGTCGTCGCTACCCCGTTCCCTCATCTATCCGTATATACGGGGCCACTACACTGGACCGCGATGGGGCTCTCGTACGCGCTCGCCTTTGTCGGTTACTTCATGCTCCTGGAACTGTTCACGCAAATCGACCTTGACACACGGGCACTCTTTGCTCTCGTTGGGATCACTGGCCTTCCCGTCGTGTTGGATCTTGTTGGGTACACCACGCCCTACCTCATCGACATCACCTACGAGCCGCTGGGGGTCGCCGTCTTCGCTGTTGGTGTCGCATTCGTCTACATCGACCAGTTCGAGGCCGTCCAACTGGCCGCCGAACGGGACACACCAGTTATCGCACTTGACGTGGACAATTACATTCGGGACACGAATCGTGCTGCGCTGACCCTGTTTCCCGAGATCGACGGTGCAGAGGGTGCTCATCTGGAGACGTCACTCCCGCAAGTGGCCGACTGCCTTGACAGCGATAATCCGATTCTGAAGGTGCAGCAGGAGGGCTCTACGCGGTATTACCGTGTGACGGAGACGCCATATGGGACGGTGAAATCCGGACTCGGTCGAACTATCGTACTCACCGATGTGACCGACCGTGAGAGGTACCGCGAGGAGTTAGAGCGTCAGAATGAACGTCTCGAACAGTTTGCCAGTTTAGTGAGCCACGACCTCCGAAACCCACTCAATGTGGCCACAGGTCGGTTCGAGTTACTTCGTGAGGAGGTTGTGATGGCGGCAGATAATGAGAACGCAGAGGCTGTTGAGCGGGCGCTGACCCGGATGGACGACCTGATAAACCAAATTCTCACCCTTGCCCGTGAGGGACAACCGGTTGAGCAGTGGGACGCCGTGTCTCTCTCGTCGGTCGCAAAGGGGAGCTGGGAGATGGTCGAGACGGACACTGCCGAATTACGGGTCGATGATGACTTGGCGTTCAAAGCGGACCCCGCACGGCTGAAACGACTCTTCGAAAACCTGTTTCGGAACGCACTGGACCACGGCGGCCCAGACGTGACGGTTACCGTTGGGGCGCTGTCTGACAAACCGGGGTTCTACGTGTTCGACGATGGGCCCGGTATCCCCGAGGGCGATGGTGACTCCGTGTTCGAGCCGGGATATACAACCCGTGAGGAGGGAACCGGATTTGGGCTCGCTATTGTCGCCGAAATGGTCACTGCACATGGGTGGACGATTCAGGTGACCGAGAGCGAGACAGGTGGTGCTCGCTTCGAGATTCTCGGTGTCGAATCCGTGGCGTGAATCGGTTGACAGGCCCAGTCTTTTCTGCTAAACCTATTCTCTGTATCGGTCACATCAGTAGTGATGAGCATCGAGAAGGTGGAAGAGGCACTGCTGTATAGATGGCGCGAGTCAATCATGGGACAATCCTGATTTTACGAAACGCTTTCCATAGCACTCTCCCTACTTTCGGTATGTCCACGACCGTTGCAATTCCCGACGCAGACGAGCTTTGTGTGTACTGTGAGTCGCGTATTTTCGACCACGACCCAATCTGTGTCCGTGACTGTGACAACGACTGCGGCTCCCCCGAGTACTTCTGCAACTATGCGTGTCTCTCCGCATACATCGAGGAAAACAGCTTGACGACTGGGAATGCGTGTGTGTGGAATCCTGACGAAAGCAACTGCTGCTAATCGGCCATATCAGTGACAAAGGCTGGGACATCTACGAGCAACTGACTCAATATCGCTCCAACAGGGCGTGCTGAACCCACTCTCTGTATCTCGCACGCCGTTTGTATCAGTTGCTGAGGATTTCAACAGGGCCACCGGACAGGGAGTGCTGACCCGAGTATCCACTGACTCTCTACCCCACTTGTTCATCAGAGTACAGGTCGTATATTCCAGTATGAAGACGATTCACCGGTTCCTGTTGGCTGCGGGCTTCGTCGTGTTGTCCGGCATTGTGAGCTTGCTTGCTGCTCCATCGCTCCCCGCTGAACTCGTCACGAACTGGGATGCCGCTGGTAACCCCAACGGAACGATGCAGAAGACGCTCGCCCTCTGGCTCACCCCCGCCCTGATGGCAGGAATCCTTGGCTTGTTCGCCGTCATTCCACGGATCGACCCGCTTCGAGAAAACATCGCCGAGTTCCGGTCGTACTACGACTGGTTCGTCGTCATCTTCACCATCTATATGTTCGTTGTCCACGCTGGCGTCGTCGCGTTCAATCTCGGCTACGAGTTTGACTTCACGTATCTGATTCTCGTCGCCGCGGCTGGCCTGTTCTACTACAGCGGCGTCGTGCTCACGCACGCCAAGCAGAACTGGTTCGTCGGCATACGGACACCGTGGACCCTCAGCAGCGAGGAAGTCTGGGCACGAACCCACGCGCTCGGCGGCCGCCTCTTCAAACTCACCGCCATCCTCACGGTCGTCGGCCTACTGTTCGGCAACTACGCGCTCTACTTCCTCCTCGTCCCTGCACTTCTGACAGCCGGCGGCACCATCGTGTACTCGTACTACCTCTACGAGCGACTTGACCGAACCTCGGAGACTACCTCAGGGTCGAATCTGTAAGTCGCTACCCCCCGAGCACTCATCTCGTTTGCTGCATACAGTCTCTGTATCCTGCACGCGACATCTGCCAGGTCCGGGGGATTCCAACAAAGCCCCTAGTTCGATCTGCTTCGTGGCAGCTGCTGTTTTTCAGGGTCGGAATGGGTGAGCCCCGCCGTAGGCTCGTGATTCGATGACCTCAGAGGACGACCCGTTTCACGACTGCGAGTTGGATCCCGAAGCGATCCTCGGAACACACACCTTCGAAGATGTCCTGTTCACCGACGACACGGAAACACCGGTGAACGTGCTGACTGGCGAGACACCAGCGCATTCGCAAGCGACCGTCGAGGAAGCGAAGGAGTTCGCTGCGAGTATCGACACGGAAACACCCCAAATCGCGCTCCCCGCATCCGTCGAGTCGCAGGTCGAAACACAGAGCAAGCCCTACACAGCGGCCGCATTCTTCCACTTCAAGGCGACAGGCTCGCTCAAACGCCACCGTGCTTACCACGCCGCCTACGAGTCGGACGGGTTCGCGGTCGATTTCGAGGCCGACTACGAATCGGGCGATCTGACCATCACTGTCGGACGAGCGGACGAAGCCTGAGAATCCGCCGTCACGAGGAGCGTTTTTCGAGCGCCGGCGATGGGTGCCGGCGCAGCTGGAGCGAGCAACGACCCCCGGTGCGTCGGCGTTTCGAGGTGTTCAAGATGCATATGGTGATTTACGCGCTAGTAGAGGAATCGACCCACGACGACGCACTGGCCACCGGAAAGACGGTGTTCGACCGCTTGGTCGGCGCGGACCCACACGCCGGCGCCGTCTTCGACTACCACGTGACTTTCGATGAGGAGGACACGTCCGTTGCGGGGACAGCGCGATGGGGAGAGTTGCCGACCGCGGCTCCTGTCGACTCTGATGACGGTCAGGAGCTCCTGGAGCGTGGGTGGGAGGCGACGAAGGAAGAGTTCGAGCGCAATCTCGACCGGGTG
Organism: Halorubrum lacusprofundi ATCC 49239; assembly: GCF_000022205.1. Classification (NCBI taxonomy): domain Archaea; kingdom Methanobacteriati; phylum Methanobacteriota; class Halobacteria; order Halobacteriales; family Haloferacaceae; genus Halorubrum; species Halorubrum lacusprofundi. The sequence continues at coordinate 152,342 of NC_012028.1, forward strand.
AAGGAGGCCATCGGGGAGCTCTCCGACGAGGAGATCATGCGCGACGAGGACCTCGCGCGGCACGCCTTCCACCAGGTCGGTGCGTACGACGGCCCGACGATCTTCCTGTACACCGAACACGGAACCGGCATTCGCCACCGTGGACAGCTGGACCGACTCCTCGAGGAGAGTGAAGAGATCTGGATCGTGCCCGCTGACGTCCACTTCTAAGAATGCCCCGTATCACCAACTGGCGACGCGAGAGCCGCTCGCCGACGCTCGCGTATCGGAACACCGAGACTGGTGTGCAAGCCGTCCTGCATCGAGCGCCAGATTCGTATCGGTACAAATGGCGTGGAGCAATCCTCGTCGACGGCTACCCGGTGTGGTCGCGGGGGTACGAGACGAAAGACGCGACGGCGTTCCGTGACGAGCTCCGGGAGCGTCCCGCTCCGGACCTCAGCTGTCCGGAGTGTCCGAACGAGGACGTTCGTGTCGGCGAGAAAGCGGCAGACGGGGCGAATGTCCAGCGGTGGTACGACTGCCCCGACTGTGGGTACGAAGCCCCCTCACGCATCGTCTACGGCGCCGAACGGTGAGTGAATAAGCGCTGGGTGCTGTTTTTCGGCCGGGCACGAGGTGGTGGCCCGGGACAACCGGGTTAGTCAACCAATGAGTCTCGAAGTACTTGACCGACACAGTGAGGCGCTGTTCGAGTTCCTCTGGTGCCCCGTCTGCGGGCAGGAGGTCTTCACTCACATCCCCTTCGAGGGGGTGTTTTGCAAGAACTGCAACACCCAGGTCGAACTCCAGGAATCCCGAGAAACACGCGGCTACGAGGATGCCGTGCTCGCCTGCTTCGATTCTACCACCACCTGGAACCTCCACATCGATGAGAAACTGCGCCGCGACCTGCCTGATGGGTCAGCGCGCGTGAAGATCCTCGGCGCACCGGGCGCCTACAAGGTCGACTGGTGGAGTCCAGAGCCCGGTGAGAACTGGGAACCTGTGGAGCGTGGAGAGTTCGACGACGTCGAGGAACCATCTGAGGTGTCGCACCTGGCGTAGAGCGCGCGTTAGGGCGGTGAATTTACGTCCGACACACGTCGCAGGACCCGCATCCACGAGGGGTTCGCTCGTCGAAGTAGAGACGGCGCCACCGAGCAAACTGATCCGCATACGTGTCCTTGCTGTACGGGAATTGGTACAGATTGACCCCGTCCGGCAGGTCTGTGATTTCGGGCGCGTCTACGCCGGGGAATCCGTTACGAAACACGAGATCTTCTGTTTTGGACACCAGCTCAGGGGCAACTGTGGATGGGTTCGAGGCCTTCAAGAAGTAGAGTGATGGGATGAACTCTTTCGGGTCGAAGAATCCGTTTGCGTGAAGAATCCACCCACAGAGCCACAGATACGCCTTCTCACTGGAGAAGAAGACTCCGTAGTGGTTGTCCGATTGCCGGCGTTTGTACACGAACACGGGGAGACCATAGCTGAATCCGACCCGCGTTGGTTCTGCGTGGATATAGCAGTCCTCACGGTCGATATAGTGGACCAGCGGAGTTTGACACAGCTTACCCGGGTGTTCACCAGTACCGATCTGCTCCCATAGCTCCGAAACGGAGGCCACGTCCGCGCTTTCGTCCTCAAGAGTCGTATCATCGATTGCAAGATGGACGGGCGCAGCAGACTGAATCTCCTCGGGGAGATCGTCGCTGGATAGCTCCGCTGTCTCTCGGTCAGGGAGTGTCCGATAGAAGTGTTTATAGAAGCCCTCACGACGCCGCTTGTCGGCGAGCGTTTCGCACCGGGCGCAGTCCTCGATGAACATTGCTGGCACCACCCGGTCTGGATTCTCGGCGGCCTCCTCGTACAGACTACGCTGTCGTTCGGCCCGCCTGGCAATCTCAGCCGGATCGGGGAGCGGTGAACTCCTCTCAGACTCCGATGACATACGCATACCTTTGGGCTGGAACAGCATCAGTTTCCGAGCAAGGACCCCACCCGACTACCGTCTTGCGAATTTTGGAATCCATTTTTAACCGGGTTTAAGTTGTCCAGTATCAGCCATTCGTCGAGATTCCAGAGACCTCACTCGATTCAGGAGAGGTTGTTTCTGCGCCGGCGGTGGGTGCCGGCGCACACGCGCCGGCGGTGATCGATGTCGACACGAAGTCAACTCCGATTCATCCAACGGAGCGAGACCGCAGACGAACAGTCTAAAACCGACCGCATCGCACAGATATACCGTCACTCGGATGGCTATCCCGACAGCGTCCTCCGTGACCTTGTCCAGCTGAAGGAGCTGCTCGACGAGACACGAACAGAGCGCGGGCCTGCGTACGCCGCTGCCCAGTTCCTGTTCCTCGACACGCTCTCGACGATGACCCTCTACGTGGACGAAGGGCGTGATCGGAGCATCCACGCTGACCACCCCTCGGATCTCCTCGAGCCGGACAATATGGAGCACCTCGACCAGCCGATGTTCCTGCTCGGACACGGCGTCGAGAACCCAGCCGACGGCATTCACGGCGACGAGGAGTATCTCTACGTCGTCGAGCTGCCGACCCGGAACCCGTTCGAAGAGCCGTCCGAGTGGACCGTCAAGGTGAGTGGTCACTCCGCCTTCCCGCGCTGGGATGGTCCGACCGAGGAAGCCTTCGAGCGGGCCAGCTGGCAGTTCCACGGCCCGCTTGAGCAGGCGCTCGAAGAGATCGTCGCTGAGCCGGGGTGAACGCTTAGCCCGCTCAGATGATGCCGCCGATGACGAGTAGTCCGACGACAAGCAGCACCGTCGCAACAACGCTTCCCCCGGCCAGCCACTTGTTCTCCATCGCCTTTTCGTGAAGCGGCATATCGGCGTACTCCTCGCTGAACGCCTCGAGATTCTCCTCGTCGTAGAAGTACTTCGTCTTCAGCGCGAACCGGTCGGTGACTGCACAGCCCGTACAGACCGGCTCACCTTCCAGCCGCTCCGTTTTGGTGTGACTGGAGCAGGCGATGGCCCCGCAGTTCGAACAGTAGGTGTACGTCTCATCGATGCCGCTCGTGTCACAATGGACGCAGCGGTGAATGCCGTCTTCGGCGGTCACTCGTGACGGACCTGCCGCGTAGTACTCGTAGGGGTAGGTGTACTCCTGGAGGTCGGTCGTGTGCCGAATGTCGGGGAGATACACCGGCTCGATCGATTGCACAGAGATGTCCGAGAGATTCGGCTCACACGTCTTGTTGTAGGTGACGTTGTTGTCGCCAGTGTAGGTCACCGTCGTCGTGTGGTAGTCCTGAAGACGGTCAACAGCCCACTCCTTGTACTCCGTTTGGGTCTGGCCGAACCGTCGTTCCTCGACGTCGTCGAATACCTCGGTAAACTGCCCAGTATCGAGGGGAACCGTCGCGTGGAAGTTCTCGGTGACCAGCGTCGCGACATCGTCGTCGGCCACCTTCGGATGGCCGCGTTCAGCGTGGACAACGAACTGTGTGCGGTCGTTGATCCGGTGGATGACGCCCACCGACGTCTCGAAGACGGCGTTCGTGTCCGCGGTGACCGCAACCACCGGACGGAACGTCACCTGCGAGTGCGCCACCGGGAGATCGGCGCTCTCGGTGTTCTCGATGTCGCGGAACGCCTCCGCGACGGCCGCGTCGACGTCGGCGGCCGGGTCGTACGGGCGTAGGGTATCGTCGCAGAGAATCTCGATGCGCCCGTTGTAGAGGTCGAGACCGATCTCGTCAGCGATCTCCCGGAGGTCCTTGCCATCAAGCAACTCGATTGGATGGGGGTCGTCGTTCTGCTGGAGTCGATTAGCGTACTCTTGAGCAGGGTTCGTGAACCGGCCGGTCGTGACGACCATCCCGCGTTTCGGACCGTCGAAGTCGAACGTCGCGATCGCCGAGTGGAGCTTCTGGACGACCGGGCGCCCGACCGTCCCTGTGTGCTTGCACTCCACGATGATCGCGCGCCGGGTGCCGTCGACGACCTCCTCCATAATGACGTCGCGGCCCTCGTCGGCCGTCCGCTCTGCCTGGCGGACGTTCTCGAAGCCGAGGTTGCGGAAGACGTCCTCCATCACGTCCTCGAACTCGAACCCTGAGAGATCGTCCAGTACAGCCATCCCGATATACCTGGACAGTACGTTGCAACTGTCAAATACGTTGCCGAACGCAGCTACGTCCTGTTTTTGGACCCCCGAGAGGGGTGCGGGGGTGATCGAACGAGCCTCCCGCGAACCAACCTATGAGTGGAATCAGCGACCCATGCTCGCACGTACAGTCACGGACCTCGGCTGATCCCGACGTCATCTACGTCGGCTACCGTCGTCGAGGCCGCGCCATCGTCAAGAACCAATCGGATCAAGAACAGCTCACGCCAGAGCGGAGTCTCGCGCTGGCGAGTCACAGTCCTTCGGGCTTCGAATGGGGATATGGTGGGAGTGGGCCGGCGCAACTCGCCCTCGCCCTCCTGCTCGATTACACTGACGATGAGGAGGTGGCACTGGCGGAGTACAAGGCGTTCAAGACCGAAGTGGTGAGCCAGCTAGAGTGTACAGGACCTGACGGCTGCTGGCGACTCACCGGATACGAGATAGATGCAACCCTTCGTGAGATAGTCGACGATCCAGTCGCACCGTCCATCAACTAACGATCACAGAGAGCAATCAATGTCAGACCACACCCAGCAGCCTCGTAAGAGCGCAGAATCGCCGCAGAACCGTGAGCGTCAGGCACCAACCGAGTACGTCGAGCGAAGCGATGTCGGCGTCTCACTCACCGTCAAACTCACTCGCGGTACTGGCACCCGCGATCAAGACAAGATCACGGCCAAAGTGAAGGGTAAGACGCTCGAAGACGCCCGCGAGGATATGGAAACCCTCCGCGAGTATATCCACGACCTCGCTGAGGACACTCGCCAGATCCAGCCAGCCGACCCACACGAATAGTACTTCTTTTGACTATTGCACAGAATTGTGTAGCCATAGAATGTACGAAGTGTGCGGTGAGAAGGAACTCAAGGTCATCCTCGCGCTTGACCCGGGCGATTCCATCTCCGGCGTCGCGCGGAAGATCGACGAGAACCGGGAGACGATTCGGCGCGTCGTGAATCGCCTCGAGGAGGCGGGATACGTCGCGTACGACGATGGGCTCCATCTCGTCGATCAGACGCTCCGAGACGCCGGTCTCGAGTTCCTGACGGCGTCAGCAAACATCTCGCCGCCATCCATAGCGGAGGCGTATGTCCTCCCGCAGTTCGCGGGGATGGAGTATGCATACACTGGCATCGATGCGGTCTACGTCTGGACCCGCGGTGGCTACCAAGTCGCTCGCGACCCAGAAGACTATCCGCTGTTCATCGCCGTCCACGAGCCCGACCTCGACGCCTGGACGGCGTTCTTCGACCGGTTCGGAATCCCGACTGCGGAAGAACGCCTGCCCGCTGCCGACCTCAATAGTGCGATTCAGGTGGTACTCAAGCCGCGGCCACAGATCGAACCCGAGAGGGTCGACGGACGGCCCGTTATCTCCCTTCAAGAAACCGTAGCGTTCGCAAACGAGCACTACGCCCACTTCCAGTCGGCGCTCGACATGCTCGGCCGCATGTACGACAGCGTCGACACTGACGCGAACTACCGTCCAAACTGACTTGGATTTCTGACAAGAAATTTCTTCGACCGGGAGTGGCTTGGCCGCGGTTTATTATCGCCTTGAGAGAGCGGAGGCGAACAAAAAATGAGCGACTCGTCGAATCTATCCGTCGAATCAGACGGTCTCACACCGGAACAGCGTCTTGAACCACCAAACACCCGACTCATCAACGCTGGTATCGCGACTATTCATAACATGGAGACACTCCGAGCCTGCGTCGCCTACGAGAACGCGAATCAGGGGCGCGTCCAGATCCTCCGCCGGCTTGAACAGCGGGCCAGCGAAATCCGCTCTCAGGGTGACTGACGGGACATTCGGGAATACCTGTCGGAGCCTTGGTGGGGCTCAAATAATTGACCCACCGTATTAGGGTCCGGGATATTATAGTTCAGACTATTATAGTCTGGTTCGGCTCTGTTGAAATCCTCTTGGTCAGACACATTCTTGTCTGAAACAGCTGGTCGCTAAAGAGTGCGTACTGAGCGATGACCCGCTATCGATCAAAGGTAGTAGTCTTATCTGTGAAGAACGCGGGCATCTAATAATGTCAAATGAGAGTAAGCCCAGTGGAAGTGAACGACTCGCTCAGGTGTTAGGAGAGGTGGATATGGACGAATTAGAGAAGGCTATCAAAGCCAGGATGGAGACCATCAAGAAGGCGGGCGGTTTCCACGAATCCGTTGACGGACCGGACGACGAAATGAAATACATCCTCCATAAAGACGGACTTCCGTCGGACCGATACCACGAACTCGCACGAACGATTACGGAAGCAGTTCTGGACGTAAATCCTCGGAAAGTAGCCACAGTCGGAGTTCAAGGGATAGATGAATTTCTCCGGAATCGGAATGAAGAGGCCGTCAAGACGCTCCTAGAAAGTGAAATCTCGTACGTCGAGAGCGAGTACAATGATCAGTACTTCACAAAGCCGCTTAGTTAGAACGTCTGCTTGCTGAAGGTGTGTCTAAAACCAAACAAGCAGACGGTGAGATCCACGAGGACCAGCTTCTTAACTTTCTCGTCAACCGCCTTGACGAGGAAGTTTCGCTCTCGTTAGCCAATAACGCTGAAATCACTGCTGAAGACATCTATGAGGTCCTCGTCGGCGCTTGCGCCGACGGGACCTCTGTCTCTACGCTCTGTGCGTCGAGCCAGAACTCACCCGCTGGGAACACGGTCCTCTACCATCTTCGGACGAAGTTCGAGCCGGAACGGCTCGAACGAGTCGCTAACACGCTCCTGCGAAAGGATCTCGATGAATTGCTCCCCGAACAGGTGGAGGTCTGCGCAGACCTCCACCTGCGGCCCTACTACGGTGACGAAGACGACACAGACGGCCTCTATCACTCGGTAGCGAAGCGTGGAACCACTGCGTTCCACGCCTATGCCACACTCTACGCGCGTGTGAAGAACAAACGCTACACGCTGGCGGTACGCCGTCTCAAAGACGGCGATACCGCAAGTAGTGTCCTCGCTGAGTTCTTCGGTGTCCTCGACGGCCTTGACGCCGGGGTCAAGGCCGTCTACCTTGATCGCGGATTCTACGACAGTAAGTGTCTCACGCTGCTTCAGGCGCACAATTACGCGTACGTGATCCCGATCATCCGGTGGGGTGAGGCGATTCAGCAAGAGCTCTCGGAAGGATGGAGTCGCGTCATTCAGCATGATCTGACGGGGAAACTCGACGGTCACAGCTGGACCGTCGATTTTCCCGTCTACATCGACTGTACGTACCTAAATGGGAAGTATGACGAGAACGGTGTGGCGCGTCACGGCTACGCCGCTGACGCGCCGTTCATCGACTCACCACGGGACGCTCGATACCACTACTCGAAACGCTTCGGTATCGAGTCAAGCTATCGCTTGTTTGAGCAAGCGATAGCGACAACGACAACACGAGATCCAACGGTACGGCTGCTGTACGTGGTGGTGAGTCTCCTCTTACAGAACGTCTGGCGGTACCTTCACTACGAGTATGTGGCGACGCCCCGCCGAGGCGGGCGTCGCCTCTGGTGGTGGCCGTACAAGGAGTTCGTCAATATGATTCGACGAGCTGCGTGGACGGCCCTCGCGGTGCGTCGGGCCGTCCCCGCGAATCGGCCACCTGACGACCGATTCCACCGCTAACCACCGACCGAGCAAGCCAGCGGAGTGAGTGGCGACGCTGTCGCGTCGGCGGCTGACCGCCGCCGACAGCGACAGCTCTCCGTCGATCCGTCCGTAATTCTCTCGTCGAGACCGTCAGTACAACCGCTTCGACACAGAACTCAGGCCGCAGAAACAGCTAGCCGAGGATGCTTTGTGAGGTACTGAACCTCGTGTTGACGGGCAAGTCACCTGATTTTCTGATCGTCGTAGCCTTTGTCACCGAGAAGGATGTCGATATTCACGGGGTTGCGCTTGATCAACGACGGAGCGATCTGGCTATCGCGTTTTCTTGTCGTCGTCATGTGTAGATTGAGAATTGCGTTCACTTTCATATCGACCAGGAGTGTCACCTTGAGCTGTTGAATCGTGAGTTCGGCTCGTTTAGCGAGTATTTCGAGGCGTGACTGCGGTCGAATCTTGGCGCATCAACTCTAACAACCCTGCTCGTCAGAAGTAGCGTCCGCTGAGAGAGTCAATATGACGCACCATATCTCCCTGTCTAGTCGATTAAACGCCTTACAGAGTGTTGATACTGTAGGAAGTTCGGCTAGTCCGAGAACACGACGGATGCGTGGCATCTCGATCAGTTCATCGAGCAGTCCACGGTAGGTCGTATTCTTCCGAACGTTGAAGCACAAAAGAACAACGTGTTGAGGGAGTGTATAGCGGTGTTCACATTTTGTTTCCTACTGTATTATATCATGCTCTGGCACATGGAGCTTGAGCCCCTCGTCACCGTGAGCTACTCTCGGTGGCTATGGCAACTGTTCTCTATGAAATCGCATGACGTGACGGCGATGGTTCGACGGGGTTAAGTACAACCCGGCATTCGTGTTGAATGCGAAGGTCCCCCGGCGCGGGGGACATACGGCCGACCGCTCTGCGGTCGGTCGAAGCGTTCCGACGTGCTTAAGTGTATAAGTCCGTTCGGTTAAAACGCGAAGAACGCACCGCGGACTCGGGACGTTCAATTCGTCCCGGTTTCGCAGAGTCGGTTTATTCGACTCACCTGAATGAGGATTTCGCCCCCTGCGCTCCGGCGTAAGAGGAAATCTGATGTGAGCCGTGGTAGTTCGGTGTCATCCAGGTCGCTGGGTGAACCGGACACCACATAGACCATGCAATGGTGTTTTGACTTATCGCAAGTCAAAACCCGCCAACACCCCTCTGAGCCGGGAATCAGGCTCGGAGGTTATACATTCCGGTTGATCCTGCCGGAGGCCATTGCTATTGGGATTCGATTTAGCCATGCTAGTCGCACGAGTTCAGACTCGTGGCGAATAGCTCAGTAACACGTGGCCAAACTACCCTTCGGAGCACGATACCCTCGGGAAACTGAGGTTAATAGTGCATACCACAATCCACCTGGAATGAGGATTGTGCCAAATGCTCCGGCGCCGAAGGATGTGGCTGCGGCCGATTAGGTAGACGGTGGGGTAACGGCCCACCGTGCCAATAATCGGTACGGGTCATGAGAGTGAGAACCCGGAGACGGAATCTGAGACAAGATTCCGGGCCCTACGGGGCGCAGCAGGCGCGAAACCTTTACACTGCACGCCAGTGCGATAAGGGAATCCCAAGTGCGTAGGCATAGAGCCTACGCTTTTGTACACCGTAGGGAGGTGTACGAATAAGGGCTGGGCAAGACCGGTGCCAGCCGCCGCGGTAATACCGGCAGCCCGAGTGATGGCCGATCTTATTGGGCCTAAAGCGTCCGTAGCTGGCCGCGCAAGTCTATCGGAAAATCCACCCGCTCAACGGGTGGGCGTCCGGTAGAAACTGCGTGGCTTGGGACCGGAAGGCGCGACGGGTACGTCCGGGGTAGGAGTGAAATCCTGTAATCCTGGACGGACCGCCGATGGCGAAAGCACGTCGCGAGGACGGATCCGACAGTGAGGGACGAAAGCCAGGGTCTCGAACCGGATTAGATACCCGGGTAGTCCTGGCCGTAAACAATGTCTGTTAGGTGTGGCTCCCACTACGAGTGGGTGCTGTGCCGTAGGGAAGCCGCTAAACAGACCGCCTGGGAAGTACGTCCGCAAGGATGAAACTTAAAGGAATTGGCGGGGGAGCACTACAACCGGAGGAGCCTGCGGTTTAATTGGACTCAACGCCGGACATCTCACCAGCGTCGACTGTAATAATGACGATCAGGTTGATGACCTTATCCGAGTTTCAGAGAGGAGGTGCATGGCCGCCGTCAGCTCGTACCGTGAGGCGTCCTGTTAAGTCAGGCAACGAGCGAGACCCGCATCCTTACTTGCCAGCAGCACTGCGAAGTGGCTGGGGACAGTAGGGAGACCGCCGTGGCCAACACGGAGGAAGGAACGGGCAACGGTAGGTCAGTATGCCCCGAATGCGCTGGGCAACACGCGGGCTACAATGGTCGAGACAAAGGGTTCCAACTCCGAAAGGAGACGGTAATCTCAGAAACTCGATCGTAGTTCGGATTGTGGGCTGCAACTCGCCCACATGAAGCTGGATTCGGTAGTAATCGCGTGTCATAAGCGCGCGGTGAATACGTCCCTGCTCCTTGCACACACCGCCCGTCAAAGCACCCGAGTGAGGTCCGGATGAGGCTCGTTACACGAGTCGAATCTGGGCTTCGCAAGGGGGCTTAAGTCGTAACAAGGTAGCCGTAGGGGAATCTGCGGCTGGATCACCTCCACCGACCCGAGACTCGCCCTTCTGGGCGAGCTCACCTTTCGACCGTCACCAGACGGTCACTATTCATGCATGGTCTGTGTCCGACCACTCGCCGGCCTGGACACCGACGAACTACCACGGTTCACACAGACACCGATCATCCTTCCCACGTGGGAAGGTGGGCTCATAGCTCAGCGGTAGAGTGCCTCCTTTGCAAGGAGGATGCCCTGGGTTCGAATCCCAGTGAGTCCATGTCAGCCTCGGTCCGAATCCGTCCCCTTAAGTGGAAGACGCGACTCGGATTGAGTAGACGACGACCGATGCACCATCTCGGGAAACCGCGGATGGGAAGGGTTCGACGGACACGCTCCTGCCTGGACGTGATCCAATGACGACCGTGTATACGTGCGATCCAGACGTCCACTGAACTCATACGAGTTCGTGGAACGTCAGTGAACCATATACAGTCGGGTGACATTTAGTCACTTGACACCGTCAGCGGTTCTTTATTGAATCGACTGACACACTACTGGCTACTGTGCCAGCTGGTGAATGGCTCGGCTCGAGAGCCGATGAAGGACGTGCCAAGCTGCGAAAAGCTCATGGGACCCGCATGGAGGGGAAGAACATGAGATATCCGAATCGGAATCCGTTTACAATTGCCACGCGCAATAGGGAACTCCCTGAATTGAAACATCTCAGTAAGGGAAGGAAAAGAACGCAATAGCGATGTCGTCAGTAACCGCGAGTGAACGCGACACAGCCCAAACCGAAGGTCTTCGGACCAATGTGGTGTTCGGGTTGACAATCAATTCTCGACATTTCATCTGAAGTCTCCTGGAATGGAGCGTGAAACAGGGTGACAACCCCGTAAGATGAGACAGTACAGAAGGCGTCAATACCAGAGTAGCAGGGGTCGGATATCCTCTGTGAACGACTCAGGCATCCCCTGAGAAGGCTAAACACTCCTCGAGACCGATAGCGAACAAGTAGCGTGAGCGAACGCTGAAAAGCACCCCGAGAAGGGCGGTGCAATAGGGCCTGAAATCAGTTGGCGATCGAGCGACAGGGCGTACAAGGCGTCTCTTAAAACGAGCGAGAAGCGATTCTCTAGTAGGAAGAGAGACGAGCCGGCGTCGTGTCGTGCGTTTTGAAAAACGACCCAGGGAGTGCACTTGATTGGCGAGTCTAACCCGTGAACCGGGGAAGGCGCAGGGAAACCGATACGGCCGCAGCACATTCGTGTGAGGGCCACCGTGTTCAAGCGCGGGGAGTCAATTGGGTGCGACCCGAAACCAGGCGATCTATACACAGGCAGGGTGAAGCGTGGCGAAAGCCACGTGGAGGCCCGTTAGAGTTGGTATTCTACAATATCCTCTCGTGATCTGTGCATAGGGGTGAAAGGCCCATCGAGCCTGGCAACAGCTGGTTCCAACCGAAACATGTCGAAGCATGACCTCATCCGAGATAGCCCGCGGGGTAGAGCTACCGATTGGATGACCCGCCTCCGAGAGGAGTCGGCCATCCTGTCGAACTCCAAACCCGCAGGCGTTGTAGACGATGGGAGTCCGGTGCGCGGGGTAAGCCTGTGTACCGTGAGGGGAACAACCCAGAGCCGGGTTAAGGTCCCAAAGTGTAGATTAAGTGCGATTCGAAGGTGGTCTCAAGCCCTAAACAGCCGGGAGGTGAGCTTAGAAGCAGCTACCCTCTAAGAAAAGCGTAACAGCTTACCGGCCGAGGTTTGAGGCGCCCAAAATGATCGGGGCTCAAATCTACCACCGAGACCTGGCCGTGCCCTTGACAGGGGCAACCGCGTAGGTTGGCGTTCTGTTCGGATGGAAGCACGGGTGAGAACTCGTGTGGACCGTTCAGAAACGACAATCCTGGTCACAGTAGCAGCGATAGTCGGGTGAGAACCTCGACGGCCTGAAGAGCAAGGGTTCCTCGGCACTGCCACTCAGCCGAGGGTCAGCCGGTCCTAAGATGCACCGTAACTCGACTGCATCAACGGGAAACTGGTTAAGATTCCAGTGCCATCGTGCAGTAAACGTCGACGCCGTGTGGAACGCTGAGCCGGGCTTTCGCCCGGTCGAATCGTGGAAACTCGTGGAAGCCGTCACGGCACGAAGCGAGCGAAACGCGAGATAGCGCAAGTCAGCCGTACATAGGGCCCGTGAAAAGACAAGCACGATGTCCGTACCAAGATCCGACACAGGTGCTCTGGCAGCGCAAGCCAAGGCCTGTCGGGAGAACCGACGTTAGGGAATTCGGCAAGTTAGTCCCGTACCTTCGGAAGAAGGGATGCCTGCTCTCGACGGAGCAGGTCGCAGTGACTCGGGCGCTCCGACTGTCTAATAACAACACAGGTGACCGCAAATCCGCAAGGACTCGTACGGTCACTGAATCCTGCCCAGTGCGGGTATCTGAACACCTCGTACAAGAGGACGAAGGACCCGTCAACGGCGGGGGTAACTATGACCCTCTTAAGGTAGCGTAGTACCTTGCCGCTTCAGTAGCGGCTTGCATGAATGGATAAACGAGAGCGCCACTGTCCCAACGTTGGACCCGGTGAACTGTACGTTCCAGTGCGGAGTCTGGAGACCCCCAAGGGGAAGCGAAGACCCTATAGAGCTTTACTGCAGGCTGTCGCTGAGACGTGGTCGCCGATGTGCAGCATAGGTAGGAGTCATTACACAGGTACCCGCGCCAGCGGGCCACCGAGACAACATTGAAATACTACCCGTCGGTGACTGCGACTCTCACTCCGGGAGGAGTACACCGGTAGCCGGGCAGTTTGACTGGGGCGGTACGCGCTCGAAAAGATATCGAGCGCGCCCGAAGATCATCTCAGCCGGGTCGGAAATCCGGCGAAGAGCGCAAGAGCACAAGATGGTCTGACAGTGTCATTCCCAACGAGTGACGCTGACGCGAAAGCGTGGTCTAGCGAACCTACGAGGCTCCGGAATGGGGCCCGTAGATGACAGAAAAGCTACCTTAGGGATAACAGAGTCGTCACCCGCAAGAGCACATATCGACCGGGTGGCTTGCTACCTCGATGTCGGTTCCCTCCATCCTGCCCGTGCAGAAGCGGGCAAGGGTGAGGTTGTTCGCCTATTAAAGGAGGTCGTGAGCTGGGTTTAGACCGTCGTGAGACAGGTCGGCTGCTATCTATTGGGGGTGTCAAGGTACTTGACGTGAACGAACGTATAGTACGAGAGGAACTACGTTTGGTCGCCACTGGTGTACCGGTTGTGTGAGAACGCAATGCCGGGTAGCCACGCGACACGGGGTAAGAGCTGAACGCATCTAAGCTCGAAACCCACATGGAAAAGAAGTACCGATGAGGTCACTCGTAGAAGACGAGTTCGATAGACTCGGGATGTACGCACCGAGGCAACGAGGTGTTGAGTCCACGAGCACTAACAGACCGAAGCCACAGTCATACGGCACTGACACCACAGGTCGTATGAGTTCAGGCGGTAACTGGATCGCACATATACACGGTCGGACGAACCACCGACACAGGCGTCTCTCTCGGCGACAGCGCAGAGAGAGTCTCGGTTCAACTCCGAGAGTCGGCGTAAAGGCGGCCATAGCGGTGGAGAAACACCCGTACCCATTCCGAACACGGAAGTTAAGCCCACCAGCGTACCGGGAAGTACTGGAGTGAGCGATCCTCTGGGAACCGCGGTTCGCCGCCTACCATTCATACGGGAGTATACTCCCACTATTCAGCCCACGGACACTGTGTCCGTGGGCTGTTTTGCTGTATAGAAGTCTCATAGAACGGATCTCATGCCGAATGCACCGGAAAAAGATCGTCGGCTGAGTGCCGAATATCACTTTCAGGGGCAAGATCTACCTGGAGAAGTTCGCCATATGACGGGTATGCAGACTATTCGATGACACGCTCAACAATTTACTACATCGGTGAGGTCGCTGCCGAATCGATGAGTGAATACTCTCGGTCTCGACTCGTGCCCTCCGCCTCGAGGAGGTTGTACTGAGGCATCTTCGAAAGATAGGTGAACAGTCCGCTTCGTCTGTGGGTCGTCGACCGCCTCAGTATAGCGGTCGTGAATTTTGCTTGGTCCGAGGGGGCCGTGGTCACGAACAATATCGTAGACGACCCGCTGGTGTTGGGTGAGTGAATCCAGGCTCTTCTGCTTGATTTGGGCCCGAGCATCTTCACGAGCATCTTCAGCGGCGTCTAGGAGGATGTCATTAGTGATCTTCTCGTGATTTTCGCGGTCAGCCGTGCTGGCTGCGCTGCGAAGCATCCCGATAGCAAGGCGGGCATCGCCAGCGGCGGCATCAGCGATCTAATAGAGCAGGTCGTCGGTGATGACGCCGTTCTCAAGCCCTCACTTCGTTCGAGCACTCAGAATGTCGTATAGTTGCTCGTTGTGGTACTTGTCCATCCGGACGTGTAGAGCGCAGGCGGCTCACGAAACGGTCGTCGACGCGGCTGAACAGCTCCTCTTCTTTGTTCGCGATGAAGATAATTGCAAACTGCGGCAGGCTGTGGAGATCGTAAATGATGCTCGGGCTTCAACTTTGTCGACCTCATCGAGCATGACGACAGTTCACGGATTCTCGTACTGTTGGTGCCGCTCGATGAGTTCGTCGTGGGGTGCCGACTGGCGGTGGATGTCGATTGTGGCGCCGATGTCGTTGAGGATCTGGTATTGTGTCCGGACCTGGGTGTAATTCCGCCAGCAGTTGACGTAGGTGGCCTCGACGTCTCGGAGCGTGAAGAACGTCCCATAGCCTTTCGCTGTCGCATCGGACACTTCGCCGACAACATACGTTGGAAACCGATCTGCGGCGGATTCCAAGATGGCAGCGATCTCGTCATTGAGTCGGGCGACAGACCAGGCTGGTTCGTCTATCTCCACGTAGCCAACTGCGGTTTGTCCTCGTGGGTGGTGGCTGAGTTTGTTGTGGGCGAACGTGGCGTCGGCCCTCGCAATCACGGTCGTGGGGCTACCGATCGAAATCTGGATGCTCAACCGGTTGCCATACGTGACGTCACTGTACCGGTTTCACGGGTAGTCCCGTCAGGCAGTCAAGGTGGAAGGCCGCAAATTGGGTGCGACGAACACACTGACAAGCACCTATTCAGTCTATCGGCGATCGGCTGAACTGTTGTACATCGTCTCGAAGTCTTCTTCACCGCGGATCAATTCGTCGACACCCTTTGTGAGCGTTACTTCTCCGAACACTGTCGCTCGGTAGTACGTATACAAGCCATCTTGGCCCCGCTCGGTCTGCTGGCGTTTTTCGACGAGGCCCACATCAACAAGTTTGTTGAGGTGGTAGTGGAGGGTGCTGTCATCGATCCCGATCACTCCCTCTAGTTCTTTAGGACTCATGTCACCGCCGTGGACGAGCCGGTAGAGGATCTCGTATCTGGTCCGATGCCCCACGGCTGCGTGCATTGCAAGATACTCGTCAAGGCTGAGGACACTCTCTTCCGGCAGTAATTCTTCGGGATCCTCTGGAAATTCTCCTCCGGCTGTCTGTGTGTGGTTCGTCGCCATCTTACTCTACGGTAGGATAGAGAGACTCTTAGTCTTTCTCAAGCCGAATTCTCTCAAAAAATGGGACTTTTAAGTACTTTTAGTGGACATAATCGCTTATGACTGTGGAGATTACGCGTGACGTGATTGCCGAACGGTTAGGTCACGTAACGTACGACCGGTTTCTCTTCTACTTGATGGGTCCATACAAATCGTTCAATCTTAACTACGTTCTCAGCGAGAAAGAGCGCCAGGAAATTGACGTAGAGGACCTCCCAGGGCCGCTCCGGCAATTATTTCAGAGCAAAGAAGAGATCGACGCGGCGCAGGCACTGCTACGACGGGTACAGGGAGCACTTCGTGTGAAACCCGGAGTAAACGCATTTCTCGCTCTTGACGTTGACGTGGATACTGATAATGTAGACGCGGCGACTCAAAGTATTAAATACACGCGGTGTAGTAACGCGACTGCGTTCATCTTACCGTTTCTCGGCCATAATTTCGGCGTCGGAGAAGAAGCTGGGAGTATTCTGGAGGCACTTTCGGAAACACACAGTGACCGGTTCATCTTCGTTCATGAGAACGATGTTACGAGTGCGATGATACGATCTGCACAGGTGCGATGGGACCTCCGGGTGGAAACGTATGCGACCGAGTCAGAACTCATTTCGAAACTTCGGCTGTTCGCTGGTGGCATCATGCATCAAGAGCGCCGGGGAGATCTCGATCGGTTGGATTGATTGGGCACTATTGAAATCCTCATCAGGAGAATATTTCACCCCGGTGTCGATCAGCACCGTGGATTCATTCTGCAATTAAACAATACGGGAATCTCGACTTGCGACCAAAACAAATCGAGAAAGACCGTTCAAGAGCAACTGGAGGTCCTCGTTGAAGCAGAGATTGTTGAATCTACGACTATCCGCCGAACAGGGACGCGCGGGTTGCCGTGGAAATTCTACGGTTTCACCGAGCGTGGTGCTGACATTCTCGGGAAGTTCAATTACCTCAAGGGTGTTCCGATAGCGCGAGCGGCACATCAAAAAACGCGCAAGCCCGAAAAGATCGAGCGGCATGAGACGGCTCCGCGACCACCTCTTCCAGAGCCGGTTCGTGTAACGTTCCGAATCGACGAAGAAGAAGCGTAACGGAGATCGCCTCTAGCTGAGAGAGACCACAGCGGTCAGCAGACCGGAGCCCCAATCACTCGGCCGGCCTTCTGTCGGTGTCCGTTCTGACCCCGTTACGGTCAATACAGATGGCCGAAGTACCAGTTGCCGTCATAGTAAACGAGTAACACGGCGATATGGTCACGTATTGAGAGTCGTTCCCGGAGATCGTTGAACGGTTCCGAATACGGTTCACATTCGGTGTACGTTTCGTCGATCGCTTGGGTCACGATGTCCTGCTGTTGGGTCGTCAGGGAGTCAAGAACGACGCCGCGGTTGTCGCCGATATGGTCTGTGAACGCAGCCGGTGACGTAGCAACGAGTTCAGTCGAGACGGTCGTGCTCGTGATCTCCACCGTCTGTTGTCCTTCGAAGGTCAATCGTAGCAACGTTTCATCCCATTCCAGATAATGTGTGGCACCATCCGGGGTGAACACGGACTGATCCCGTATCTCGGTCTGTTCGTACGCAAACATGACTGAGAACGACGTGTAATGTGGTGCATGGAGGAGCCCTGAATTTCCTATCGCACTGCGGAGTGACTCCCGATCGTGAGCAGGCAATTCCGTGAACGAACGGACTGTCACCCCATCCGAGAGCGTGGATTCATCGATATCGATCTCGACCGAGTATCAGTACCTCACAAAGCATCCTCGGCTAGCTGTTTCTGCGGCCTGAGTTCTGTGTCGAAGCGGTTGTACTGACGGTCTCGACGAGAGAATTACGGACGGATCGACGGAGAGCTGTCGCTGTCGGCGGCGGTCAGCCGCCGACGCGACAGCGTCGCCACTCACTCCGCTGGCTTGCTCGGTCGGTGGTTAGCGGTGGAATCGGTCGTCAGGTGGCCGATTCGCGGGGACGGCCCGACGCACCGCGAGGGCCGTCCACGCAGCTCGTCGAATCATATTGACGAACTCCTTGTACGGCCACCACCAGAGGCGACGCCCGCCTCGGCGGGGCGTCGCCACATACTCGTAGTGAAGGTACCGCCAGACGTTCTGTAAGAGGAGACTCACCACCACGTACAGCAGCCGTACCGTTGGATCTCGTGTTGTCGTTGTCGCTATCGCTTGCTCAAACAAGCGATAGCTTGACTCGATACCGAAGCGTTTCGAGTAGTGGTATCGAGCGTCCCGTGGTGAGTCGATGAACGGCGCGTCAGCGGCGTAGCCGTGACGCGCCACACCGTTCTCGTCATACTTCCCATTTAGGTACGTACAGTCGATGTAGACGGGAAAATCGACGGTCCAGCTGTGACCGTCGAGTTTCCCCGTCAGATCATGCTGAATGACGCGACTCCATCCTTCCGAGAGCTCTTGCTGAATCGCCTCACCCCACCGGATGATCGGGATCACGTACGCGTAATTGTGCGCCTGAAGCAGCGTGAGACACTTACTGTCGTAGAATCCGCGATCAAGGTAGACGGCCTTGACCCCGGCGTCAAGGCCGTCGAGGACACCGAAGAACTCAGCGAGGACACTACTTGCGGTATCGCCGTCTTTGAGACGGCGTACCGCCAGCGTGTAGCGTTTGTTCTTCACACGCGCGTAGAGTGTGGCATAGGCGTGGAACGCAGTGGTTCCACGCTTCGCTACCGAGTGATAGAGGCCGTCTGTGTCGTCTTCGTCACCGTAGTAGGGCCGCAGGTGGAGGTCTGCGCAGACCTCCACCTGTTCGGGGAGCAATTCATCGAGATCCTTTCGCAGGAGCGTGTTAGCGACTCGTTCGAGCCGTTCCGGCTCGAACTTCGTCCGAAGATGGTAGAGGACCGTGTTCCCAGCGGGTGAGTTCTGGCTCGACGCACAGAGCGTAGAGACAGAGGTCCCGTCGGCGCAAGCGCCGACGAGGACCTCATAGATGTCTTCAGCAGTGATTTCAGCGTTATTGGCTAACGAGAGCGAAACTTCCTCGTCAAGGCGGTTGACGAGAAAGTTAAGAAGCTGGTCCTCGTGGATCTCACCGTCTGCTTGTTTGGTTTTAGACACACCTTCAGCAAGCAGACGTTCTAACTAAGCGGCTTTGTGAAGTACTGAGTATGAGTCGATGGCCGAGGAGGGCTACCAGCTGTTCGCAGGTTACGTAAACGACGAACCGATTGCTGTCGCCGGGGTCACAATCTCGACGAACTTCTACCTTGGCCGACACGCGTACGTCTACGACCTGGTCGTCGATGAGAATAATCGCTCGAAAGGGTACGGAGCGGAACTTCTCGAATACGTTCACAACTGGGCCGCGGACAACGATTGCGTGGCTGTCGAGCTCGAGTCGGGACTCTGGCGCGAAGATGCGCACCGATTCTATCTCGACCTCGACTACGAAAAATACTGCTACTCATTTAAATATGACCTCAAGTAACAACCAAACTGATCTCTGTTACGCCTCTGCAACGGCGCTCGCTGCGGACATTCGCCGCGGAGAGCGCTCGCCAGTTGCGGTCGTCGACGCGTTCCTCGATCGGATCGAGCGGGTGAATCCCGAGATCAACGCGTATGTCACGGTGTGTTCGGAGTCGGCTAGAGAGGCCGCACGTGAGGCCGAGCGCGCTGTCGAACGCGGTGACGACATCGGCCCGCTTCACGGTGTCCCGGTTGCGATCAAGGATCTAAACCGCGTCGCTGGCGTGCGGACCACGTTCGGATCCCCGGCCTTCGCTGACCACGTTCCGGAGCACGACGACGTCGTCGTCTCACGACTTCGGGAGGCAGGGGCGATCATCCTTGGAAAGACGAACACTCCCGAATTCGGCCGTAAAACCAAGACGGATAACCCAGTATTCGGCGCGTCCGGGAACCCGTGGGACCCGAGTCGGACGACCGGCGGTTCTTCGGGCGGAAGCGCAGCGGCGGTCGCCGCCGGGTTAGCGCCGATCGCGCTCGGATCCGACGCGGCGGGTTCGATCCGGATCCCGTCAAGCGCCTGTGGCGTGTTTGGGTTTCTGCCGGACTTCGGCCGCGTACCTGCGGGGCCGGTTCGTTCCGACGCGTTCCAAGATCTGCTCCCGTACACGTTCCTCGGCCCGATCGCTCGGACTGTCTCGGACGCGGCGCTCATGATCGAGGCGATTTCGGGACCCGACACCGCTGACCCTAATGGACTCCCTACGCCGACCGGTTCCTACCGCGACGCAGTCGAGTCAGCCCCTGATCTTGCTGACCTCCGGATCGGTTACTCACCGGACTTTGGTGACTTCGTCGTCTCCAAGTCGGTCTCGGAAACGGTTGAATCAGCGCTTGATGACCTATCGGCGGCCGGCGCGACCGTTGAGGAGGTCGAGATTCCCTTCGAAGGAAGTTGGGAGGAGCGTCACGACGCGATCGAGTGGATCCTCCAGTCTCGATACGTGGGGCTATATGAGAATCTCAAGCAGGATTCCGACGTCGATCTGTTGACGATCGATGAACCGATCACGCCCGAGGTCCGCTCGCGGATCCGGGCCGGGCTCGAACTCGATACCACGACTCTTGCGACGGCACGCCGCCGCAGAACTGCGGTATACGACGCGATTACCGAGGCGCTTGAAGACGTCGACGTGCTTGTGACGCCGACGCTCGGCCGAACCGCGTTCGGTCTCGATGTCGACAACCCGACCGTGGACGGAGAGTCTGTTCACCGCATGCACGGCTGGACGCTTACGTGGCCGTTGAACCTCAGCGGACATCCCGCGGCCTCGATCCCTGTCGGGTTTGACGACTCCGGGCTCCCAATCGGAATGCAGGTCGTTGGTGGCCGGCTCGAAGACCGTAAAGTGATGTCCGCAAGTGCGGCGATTGAGGAGACAATCCCTTGGAAGAACGCGTATCCCCCGGAAGCGATCGAAGGTGACAGATGACACCAGTACTCTCAGTCGACAACGTCAAGAAACGGTTCGGTGGTATCGTCGCCGTTGACGGGCTGAACCTGGAGGTAGAGCCTGGTGAAATCGTCGGTCTGATCGGTCCGAACGGGGCCGGTAAGACGACCACGCTCAACCTTATCACTGGGTTCTTGACCCCGAACGAGGGACGAATCTCGCTCAACGGGACCGAGGTCACCGGCGACTCGCCGGACTCGATCTCGAAGAGCGGGATCGGCCGGACCTTTCAGATCTCGAAGCCGTTCGGCCGGCTCTCCGTGTACGAGAACCTGCTCGTTCCGAACGTCTCGTGCGGTCCAACTGAACAAGAGGCCCGGATCGACCGGCTACTCCAAGAGCTACACCTTGAGGAGGTACGGGAGAACCGCGCCGACGAGCTCAGTGGCGGCCAGAAGAAACTGCTCGAACTCGCGCGAGTGCTGATGCTCGAACCCGACCTGATCCTGCTTGACGAACCCGCGGCGGGGATCAACCCGGCACTGATGGACGACATCATAGACGACATTCAGCGTATCAACGAGCAGGGTACCGCGATCCTCGTTATCGAACACGACATGTCCGTAATAAGTGAACTCTGTGAACGCGTCGTCGTGATGAACGCCGGTCGAAACATCGCCTCGGGAACCTTCGAGGAGATCCGTGGAGACGAGACGGTCTGTGAGGCGTACCTCGGGGGAACCTGAGATGAGCCTCATCGAACTCGACGCCGTCGATGCCGGATATGGCGAGAATCAGGTCCTCCACGACCTCTCAGTCACGGTCTCCGAGGATCGGGTGAACTGTATCATCGGCCCAAACGGCTCTGGAAAGTCGACCATGTTGAAGTCCATCTTCGGGATGGTCGACGTCTGGAACGGTACGGTCACCATCCGAGGAGAGGACGTAACGAATGACCATCCTCGTGAGGTACTCGAACGGGGGGTCGTAATGCTCCCACAGGGGGGAAGCGTCTTTCCGGACATGAGCGTCAAGGAGAACCTCCGGATGGGTGCCTACCTCATCGACGATGAGGAGTTTCTCGGCCGTCAGTACGAGGAGGTATTCGATATGTTCCCCGTGCTCGAAGAGAAGCGCGCCCAGCGAGCCGGCGACCTCAGTGGTGGTCAACAGATGATGGTCGCGTTCGGACGGGCGTTGATGCCTGACCCTGATATTCTGTTGTTAGACGAGCCGAGCGCGGGGCTTGCACCTGACCTCGTCGACGATGTCTTCGAGCAGGTGGAGGTCCTGAAGGATCGCGGGCGAGACATGCTCATCATCGAACAGAACGTGCGACGAGTGCTTGAGATTGCCGAGTACGTCTACGTCCTCGACCAAGGACGACTGGAGTACGAGGGCGAGACCGAGTCGCTCCGCAACGAGGAAGACATAATGGAGATGTACATCGGAGAACGCCACAAATGACGGAGACAAGCACACTCGAACAGGCACGGCAACGCGCATCCCTATCGAGGGGTGAACACAATGGTTAGTATCGAACTACTTGTCCAGCAAGTGGTCAACGGGCTGCTATTCGGCGGTCAGCTCGCCCTGATGGCGGTCGGTCTCACGTTGATCTGGGGCGTCGCCCGGGTGTTAAACTTCGGTCACGGGGCGATGTTCATGGTCGGCGGATTTGTGGGCTACTTCACCCTCGGTGCGACCGGAAACATAGTCGTGGCAGTTGTTTCTGCGGCCCTCGTCGTCTTCGCTCTTGGATACCTGACCGAGGTCGCACTCATCAGACCCCTTCGTGACCGTGAAGAGTTCGGAATCCCGTCAATGGTGGTCACCCTCGGACTTGCGTTCTTCCTTGAGAACGCCTTCATCGTCTGGATCGGCTCACAACGCGAATCGTTCCCGCGATTCACCAGCGTGGTCTGGGATATCGGCGGAATTACCTTGAGCGCACAGCGGGTGCTGATCTTCGTTATCTCGCTCGTCGCTCTGGGGCTCCTGTTCTACGTCATCGCTCGAACCAAACTCGGACTCGGTATTCGCGCGGTCTCTCAAGACAATGACACGGCGCTGCTGATGGGCGTTCGCCCGAACCGAATCTACGCGATAACCTTCGGAATCAGTGCTGCGCTTGCGGGGCTCGCGGGAGTCCTGTTGGCCCCGCTTTTTGCCGTCTATCCATCAGTTGGGTGGTACCCGTTCCTCCTCTCGTTCGTTGTCGTGATGGTCGGTGGGCTCGGGAGCGTTCGGGGTACACTGCTGTCGGCGATGGGGCTTGCGATCATACGGAGCGTCAGTACTATTTGGGTCTCCAGTGAGATGGCGATGGTCATCCTCTTCGGAATTATGATACTCGTACTTGCCTTGTACCCAGACGGAATCGGGGGGTACCTCGAATGACCGCGATCGACACGCTCCGGTCCGGGATCGCCCGGACCGCCGAGCGTCTGACCGAAGACGCCCGTTCACGGAACGGCGCTGCCTTCGTGATCGCCGGCGTCTTGGGGCTGCTAGCGCCTGTGCTGGTCGGCGGCTACACCCTTGACTTGGTGATGCAGCTGATCATTCTGATCCTCGTGGTCACGAGTTGGATCTTCATCGCGGGCTACTTCGGAATGTTCAGCTTCGCACACGCCGCCCTCTACGGGATCGGTGCGTACGCGGCGGTCCTGCTAGCCGGCGAGATGGGGATACACCCCATCATCGCTGTGCTACTCGGCGGCGTCGTCGCCGGAATCCTCAGCATCCCGATTGCGCTCCCGGTGCTTCGCTTGTCAGGGGCATACGTCGGAATGGTCACACTGGCGTTCGCGGAGATCGTCTACCGGCTGGTGATCGTCTTCCGCGAAGTCACTGGTGGCCCGACCGGCTACACCGGGTTTCCATCCCTGTTCGGCGGGAATCGGATCGCGTTGTACTACTTTGTGTTCGCGCTCGTTGCCGCACTGCTTGTCGTGCAGTACGGGCTGCTGGTCAATCGCTTCGGTCTCGTGGCGAGAGCGATACGCGAAGCCCCCGACGCAGCGCGGATGCTAGGGAACAACGTCCCGAGATACAAACTCACCGGATTCATAATCGGGTCCGCGATCGCCGGTGTCGCTGGCGGTCTACAGGCTCACACCGTTCTGATCATCTCGCCACCGATGATCGAAGTCAACAGAATGATCGAGTTCATGGCGATGGGCATTATCGGAGGCCTCCGGACAATCGGCGGCGGAATCTTCGGAGCCGTGATCGTCTTCGGACTCTCCGAGGGACTTCGTGACCTTGGGGAAGTCAGACTTGTCATCTGGGGCGCGCTCTTGGTCGTCGTAACGATCTACTTCCCGGACGGGCTCGCTGGGAGTTCACTTGACCCGCGTGAACGACTCCGCGAACTGTTCGATCGGAAGTGACCGGCCGGTGGTCGATCGAACGACCACCTCCCGACCCGGCAGCTACGATGCGGCGGTATGGATAAACGAACACACCACACGAAACGAGACACACTATGACAGATAAAAACACACTGGCGGAAACAATCGAATCGAAAGAATCAGACCTCCTCAACCTGCTCGGCGATCTCGTGGCCGCGAAAACTGTGACCGGCGACGAGGCGCCGGCACAGGAGGTGATAATCGATCGACTTGAGACAATGAACCTTGAGCCAGATGTCTGGGAGCCGTCTGCGGACAACCTCGCAGACCACGAAGGATACTTTGAGACTTCCTCGTACGAAGCATACGGGTACGAAGGGCGTCCAAACGTTGCCGCTCGCGTCGAAGGTGGCAATGGTCCGACCCTGGCGATCGGCGGCCACATCGACGTAGTCGACGTGACCGAAGACGAGTGGACACGCGATCCGTGGTCGCTAACGCGAGAGGGAGACACCCTCTACGGCCGCGGCAGCGCAGACATGAAAGGAGGGCTCGCAGCGGCCCTGATAGCAATAGAGGCACTCGATTCGCTTGGAATCGAGCTCGGCGGCGACCTTCTCTTCGAGTCGACGATTGAGGAGGAAGACGGTGGCGTCGGTGGAGCGTTGTCGGTCCTTGAGCGCGGATACGTTCCCGATGCGGCTGTCATCGCGGAGCCCTTCGATCTCCCGAACGTCGGGATCGCCGGTGCGGGCGTGATGTACTTCCGGGTAGAAGTTCCCGGCAAGAGTGTTCACGCGGCGTGGGGCCATGAGGGAGTCAACGCGATCGGGAACGCCGCCACAATTTACCGCGCTTTAGAAGAGCTCGACACCGAACGGAAAGCGCGAATCGACTACGAGCCGGCCTACCGGGCGAATCCTGGCCTGAAGGGGAACGTCACGAACCTCAACGTTGGGACGATCGAGGCGGGCGACTGGCCGTCTACGCTCCCCTCACGGGCGGTCCTCGAGGGGCGGATCGGTTGGCCGCCCGGAGAGAGTCGGGCCGAGGTTCGGTCGCAGATCGAAGAGACGATCGCCGAAGCCGCCGCCAACGACGATTGGCTCGCCGACCATCCGCCGACCGTCGAGTGGTTCGGCTGGCAGGCCGAACCTCACGAGGTTGACAGCGACGGCGAACTTGCGACGCTCGCCAAACGCGTCGGTGAGGATGTCACAGGCCGTTCCGGCTCGTTCGTCGGCGGAAATGCGGGACTCGACGAGCGCTTCTACGACCTCTATTATGACGTTGACGCAGTCTCTGTCGGCCCGACTGGATCGAACCTTCACGGCGCGGACGAACATACGACTGTACCCTCGCTTCTGGAGACCGCGACGACGATTGCCTCGATCGCTATCGAGTACTGCGGAATCGAGGAGTAAAGGGGAACTACACCCCGCGGTTCCCTCCGGAGTCGATAGACCAAACCAATCGGAAAAAAACACCACCACCAACACACCATGACAACAGACATCACCGTTTATTGGGACGATCAGATGCTCGACCACGAACCGCCGAAAGGGGCCTTCAAATTCCCCTTTACACCCATTGTCGCGGTCCCTGAAGTACACCCGGACCGTCGTGAACGCGTCCAGAACATCCGGGCGATGCTTGACCATGCCTTCGGTGACATCTTCGAGACCGTCTCGCCGGACCCGGCAAGCCGGAAAGCGATCGAACGCGTCCACGATCCCGACTATCTTGACTGGCTCGTCGAGTTTTGTGCTGATGGCGGCGGCCGCATCGAAGACACGACGACTGGATTGAACGAGCACACGTATGACGCCGCTCGCGTCTCAGCCGGGGCTGCCATCGCTGCCGCGGGACAAGCGCTTGACGGGTCGAAAGACGATGGGCAAGAGGCGCTCCCCTATGCGCTGTGTCGCCCCAGCGGCCACCACGCCCAGCCCGATTGCGCAGACGGATTCTGTTACCTCAACAACGTCGCGCTCGCAGCGGAGGCTGCGCTCGCTACTGACGGACCGGCCGACATCACAGCCGACCGGGTTGCGATAATCGACTGGGACGTCCACCATGGTAATGGTACACAAGAGACATTCTATGACCGCGATGATGTGCTCTTCGTGAGCGCGCACAACGATCACGGCTCCTGGCACCCTGAGTACCATCCACAAGAGGGCTCGATTGAGGAGTTTGGCGAGGGTGACGGTGAGGGGTACACGCTCAACGTCCCGCTTCCGCCCGGCACGGGTAACCGGGGTTACGAGGCATTTTTCGAACGGATTGTTAATCCGGCGATTACTGGGTTTGACCCAGACCTCATCCTCGTCAGCGCTGGCCAGGATGCTGGACCGTCGGACATGAACGGTCGAAATATTGTGACCCGTGAGGGATTCCGGAAAATGGGCGACAGGGTCCAACAGCTCGCCGATGAGACGGCAGACGGCGCGCTCGCACTGATTCAAGAAGGTGGCTATCAGCCATCTCACCTCTCGTTCGCTACGCTTGGTGTCTTCGAAGGCGTTCTTGGTCGCACAGTCGACCTTGATGGGTATGGGACCGGCGACCCCTTCGAATTCCTTGACGAGCCGACCGAACTGGTCGACGAGTGGCTCGATCAAGCAGTCGACCATCATGGTAAATCGCCCGTTTTCGCCTAGTGAGGTGCAGCGAGCGCAGCCTGGACGTGGCTGACGCGGATATGGAGAGTGACGAGATTCCGACGTCGTACGTCCCCTTCCGGAACGCGAATCTGTTGTCGATGGCGACATCGTACGCGGAGGCAACCGACTCGGAGGCGCTGTTCATCGGCGCGCACTCGGAAGATTTCTCCGGGTACCCTGATTGTCGTCCGGCCTTTTTCGACGCCTTTCAGAACGTGATTGACGTCGGGTTCCGTCGGATCGTCTGTCGACTCGCCACCCTCTGTGGCGGCACGCTCCCCAACGACAAACACCGAAAAGCCGGGCGTCGTCGACTCGTAACATCGTTCTACTGATGTCTTCAGCACGTATCGTACCGGTGCTACGGTGAGCAGCGGGCGCGCTGTCCCGGCTCTCACCCATAGCGTGGGAGAATCGGCGATGTCTCGCTGTTGACTGCTCTGATGGGGCCCTTGTTCCTCCTCGGGAGACAGCGGACACAACCCCACCGAATCGCGGTCCGATCCGGTGTTGACAACGGATGGACGCAGGTCGCAGCCGCTGTCACCAGACGAACTGTTCGACAGACTGGAGCAGTCTACTGGTTCTGCCGCCGACAAAGACCAGTGAATCTGGTGTGCTGTGCGACACGCTGAAGATATTTCTCTGCGAATACGAGCGTATGCCGAAGGTCAGCGTCGAGATCCCCCAGGAGCTGCTTGATGACCTCGACGAGCACGTCGGTGACGAGGGAAAGTTCGTCAACCGAAGCGACGCGATTCGAGCATCGATCCGCAAAACACTCGATATGCTCGATGAGATCGATGAACGACACGGACGGGTTGAGACAGACGAAGCTGAGTCTCACTAGTCGTACCCACTGGAACAGAAGGTGCACAACGGACTGTGTCTCAGCTGTTAGCTGATAGCATCTGTTCTAGATCCTCCAAATCAACCAAAGAATAGGATTTCAACAGTGTCACGAAAGCCAATTCTCTGAAAGTGGCGACAACTCCTCACTTTATCATCGCGGCTGCTCAACAACCGCCAGTACAGTCCCATGCGAGGAGAGATTAGCATCTTCCGACCGGTCGAAGCGTACGCGGAAGCCGGCTCTTCTAGAACGCACGGTGTCGTCGCAATCATCTCGTTCTGTGTGTTTGTCGGAACCATCGTCTTTGGATTTGTCCCGGTCACGAGGGAAATCGAGACGTCCGGTTATTCGACCGCAGATCTACAGGAGGCAACGACTCGAACCGACGTGGACGCCATCCTACAGGCATTCGAGCCGGTCATGGATTCGGTCGTTCTTCTCTCTGTGCTCGATTACCTCTTTATCATCGCTGGGTTCTTTCTCTTTTTCTCGCTCCACTCTCTCGTGATGAAGCGACTGTCGTTCGACGACCGTCTAGTGCTGGTTCCGAAGCTCGGGATGGTGCTGACCGTCTGTTCACGGCTCCTCGACTCACTGGAGAATCTATGGGTTATCCTGATCTACTCAAACCCCGATAGCTATCCCACCGCTCTCATCAGCTTGATGAACACCACGCAATCAGCGAAATGGCTGGTAGTCACGATCGAATACCCGACCCTCGGACTGGCCATCGTCCTGGTTCTTCTGGTCAGATTCACATCTCTTTTCGATGGGAAGACGCCCCGGATTTGACATCCTCCTCGCCCTGAAGGGCGTCACCAGAACGCTATGCGTTCTGGTTGCCCGCCAGACGTAGTCTGGCGACGAGGATTCCCCAAAGGGGATATTCAGGTTGCGCGTTTCCTCGGTTCTCAAGTACGCTTTCGCGTGGAACGTCAAAGGTAGCCGTCCAGTTGTGACCAAGGACGTGCGTTACAGCGCGTGTAGCCCTGTCAAGGGGGCCTTCCTTCCTGCATACAGCAGGCGTCAACGACGGCTGGCTGTTCAACCAGCGAGGTAGCACGGTTCGCGTCAGCCGAACTGCTACACCGTGCATGGTTTACCCTCCCGTTGTGCGATATTCTCCGACGCGTTCAGGTCAGCATGGCGTCCACGATCACACTCCGAACACCAAAAGTAGTCACCATCACGGGTTCCCATCGAACCACACGCCGAACATCGCTGGCTGGTCTGGTATGCATCGACCTTCTCGACACGAATACCAGCACGTTCGGCTTTGTACGTGAACGTATCAACAGACGTACTGGCATACAACACTCGCTATCGTCCGGTCGGGAGTTTCATACAGCCATCTGACAAAGTGCCTCGTATGCCCGAGTCAGCGACTATCGACCCTGAGACTGCCGACTGGTTAACCCTCGACGAGGACGAAGAGATTGTTTGGTCTGGGAAACCACACGAGAGTAGCTTGATCCCAGCACTTGTCGTCGGACTGCCCCTCGCTCTCATCCTCATAGGGTTACTCATCATCGCTGGGAGCTATCTCCAGCGCGAGAATACACAGTACGTTGTGACGACAGATGGGCTGTACAAGAAGACGGGTGTCCTCTCACGTGACGTCCAGCGCATCGATTTCGGAAAAGTCCAAAACACCTCTTACAGCCAGGGATTCTTCGGCTCCCGATTCGGCTACGGAAACGTCGATATCTCGACCGCCGGCGGCTCCGGTATCGAGATGCAGTTCCGGTCAGTCCCCGAACCGCGCGAGATTCAGGAGCTCATCAATAAACGTGTGAAGGGCAGCCGTGGTGAACCGACGACGGAATCGGGTGAAACGAAGCGTGACGTACTTGACGAGATCCTCGGTGAACTCAGAGCGATCCGCTCGACTCTCGACGCACAACAGGAGACGACAGGAAACACATCAGCCACGACGTCCACCACCGGCAATGCGGCGGACGAACAATCGACTGGTGAGGACAACACCAGCCAGAATGAGTTCGTGAGTAGCAACCCGAAAGCCGAGAGCTCTCCCGCCGACCACGAGTCGGATGATGAACGGTAGCCAGCCATGACGGAGTCGATCGACCCGGCGATCCCGCTCGACACCAACGAATCGGTCGAATGGTCCGGTCGCCCGCGAATCACTACTATCCTGCCGGCAGTCGTGATCGGCGTTCTCCTCCTCGTCTCCGGAATCGTGGTCAGTGTTACTAGAGAGACCCTGCTCTTCCTCGCAGTCGTTCCACTCGGAGTGGCGATCCCGGTTTGGAAGTATTTCGCTCTGCAAGGCGTGCAGTACGTGATAACGGACGAGGCACTCTACGTGAAACGCGGCGTGTTGACCCGGTCTGTCACACAGGCAAACCTCGAAACCGTCCAGAACAGCTCCTTTGGGCAGGATATCACGGGATCGATCTTCGGATACGGCTCAGTTACGTTCGAAATCGCTGGTGGGGACGACCTCTCGTTCCGGGCGATCGAGGACCCTCGTGCAATCCGGGCACTCGTCGATCGAGCAGCATCGAACGACGATGGTCTCGGTGGGGACAGTCGACGGGAATCCGGTATCCCTGGAGATCTGTCGCAGTGGCAGCAAATTCGTGACGAGATCCGAGCGATTCGCAGCTCTCTCGGAGAGTAGTAGTTCGGGAACAGCCAGAAGGTAGATGGTGTACCCACTCTGCAATTGACCTCCTCCCGCGCCTGAAGACGCGGGAATCCCACCACGGGATTTCAGGCCGAGCGTGGCCCTACGGTTTCAAGACGCATACGTTCCAAGCGTCTCTTGCTTGGTAGCATCGGCTTGGCTGTCTTGTGGGGCGGTCAAACGCCCCCCATCCTCAGCCGAGTCATCGTCGTTCTCGTGTTCTCTGAAACGACTCTCTCCGCTGAGGTAGCGGTCTGCGATGTTCACCGCTCCGTTCACGTCCGCTTGGTACTCGCCCATCCAGCACGCATCGTTCGTACACTTGAACGTCGCCTGTTGTGGGCGGTATCCTACCTCACCGCACGCATGGCACTCTTTCGAGGTGTTGCGAGGGTTCACCGTCTTGACGGGGATACCCTTCTCGACGGCTTTGTATCGTATCTGCGCGTGGAGTTTGGCGAATCCCCATCCGTGGAGACGGCGGTTCATGTACTCGCCGTAGTCCATCGACTCCCGTATGTACGTCAGGTCTTCCAGAACAAGAACGGGATTCTTGACAGACTCGGCGTAGTCCACGACTTCGCGGGTGACGCGGTGGAACACGTCGTCTATCTGGTTCCACAGGTCGTCACCGAAGGACTCCGCGATACGTTCGCTACCGCGTGTCTGAAGTCGCCTCGTGGCGGTGAAGTAGGTCTTGCGGAGCCGACGAACGGTCTTCCCTTCGTCGGCCCATAGTTCGGGAGCGGTCGGGCAACCGTGGTCGTCACGGTGACACACCGTGACGAGCGACGCTTCCCCAATATCGACACCGATGGGTGTCCGTTCTTCGTCGGACACCTCGGAACCGCCCTCTGCGTCGCGGGTTGCGGTGACGTGAAGATACCACGTTCCGTCCCGCTCGAATAGCCGACTCTCGCCCATCGTGGCGTCTCCCGCGTTCAACGCTTCCAACCAGTCCCGTTGTTCGGGATTCGGTTGTGCTGGCATCCAGAGGTGGTAGTCCTCGTGGTGCGGGATTTTGACGTACCACTCGATAGCGTTCTCGGGCTTGTGGTCGAGTCGTAGCCCTTCGTTCGTGAAACGGACGGGGTGGGCATCGTGAAGTTCGCCTGCGTTGTACGTCGTCGTGAGTTGCGGGACGTACTTCTTGAGCGCATTCTTTGCGTATCCACTCAGCTTGTAGTTGACCACCACGTCGTTCGCTTCGGTCTGTGTGGTACAGCCAGCGTCGAAGGCGTCGTGAAGCGCCTGTTGGTACGCCTCTCGCGTCTCGCGGAGTTTTCTCCGCTTGTGCGCGTTCGGCTCTACCAGTTTCAGTTCCAGCGTCTTCGTGAGCGTGGTCACGACTCGTCCTCCTCGTGACGCTGGATGTAGTTCTTGACCGTCTCGCTCGATACGTGCCCTGCTGTCCCTGCGTAGTAGCCTCTCACCCATCCGATTTTCTCGCCGTCGTGGTCGGCGTAGCGGTGGTTGTACTTCCGAGAGCTGATACCTTTGAACCAGTTGGCGAGAAGGGATGGTGCGTGTTTCGGTGGGCTACTGACGAATAGGTGGACGTGATCGGGTTGTACGGTCAGGTCAAGTATTTCGAGGCCCTTGTCGTCGGCTATTTCGTGGAGGATGGTCCGCACACGGTCTGCGACCTCGTTGACGAGTACCGAGTTGCGGTACTTCGGCAACCACACAAGGTGGTAGTTGAGGTTGTAGGTCGCGTGCCGTGTGGTCTTCATCCGTGTTGTACACTATGAGACAATGTATATTAATACTGATGGTGAATCGGTGGGAAATCCAGCCATAGCGTCGTCGGTGGGGATGTACGCTATTGTCCGCTTGACCCCCGCCTAAAGACGGGGGTATGCGCTCGTGACTCTATCAGTCGATACAGAGGGTTCGTATCTGACCTCCTCTCCCGAGTCAACTACCCGGCCGACATCTCCGTCGTCGACAGCGAGACGGGCCTCGAAGTGTACGGTTTTCCCGGTCTCGAACACTGGGAGAACTCCCCGGCGACGGCTCGGGTGAGCTACCGCACCCGACTGAGTCCGCCTAGAAGAACAGCGTCCCGGCCGTGGAAACCGTGACAAGAACGATGTGAAAGGCGGCGTGTGCGACCATCGCCGTCTCCAGCGATCGCTGCCAGAACAGCCAGCCGAGCGCCACGCCGACGATCGCGTTCAGCAGGACGGTTCGGATGATCAGCGCGATCGTGAGATCGAACGTCGACGCCAGCGCGGGCAGGTGGCCGACGCCGAACGCGACCGCGCTGGCGACGATCGCCACCCACATCACCGCTGCGGGCGGCGTCTTCGTGCGCTCCCGGATCCGGTTTCGAAGCCCCCAGCAGACGAATGCGATCGGGGCCATGACGCCCCACCGGAGTAGGATCTCCTCCGTGATTCCGCCGTAGAGCAGTCGCATCGGAATCGACGCGAGCAGGTCCTGGAGCGCCGCCGCCTCCCCGACGGGTTCGACTGACTCGAGTCCTGTAAACGGGGCGAACACGACGTCGAGGACGGTGACGAGAACGAACAGCACGGCACCCAACCCGACCGCGAGGGGAAGTGATCGTCGAAACGCGTCCCAATCCGGGGTACCGCCGGACGCCCACGCGAAGACATGTGAGTGCAGTCCCGTCCGGGGAGCGGTCACCGTGCCGAGCGTCACGAAGATGACGAGGAAGATAGTCGAGTTTGCGGCTGCGACCAGCATGAGCGTCGGATACGACAGGACCGCCAGCTCGGGTATCGCCCGAAGGGTCGGCACGGAATAGATCGCAAGCGCGACGACGCCGATCAACCCGAGCACGAATAGCGCGACTGCGCCACGGGCGGCAGAACCCCACGTCGACGATTCGTCGTTCATGGCTCTCTTCTCGACAGTTGACGGTCAGATAGGATGTGGAACGTCTCCTCGATGTCGCCGAGCACGAGCAGCGCGTAGTACCGGAGATACGTCACGACGGGGACCTGCGCAAGCGTCCAGATGACGAGCATCGACAGTCCGAACAGGAGTGCGAGTGCGACGAGGACGGCGATTCCAACGGTCGACGACAACGAGACCGTCACGTGCGTGATCGCGGCGACGATGAGAATGGGGATGAGAAGCACGATTGCGACGATCCCGACCACGATCGAGGCGATGATTCCGGCTGCGACCGTCAACAGGAACGCAATCACGACATACGCCAGATACTGTTTCCACGCGGTCTTGATCGATCCCCAGAGGCGACGCCACGCCGCGAGGACGCCCGAGTCTGCCTGAATCATGAGCGGCACGACGAACACGGTCGTGAGCCCCGACACCAACGCGTACAGGACGCCGATGAGAAACACCATCGGGATCCCGACGAGGAACGCCGTGGCGGGGAGCGTGGGATCGCGTCCGGTCAGGATCGGAACGATGAGTAGTGCGAGCCAGCCGGCGAACAGCGCGATCATCGGAAGCCCGATTGCGATCCGGAACCCGAACAGACGGAGCCCCTGCCGCCAGCGCCGCCGCCAGTGGCGCCGGAGCGTCACCTCTCCCGTGCGGAGCGACTCGATCAGCACGAACTCCATGATCGCTCCGATCAGCGCGAACAGCCCGCCGAAGAGGATTCCGGCGGCGACGAGTGCGACGATGAGCGTCATCACGTCGACCGGGAGGCTGAACGGGAGCTCACCGTTCGAAACGTCTCCCGGTGGCGTCGACGTGTTGAACTGTGCCGTCGGGAAGCTCACGCCGCTCCCGACGAAGAACACGACAAGCGCGAGCTTCAGCCAGCGGCGGATATTAATTGGCGTCAGAAACTCTCGGGTGACGCCGAACGCTTCCTCGACGTTTTCGACTGCGTGGAGGGCCATGAGTCGAAATACTCAAACCAGATAGTTATCCCTTCTGGTGGTTGCCCACAGGAGTTTCTTCGTCACTCCCAACAGGACTGTGGTGAACGCTTCAATCCAGCATGACGCATTGTATTGTGGTCCGATCTCTCTGTCGCAGAGGAGAGAAAAGATGTCCGAGTCACAAACTGTGTTGCTGTGTCCGTGATGCGCAGATACGTCTAGCTTCCTAGCGTTCTGGCGGTCGTGTTTTCTGTGCCAGCGGTGCCGTTTGTTGGTGTTCGGATCTCGACCGATTCGTCGTCGTACACAGTCATGGTCTCGATCACAGTGCCGTTCTCAGCAACCCGTTGGACGATGACTGTCGGCGTCTCTGCAGTCGTTTCACTCGGCTCCGTCTCAGTGGGTGTCTCAACCGGAGTCTCACCTGCGAGGAACTGAGTGATTGTGTCTGTCTGTTCGAATGAATCAACATCACCGGACCGTGCGTCGACAAATGCGACATACGCAATCCCGCTGTTGTCCTCGGGGACGACGCGTACTTGCCAGTACTCTCGATCGTCGATGACTGTAAGGATCGGCTCGGCCGGCGAAAAGCGGTCCCAATCTGTCTGTGGCGCTGATTGCCTCACGAGGTCCGCTGCTCGCTGTGGGCCGAACAGCGAGTCGGCTGGCACGTACCGTTCGAAGGCGCCGCTTTGGCCGTCGATCGTCCACAGCTCCTTGAGTCCCTGTGCGTCGCCGTACGGTTCGACGGCGACGACGTACTGCGGACCCGACTCAGAGAGGATAAAGAACGGCTGATCGTTTCTGTCTCCGGGAAGCGGTGCAATCTCGATCTCGTCTTCGTGGCTCGTGTATGTGTTGAGAATCCCGTTGCGATACTTTGTCGCTGCGACCGACTGGAGCGCCAGTTGCTCAGGATACAGCTGCTGATTGTCGAGAATCGGACTGGCAGCAGCCTCGGAAGGCGAGAGCGTTTCGATTGAACCACTTGGATCGATGACAGCGACGCCTCCCCACTGAGGCGTGGTGTGCGGAAGCGGTGTCAAATGGAACTGCGGCTCCGAGTACGGGACGGCGATATACTGGGTCTCGTTGTGAATGACCATCTTGGGATCGCCGTAGTCAACGAGATACGCCTGCGATTTGAGGAGTTCCCACCGGTAGTTCCGATGGAAAATCGTTCCAACCCCGATCTCAAGCTCGCCATCAACGGACCGTATATTCGCCTGCTGAGTCGTCATATCGACGAGGACGGTTCCGGCCTGTCGTTTGGTGATCGTGTTGAACAGGCCGTCCGGAGCGAGCGGTGCCGCCCAGTAGGGAGTCCCGTTCACCACGCTAATGTCCGTGTCCCCGACGCGGTACTGCGGCCGGTTGAGCGTGTTCGATGCGTACCGATCGGCGACCGCTCGCGTGACGATACGCGGGTTGTCGGCATCAACATCGTCGAGTCGCTCAGCGGTGGCCGTCTGACTCATCGTTTGGTCGCTCAAGGTGACGCCAGCGACTGCGTTGGCGACGGGCATCAGCGCAACCGCAGCGATCACGAGTACAACCACCCCGACACGGAGTGGGGTAATCGTGTGGTCACTGCTGGAGAGCGTGTTGACGACGATCTCAACGCGACCGCCCGACCGTGCGGTGACCCACGCGGCGACGCTGCCGGCAACGATACCAAGCAACAGTAGCGGCGTCGTGTACACCGTGTAGATGAGTCCGTGGAGCCACGGCCGGAAGAACCACCCTATGGCGACAGCAACGAGTCCACCAACACCAAGCAGTATCCACGGTGGGTTTGAATCGGGCTGACCCGAGTCGGTTGGTGGCCAGTCGGTGAGCTCGTCATCGGATGACTGTTCGTCTGAATCGTCGGATGGAGGGCGTGGTGGCATTAGTCTGAATCGTGAGATTATGATTTTGAAACTGGTACGTGCGGTGTTATGAGTTCATCAACTCGGATCGACGGAGCATCAAGACAACTCGCCGATTGGGAGGGGGAACCTGATCGAACCACGAGATGGGGTGATTCCTACCAATAAATAAGTATTGGACAAATAGTCTCGTTGGATTTTATTCCTCAAACGGTAGGATAGATTAGCTCTGTTGAAACCTCTGCAGTTGATCGGTTCCACACACTCAATCGTTCAGTACAGACCGCTCAGATACCGATCGCCATGAGCAGTATCGGGATGTTGCGGTCACCAGCAATGAGCGAACCTATCGCTGGCCCTCCCATAGAAGCTCCAATTACGGCGGATAAGCCAGTATAACTGTATAGATCCTCCATAGGTGAGGTAATAACTTTTCTCACACACATTTATCCGCCAGTGAGTCGTCTCGGACGTATGGAGACTCAATTGCGCATGTATCTGGCAGGAACTATCGCTGCAGTGGCTGCGTTTCTCTTCGTTTCTCTGGCCTTCTCAGGACAGTTCAACTTCATACACGGAGGGGTGTACATCGTGTTCTTCATTGTGGTGATGGTCGTCTTCGCCAACTTCGTCAAGTGGGCCGAGTCGCTCGAATTCAACTGACGGAGCTACCCGAAGGATGCGTGGTCAAGTTTCTGTATTGACCGCAACCAGACCTGACTGTATCACCTACTGCGGATTTCCACAGAACCGATTAGATCGGATCGTACCGCCGTTTTATATATGATTCTCGTGGTTACATTGGATATGGCCCTCCACAACCCCTTCCGAGAAGCCTCACGACTCCTTCGTGAGCAACTGCTACTGTCCGTCCCGATGACGGTCACCGCCGTCCATCAGACCCCACAGCTGTTCTTCGAGATCCTTCCTCCGGTGATCTCTCTCGGTAGGGCAGACGAGACCTCATCGCGGTCAAACGCGACGACGGCCGACCGCTGCTCCAATGGGTTCGTCAACCCACACCTCTCCCAGTGATGCTGTTCACGGTCGTCGGGAGCGGCTTCGTCGCGCTCGGTCTTGCGATCGGCTGGTATGGGATCCGACCGCTTGCGGTCGTCCCGAGTGTCCTCCGTGCCACCGTCAGAGACCCAAGTGACCAACACCGGCTCCTTCGTCGTATGCTGCGGGATTGCGAATGAATCAGCCGAGGCCCTTACGACTCCGTTCACGGGATCACGGTGCCTCGGTTTCGAGTTCGAGATTACCGAACGGCAACCGTTCGGGATCGGGATCCCGTGGTTTCAGGCCTATCTCGACGGCGGGGTGGCGACGCGTCCGTTCACCCTCAACGGTCCGGCCGGGACTCTCGATGTCGTCCCATCCGCCAAACGGTTCGCGCTCGATACGGAATCGACTGTCATCACCGTCGGTGGCAGTGAAACGCCGCCCGAGCGCATCCAACGGTTCGTCGACGTGCGAGACGAACTCGAACCCGTTGCGAGATGGGTACGGATTATCCCGGGACTCGGGACGCGGCGCTACGTCGAACGTCGGATCGCTCCCGGCGAGGAGTATCTTATCGCGGGACACACGGAACGGCAGCAGAACGAGATCCTCCTGGAGGGTGATCTCGTCATCACCGATCGCTCCCCGAGACGGTTCGCGTTCGCACGGCTCTGGCGGGCAGTGTTCCCGACGGTGGTCGCGCTGGCTTTCGTCGCTGTCGGAGTCGGAGGCATCGCCCTATGACCGACTGCGGTACGAACCTGACTATCCATCCGTTACAATGACACGAGACACAGACGCCATCGAGACGCGTGAACTGACGAAACGGTTCGGGACAGAGATTGCCGTCGACGGGCTCAATCTCACCGTCGACCACGGCACAGTGTACGGCTTCCTCGGACCGAACGGGGCCGGAAAAACGACGACGATGCGGATGTTGACGTCGCTGACGCGGCCCACCGACGGCGAGGCATGGATCAACGGGAATCCCGTATCTGATCGTGATGCGATCAGGGCATCGATCGGGTATCTTCCCGAGGAACCGCCGGTTTTTGACGAACTCACCGGCCGCGAACAGCTCGAGTACTTTGGTCGACTTCGTGATCTCCCTGCCGCCGAGATGGAGACCCGGATTACAGACTGGTTGGATCGGTTCGATCTCAGCGACGACGCCGACAAGCGGATTGACGACTACTCGAAGGGCATGCGCCAAAAGGTTGGGCTGATTCAGGCGCTGTTACACGATCCCGACGTCGTGTTCCTTGACGAGCCGACCAGCGGACTGGACCCGCGGGCGGCTCGGACCGTCCTCGACGTCATCGCGGACCTGACCGACGACGGCCACACGGTGTTCCTCTCGACGCACATCCTCTCGGTCGTCGAGGAACTCGCGGACGTCGTCGGCGTCCTCTATGAGGGTGACCTCGTTACCGAGGGATCACCCACAGAGCTGACGGCACGGATGGAAGCGGAGGAGGGAACGACCCTCGAAGACGTGTTCCTCTCGGTCACCGCCGAACCCGGACCGGCAGCTTCCGAATCGGCTCCCAGAAACACCGGAGACGCTGCGGCCCGACAAGACGGACGAGTCGATGACGACGGAAGGGTCGAGGACCGATGACGCGAGCGAAACGTCTGCGGCTCATTGCCCGGGCCGAACTCCGCCGTCGCTGGCGGACGATGAAGGGGAACACAACGCAGTTGTTGGCGCTTGCGTTCGCGGGCATCATGCTGCTTCCGTTCTCGATCGGCGGGGTGTTCGGGGCATATCTCGCCGGCGGGTTCGTTGCCGGAAGCGAGACCGAGCCACTCATCGAATGGGCCCGGGTGGCGTTCG
This sequence comes from Halorubrum lacusprofundi ATCC 49239, assembly GCF_000022205.1. Classification (NCBI taxonomy): domain Archaea; kingdom Methanobacteriati; phylum Methanobacteriota; class Halobacteria; order Halobacteriales; family Haloferacaceae; genus Halorubrum; species Halorubrum lacusprofundi. The sequence goes on from NC_012028.1 coordinate 191,304, forward strand.
TCTACGGGTGGATATTCGTGGTCGGATTCGGTGGATACCGCGCGTACGCCGTGGCGCTCCGTCCCGACAACCTCGACGGCCTGTTGACGGCGGTTTCACACCGGGACCTGATCAGTGGCCTCCTCCTCACCGAACTCGCGCTCTGGTCCGCGTTCTTCCTCACAGTCGGCAGCGCCGCCTCGGTCGCGTTCGCCGTCGGTGCCGGCTCACTACTCACGATCCCCGCCCTGTTGCTCACATTGTGTCTCTTACTTGCGACCGGGATCCCAGCCGGCTTCATCATCGCACTCGGGGTGCGAAACGCCGGCGTTCGATCGCGGCTGCTCAGCCGCCTTCGAACGCTGTTTCTCGTCCTGCTCGGTATCGGGTACTTCGCGCTGATCTTCACGAACGCGTTTGCGTCAGCCCTGGAACCGATCTATCGAGTGCTCTCGCCGACGCCGATCGACTGGTTCGGGGATCTCGCCGCACTGGGGCTCGGTGTTGGGGCGTCACCGTTCAGAGCGATCGGCGCGGTGGGGTTCACAGGCGTGTTCGTCGTTGTAGCGGTCGTGTCCCTGTACCGACTTTCAGAGTGGCTCTGGTACGCTGATGGCGTTCACATCACTCACGAGGTCGAGCGATCGGACGATAGATCTTCGCGGTTCAACGGGCTCTCACGAATTCTTTCACAGCCAGTCTTCGGTGTCGTCGTAGCCGACTGGAAACGTGCCCGCCGGTCGCCGATCTCGTTGTCGTTCGCGTTGTATCCCCTGATCGTCCTCGCCGGCCCGATTGTCACGGCCGTCCAAACAGGGGAGATCGGAACTGGGCTGCCGTTGTGGGTTTTACTCACTGGAACGTGGGTTGCCGGGTCGTTGTTCGCGCTTAACGTGGTGGGCCAAGAGGGCGCAGCGCTCCCTGTCACATTGCTCTCAGAGGCCCCCGAGCGCTCACTGGTCACCGGACACGTCCTCTCTGGTGCCCTCCTGATAGCCCCGATAACCGTCGCAGCGACCGTCACCGCGGGAATTCTGAGTCCGCATTCGGTACCAGTCGTTGCGAGCCTCGGCGTGTCAGCGCTCGTCTTGTCGGCCGTATCGGGAGCGATCGGGACCGGAATAGGTGTCGGCCTTCCGCGTTTTGAGGCTGTCAGCGTCTCTCGAAGTACCAAAGCAATCGTTCCTAGCGCCTTCGCGTTCGCAATCTACTCGGTCGCGGTACTCATCGTTGCGCTCCCAGCCGTTATCGCTCACTCTGGTATTGCTGGCCACGCGCTCGCTTCGGCCGTCGGCGTCAACCGGTTCGTGATCGGTCTCAGTGGGACACTTGTTTCGGCTGTATTCGCGTGTCTCGTCGGTATCGTCTCAATGTACGTCGCACGAGACCGTGTTCGCAACTATCGTCTCGGGTGAGCAACCTGTCACTGGTCTCGGTGTCGTCGAGCTGACTCACTCGACCCTAATTTGACCGACCACCCGCGGTAGACACCCCTCCTTCGGCTCGGCGTCTGAGTAGTGGTCCGCGACCAGGTCGATGACGTCGACATCTGTATAACTGGCCGGTGCGCTCGCAGATGCTTCGAGCCCCCCATGACCAACTGCGCGGGTCCGATCTGAGGCCCGATACACCCCTCCCAAGATCCGGTCGTTCCGGCTGTAAAAGTTGAAACAGGAGCGTCGATCGCCGCAATAGCCGACCCGTATCGCCCGTCGCCCCCGACACTGTCGTTCGGAATCGCCCCACCGAACAGCGATACCGAGGCGACGGCGTCTGTCCGACCACGGTCGGCGAATTCGCGGAGCGTTGCTCCTGTCACGTGGACACCGAGTGAGTGAGCGAACAGATGGGTCGTCGCCCGTCATCGTCCGCCCACGCCTGTGGCTGAGTAGGATAGGGTATTTCAGTAGAGCAACTAACTGTGGGATATGAAGTGCCCTCCAAATGACAGCACTCGACGACAATCGCTTCAGGTGATCGGTGGTATCGGTATTACAGCCACCGCTGGGTGTCTCACGTCGTTTTCACGATTGGACTCCTGTTCAAACTCGAACGAGGGCGGTTTTTCATTAGACGAAGCAACGGTGACCGGTATCTCCAACGAGTTTAGCACACCTCTCGATGGGTTGCCTCACGCTACACAAGTCGCCGTTGCCGACGCACTCAATGCGGATTCTGGTGAATCTACTTCCCGGGGATACTACTCTCCGGATCCACGGACTGACTTCGTCGTCACGGGACCTGAAGCACACTACTCTCGTATCGAAACAACCGATCACGACGGAACACAGACGACCGGTTACGAATACTCAGTACTTCACAAAGCCGCTTAGTTAGAACGTCTGCTTGCTGAAGGTGTGTCTAAAACCAAACAAGCAGACGGTGAGATCCACGAGGACCAGCTTCTTAACTTTCTCGTCAACCGCCTTGACGAGGAAGTTTCGCTCTCGTTAGCCAATAACGCTGAAATCACTGCTGAAGACATCTATGAGGTCCTCGTCGGCGCTTGCGCCGACGGGACCTCTGTCTCTACGCTCTGTGCGTCGAGCCAGAACTCACCCGCTGGGAACACGGTCCTCTACCATCTTCGGACGAAGTTCGAGCCGGAACGGCTCGAACGAGTCGCTAACACGCTCCTGCGAAAGGATCTCGATGAATTGCTCCCCGAACAGGTGGAGGTCTGCGCAGACCTCCACCTGCGGCCCTACTACGGTGACGAAGACGACACAGACGGCCTCTATCACTCGGTAGCGAAGCGTGGAACCACTGCGTTCCACGCCTATGCCACACTCTACGCGCGTGTGAAGAACAAACGCTACACGCTGGCGGTACGCCGTCTCAAAGACGGCGATACCGCAAGTAGTGTCCTCGCTGAGTTCTTCGGTGTCCTCGACGGCCTTGACGCCGGGGTCAAGGCCGTCTACCTTGATCGCGGATTCTACGACAGTAAGTGTCTCACGCTGCTTCAGGCGCACAATTACGCGTACGTGATCCCGATCATCCGGTGGGGTGAGGCGATTCAGCAAGAGCTCTCGGAAGGATGGAGTCGCGTCATTCAGCATGATCTGACGGGGAAACTCGACGGTCACAGCTGGACCGTCGATTTTCCCGTCTACATCGACTGTACGTACCTAAATGGGAAGTATGACGAGAACGGTGTGGCGCGTCACGGCTACGCCGCTGACGCGCCGTTCATCGACTCACCACGGGACGCTCGATACCACTACTCGAAACGCTTCGGTATCGAGTCAAGCTATCGCTTGTTTGAGCAAGCGATAGCGACAACGACAACACGAGATCCAACGGTACGGCTGCTGTACGTGGTGGTGAGTCTCCTCTTACAGAACGTCTGGCGGTACCTTCACTACGAGTATGTGGCGACGCCCCGCCGAGGCGGGCGTCGCCTCTGGTGGTGGCCGTACAAGGAGTTCGTCAATATGATTCGACGAGCTGCGTGGACGGCCCTCGCGGTGCGTCGGGCCGTCCCCGCGAATCGGCCACCTGACGACCGATTCCACCGCTAACCACCGACCGAGCAAGCCAGCGGAGTGAGTGGCGACGCTGTCGCGTCGGCGGCTGACCGCCGCCGACAGCGACAGCTCTCCGTCGATCCGTCCGTAATTCTCTCGTCGAGACCGTCAGTACAACCGCTTCGACACAGAACTCAGGCCGCAGAAACAGCTAGCCGAGGATGCTTTGTGAGGTACTGAGAACGGATCGAGCAGATTGGGAGTCGGTCAACGAAGCGTGTTGCTGGTGGTGTGAACGCGAGTATTTCTGGGGTGGGCGCAAAGGTAGAGGGCGAACAGGTTGAGATGGGGGAGAATTCATCCGAAGTGGTACACAACTACGCGATTCAGTCACTCTTCGACCAGTTAGATCAGCATCGACGGCACGACGAGGATGTTGGCCTCATCGATTCGGACGAGGAAACCGAGATAGATGTGTCCGAAGTAATCCGAGGGAAGATCCTTCGGGTTGATGTTGAACTGGAGACGCACTATCTATACCGATTTTATAAGGTGATGATGTATCTCCAAGAGAATATTCCTGAGGCAGTTGGTCCAGAGGACGAAGATGTCCTGGAGCTTATCGAATCAATGTTTGGGGCAGAGATCCCGGTGAGTGGACGCGTTCTCGATTACCAGGTGAAGAACGGGAGAATTCAGCCAGGTGACCCGGACGATTCTGACGGAGAGCCACTCCATATCGTGGGTCAACTGAACGCCCTGAAGCTCTGGCAAGACGTTCCTGATGCCCTGTTTGACGAGGAAGAATACACAGTGTTCTGTCGTGTCGAGGAGACGTATGACGAAGAGTCGTGGCACCCGCTAAGCCTCGCACAGAAAATCGAAACAGTCTCTCCGCCGCTGGCTCAGCTATTAACCCAATTTATGGAACGTGCGGCGGCCCTCGCCAAAGAGGAGGCGAGCGAACAGTTCAGTGACGATACAGACCTAGACGATTGGATAGATACGCTCGCTGAATTTGATGAACGAGCAGGGATTGACGAGGTCGGGGACGATCTTCATCGCGGGTTCATAACCGAGTATGTAGTTGAAGAAGGAGTCCCAACACTCTCCCCCTATGGCGGAACAGAACTGATTGACTTTTACACTGATTATGCGACGTATCTTCGAGACCACGATGTCTCCCTCTCGAAGGATGACGAAGCAGAAGCTACTGACTACATGATATTCGAGGAACGCAGGTCTATGGGTAGTGAAGGAGAAGCTATCGATGTTGATGCCCTCCAAATCGAATCGCAAATAGTAGCCATCTATTGGTGACACTAGATCAGGCAGATTCCAACCGGATCAGATGATATCTGCTCCGTCACCAGAGCTCCCCATTGAAATCGGAGAGGTACTACGCTGACCTCCAACAGTGCCTTTTTGCTATGATTGAGGGAGGGTCCATAGCCTTCACTCTTCAATCGATCTGTTCTAGTGCTTCGGTTGCGACATCACCGAGTTCACCAGCTTCAATATGCGAGTAGCGCTCCCGAACCATCTCCTCGGAGTTATCCAAGTAACGAGCAGCGACTGTATACCCGAACGCGCGGACAAGCACCTCTCCCATTCCACGTCGGCCGCCGTGGGGAGCAAGATAGTCGTGTTTCGGATGGTCGATATCGACCTCTGCAGTTTCCGAGAGCCGCTGGAGGATCGACCGTGCGCCGTCTGTTGTGATCGACGGCGGCCGAATATCCTCGTCGAGCGCCAGCAAGAGGTCTCGGGCATACTCCTCGCGGCGCTCGGCAATTGCGTCCGGGCGTTCCCCTTGGTCGGCTAGCTCATCTTGGATGAGTCCTGCGAGCGTTCGTTGGTCGAACGTTGGAAACACCGGCCAGCGCTCCGTCGTCGGGTCCAACAGCTGGCGGTAGCTCCGCAGCGGCGAGATCACTGGGTCGGGGAGACTGGCGGCGTCCCACTGCTGTTTCTTCCGGTAGACGTCCATACTCCCGTCCTCGAGGGAGAGGTCCTCCCAGCGGACGCCGCGTCGACGCGGGTCGTTCGGGTCCCGAAGGAGTTCACCGACACGAACGGCCGTGTACGCGAGGACGAACACCAGAGCCCGGTCACGAGCGGACTTGAGCGCCGCGTAGCGCGCTCGTTGCTTGTCGAGGGGGTCAGTATCCTCCGGGAGTGTCGTGTACGCCTCGACGGCGTCGCGGGCCCGTTCGTCGACGTGCCGAGTGAGGGCGTGGCGCTGCTCGGACGTCCAGGCCTGCTGGTCGCCGGGCTTGCGGCCGTCGTCTTCCGGCAGCGGCGCCATCGCACTCGCTCGCTGCGCGTAATGGGCCTCGAGATACCCCTCGTTGACACACCACCCGCACCACGCAGAGATATAGCGGTAATAGGTTTGTACCGTGTTCTGCTTAAGTCCCCGATCTCCACCAAGATGCCGGGCGTACTCTCGGAACACGCGTTCGTCGAGATCGTCGAAGGTTGGCTCCCGGTCGACGTCGTCGGGGACGATCCCGGTCCAGTGGTCGTCGCCGCGGTCGCCGGCGGCCCACTCGGCGAACCGCTCGAGCTCGCGGGCTGCGTTGCGTCGATAGTTCCCGCCATCGCCGCCGCGGCCTTTCCCCTTGTCCTGGAGATAGCGCTCGAAGCTGTCGTCGAGCGCCGTCGAAAGCGCTCGGTCAGGCATCTACCTGGCCTCCACCGTCCTGCGGACCCGCTCTCGGTGCCTCTACCCTGGGGGAAGCGCCGTCGTGAGGCGGTTGCAGCATTCGTGCTTCACCGACGGCGTCGGGGTACTTCAAAGTGGTCGTGATTACGAGCATAATCAGGACCACTCGTTGAATTCGGACGATACACCAGATTCGGTAGTTTGGAGACTCCTAACGCCGAATTCCAGCACTAAGAAAATTTATATATTGCATATCGCTATACAAAATCTTGGGTGTTGGAAGTTGAGACTACGGCGGGTTTAGCGGGGCTGTAATGCGTGGTTTCGGACGAATTTGTGAGTGGAGGACGCTTCGAATCCTCTCTCGAGGATCTTCTCGTGTCGTACTACCGACCAGATCGGTGAATTTCCGAAATTCCCGACAGCGTTGCCACTCAAGAATCCGCATTGCCCCAGACAGAGTATCGCTCTATCCGATTCCGGTCTCCTTCTTCAACAGCGTGAGCGTATTGTCGGCCGTCACAATGGGCGAGTGCTCGTATTCACCGGTCAACTCGACTTGGACGAGTAGATCGACAGCCCGCCAGATCGAGTAGAGCAGACACGCAAACGCGAAGTAGAAGAAGCGAAGCCCGAAATCCTTCGACGTCGTCGCAGCCATGAACCGCTTAATCGACCGGTATCCGCTCTCGATCTCCCAGCGATAGCCGTACTCCGTGAGGTGACCACTCCCGCAATTCGTCATGAACACTGAATACTGTCGATGGTCGTCGTGCTCAGCGTTCTCTTTGCGGTGGTAGATTAGCGTCGTCTGGTGCCACTCGTTCTTTCCGAGATGCAGCTTCCGGTCGGTCTCGTATCGGTCTCGGTCACGCCGGAGCAACCGCTTGGCCTGAGCTTTCTCGCTGGTCTGCATCCGTTTCGGAACGACGTAGGAAAGCCCGCGCTGGCTGAGCATCTCCAGAACGTGTTGGCTATCGAACTCCCGGTCCATCAGGACGTTATCGACATGAACGAGGTCCTCAGCCGAATTCAGCAGGTCCTCGACGATCTCCTTTCGTGACTCTCCTTTCCGTACCGGGCGCGCGTCCAGCACGATTGGGACGGCGTTCCCGACCAACTGGACCGTCGCCCACTGATAGGCGTACTCGTCGGTCTGCTCTTTCGTCCCGATGATCTCGTCTTCGTGGCCCGTTCGGTCGCCCGTGAACGGATCGGCTTCGGTGATGTCGATCGCGACGATTCCAGCTCGAAAGAACTCCTCAGTCCCTGCAACCTCTTCCAGCAGCCGATCGACGGCCTCTCGGTACATCTCCCGAACCGCTGGTATCGAAAGACCGCGAATGTGGTCACGGTGAGCGTGTCCGAGTGGTGTCCGCTCTCGCGTTGACTCGTAAATGAAGCTCCGAGCACCCTCGTTGGCAGCCAAGTTCTCACGGAGCCCGAGATAGGTCTGCAAGCCCCAGTAGGCGTTCTCGTGGATCTCACATCCCTCACCGCGATTCAGTGAGAATGCAGGGAAGACGATACGACTGAAGTGGTTGGTGATTTTCTTGGCCCGCTTCAGAACGGTCTGATCGTCCGGTGCTGAGTCATCTTGATCATCGTTTCGATAGCTGAGCTTTCGGTCTGGTTCTCGTGGAACTATGAGACCCGCATCCTGGGCCTTGATCAGGATCGTTCGAGCCGCCGTTTCGATTGTCTCGCGGAGTTCGGTCGTGAATCGCTGGTGCCAACTGCGCCATAGAGTCGATTGATCCGGCATACGCTCGAAACCGAGATCGCAACGGAGTTCCGGTCGCTGTCGAAGGAACGTCAAGAGTGCCGTTTCGTGGTCCCAACCGTGGATCTCTTTGAGCAAGAACAACCGGACCAACTGCGGCATCTGATACCGCGTGGAGCCAGAATACTCGTCATGCGGCCCGAAATCGACGTATTTCAGTGGGTACTGCGAGACGAACTCCGCAATCGAGTCGTGGACGTCGTGTTCGAACCAGACTCTGGCGACGGTTCGAATGTCCGATTGGAGAGCAGATACCGAACTGCGGTCGTACAGCGGTGTCGACCCGTATGTAGGCCATTCGACGTGCTGTAACTGTGCGATAGTTCGAAAGACATCTCGTCGCGATTGCTCTGTTGATGGCATTAGTCGAGAATATTCCGTCCGAGAGACGCTGTAAGGTCTCCTCAGTCAGGAGATACAGCTATGCTTCGGAGACAGCTAGGGGACCACGTTGCTATGCGGAACACGGTCGGATGCTACCAGTCGAGGCTACCCCCGATCTGGTATTCGGTCACCTGCGTCTCGAAGGGATTCTCTTGCTTGTTCAGGTTGACTTACTCGGACATCCACGGGAACGGATTGTCAGTCCCGTACTGTTCCGGTAAGTCTAGTCGTCCAAGGCGCCGGTCGGCAATGTGTTCGACGTACTCGGCGAACTGCTCGGTACCCATGCCAAGTATTTCGTCAGGACACGCCTCGTAGGTGTAATTTTCTCTAGCTCGACCGCTTCGGTGATCAGGTCGACTACCTCGTCGCCGAACTCGTCGGTCCACACCCTGGGATTCTCCGACAAATCTGTTTGATGAAATCCACGCCGAAGCCATCAAGGACCGAGGCACGCACACGCCGAGGGGTAGAGTGGCGTAGTTTACATGGACCACTCAATCATACCGGCCGATGGGAGATCAGCTCTCACAGGCCTTGCATTCGAGGATGTCTCGGCTGAACTTCTGTGCAGCGTTCACGCTATGTTGGTAGTAGAGACTCTTCACCCCTTTCTTCCAAGCCTCGATGTAGAGTTGGTTGATCTCCTTGACGCTCACTTCGCTCGGATCAATCGAGACGTTCAGGCTCTGTGCCTGATCGATGTGTTTCTGCCGCTGCGCTGCCTGGTTGATGATCGCCATCTGTGGGATCTCGGCGAAGGTTTTGAACACCTCCTTCTCCTCGTCGGTCAGGCAGTCGAGGTGTTGCACGCTCCCGTCGTTCTGTGCGATGCTGTCCCAGACCTCGCGCCCGTCTCTGCCTCGCTCTTTCAGTATCGCCTCAAGGAACCGGTTCTTCTGCGTCGACTTCAGCTTCGCACCGTCGCGGACGAAGTAGTTCGACTTCAGTGGCTCGATGCTCGGACTGACTTGGCCCAGAATGACACTGCTTGATTTCGTCGGGGCTACACTCATCGTCGTCGTGTTACGCCGACCGTATCCTTCGAGCATCTCCGGTTCGCCGAACTCATCGGCTAGCTCTTCGCTCGCCTCGTAACTTTTCTCTCTAATCGTCCGGAATATCTGTTCGTTCTCCTGCATTGCCTCCATGCTGTCGAACGGGATCATATTGCTCTGGAGGTAACTGTGCCAACCGAGCACGCCGATTCCTACTGCACGGTGACGCTTGGCGAATCGCACAGCGCGCTCCATGAACTGCGTCCCCTCTGCCTTCTGAATGAACTCCTCCATCACGGCGTCGAGGAAGCGCGTCAGAGTTTCAACTGCATCCGTGTCCTTCCACTCGTCGTAGTGGAGAGCATTCATACTTGAGAGACAGCAGACGAAACTCTCATCCGGTGTGGCTGGTAGTGCTATCTCGGTACACAGGTTGGATGCATTTATTTCGTAGTCCTTGTCCTTGTAGACCTGTGGCTTCCCCTCATTCATGTTGTCTCTGAAGATGATATAGGGGACGCCGATATTGATTCGTGTCTCGATGATCTTTGCCCACGTCTCTCTCTTTTCCTCATCACCATCGACCATTTCTTGGAACCACTCATCACCGATGATGACACCGTAAAAAATATCCTGTACCGGATCACCCTCGGTCTTGATGTTGAGCCATTCTTCGAGGTCATCATGTTCAACATCGATATATCCTGCAAACTGACCTCTTCGAGTTTCGCCCTGACTCACCACATTGATAGCAGTGTCGAACAGTTCTGTGAAACTGTAACTCCCATTACTCTTACCGTTGTTCGTTATTGGGCTGCCTCGTGGCCGGATGTCACCGAAGTATCCGCTTGTACCTCCGCCCAACTTAGTCATTTCACCCACTTCGGCGTGGGTGTAGAGAATACTCTCCATGTTGTCTTCCATGTAGCTGCCGAAGCAGCTGATAGGGAGGCCACTGTCCAGTCCAAAGTTCGCCCAGACTGGGCTTGCGAGACTGTAGAACCCTCTACTCATGTAGTCGTAAAACCTGTCTGCGAAGCCCTCTTCATCCAGGATCTCTTCAGCGTTCTCTGCTATCTGTCTGATCCTTTCCTTCGGTTCGACCCCTTCAATCAGGTATCCTTCTCTGAGGAACTCTTTGCTGTCCTCGTTCAACCAGTAGAAGGGTTCTTTGTGCTGTTCTCTGACTTGTGTGAGTTCTGCTTGTGCCATTGTTAGAACATCTCCTTGGCTGTAACGCTCTGCGTGTGTTTGTTGTATGTGGTCGATCGCTTGCTGAAGAAATCATTGTCCTTCGTCATCATGATATCCTCATCGAACCAGCGAGTCTCGTCAAGTAGGTCATCATCTGTTTCGAACATTGGATATACTCCGACATTCTCTAGACTCTGATTGAATCGGTCTTTTAAGAACTCATTTACATACTCTCGCGGTAGAAATTGGAGTTCTCCCTCTCCAAAAATCCAGTCGAGCATACCCATCTCTGCCTCGTAAGCCCGCCGACATGCTTCTCGAATCTCTGCTTCGAATTCATCATCGAACAGGCCTGGGTTCTCTTCTCTGATCGTGTCAACCAGTTCTACTCCGAACAGTCCGTGAATCTGTTCTTCCTTGCTGGTCGCCTCAACAGCGTTCGCAATTCCTTTGAATTTCTTCTCATACTTGTCGAAGCTTGTCATGATAAGGAATTGGCTGAACAGTGAGACGTGTTCAACGAACATACTGAACAGAAGGATGCTCATCACATACCCTTTTGTATCATCACTTTGACCACGCTCAAGGCATTCGTCAAGATACTCGATTCTGTCTTTTACAGCCGGGACTTCAGTAACTTCTTCGAAATCTCCTGTAATCCCCAACACATCGAGTAGATGACTGTAGGCGTCCATGTGTCGCACTTCACTCTCTGCGAAGGTCATGCCGACACTGCCTATTTCTGCTTTGGGCATCTCTTCGTAGATATCTGACCAGAATGTCTTCACCTGCACCTCGATCTGTGCGATAGCCAACATCGTCCGTTTGATAACGGTCTTCTCGGCCGGAGTTGTGTTGACCTTGAAGTCTTGAACATCTCCCGAGAAGTTGAACTCCGTGTGAACCCAGTAGCTGTTCCGTATCGCATCCTTGTAATCAAGGAAATCATTGTATTCATACGGTTTGAGCTGTGTTCGTTCCGAGAAGATGTCAGTCGCTGTATCACCACCTGTGGTTTTATTTTCAGTCATTGGGACGTACCCGGGAGGAAACGTCCGCTGTTGGTTGGCTTCTATTTCCGTCGTTCTTGGTTCGGTGCGCTCGAATGCACCCGTGTCGCTTTCTGTACGTCTGTTCGTGGTCTATGCTCATCCGGTCGAGGAGTGACCGAACATCCGTTTGATCTGTGTGTGTCATTGTGAGTCGTTCGGGGCTTCGAAGTCGTCTATTTCTGCGTTCAAGACTGCATCGAGTTCGCGGAGGAACTCCTGGGGTTCCGAGAACGCCTTGTACACGGAGACGAACCGAATGTACGCGACTTTGTCGAGGTCACGCAACCGATCAGAGACAAGTTCACCGATGAGACTCGAAGAGACGAGACGTGTCTCTCGGTCTTGAAGCGCGCTCTCAATGTCGTCGACGAGAGTCGTCACCGTTGTCTCGGACACGTCACGCTTCTCTACGGCTCGTTCGATCCCTGCACGAAGCTTCGTACGGTTGAATGGCTCGATGGTTCCGTTGCGTTTCTTCACCTGGAGGGAGTCCCACTCCGGACGTTCGTAGGTCGTAAAGCGGAACGAACAGCGTTGACACTCACGGCGCCGCCGGACGGAGGTTCCGTCGGCGCTGGTCTCGGTATCGATGACGCGTGTTTGCTCGTCCCCGCAGTCCGGGCAGTTCATCGTTGTCACTAGTTGTCCCTCCAGCTCCTTAACCCCATATGTGGGGGCTATCGCTTTCAGCCACAATATCTGGTGCCAGCGGCACCCACATAAAATTTTCCCAATCAGATTGACGTAACACAACTAAACTTGTATTAGTTGGTGGAGTAAAGTAGATGGGATTGCCTGCGAAGCAAGAACAGACAATCACCCATCTCTGGAAATGTGTATTACTCAGACATCTCCGCGAGTTTTTGTCGGCGCTCTTGGCGTTGCTCTACTGCGATATCGCGCAGTTCTTTCTGGGCTTCTGTTGGACATTGAAGCGTCGGGACAGTTGTCGGAGTTTCGCTCGCGTCAAGGGCGACGATCAGTGCATCGCCTGACTTCCAATTCCACAGTTCAGACGACGTCGACTCCCAACCCAAATCAAGCGCCAAGGAAGCAACTCACGATCCATATCACCCGGAGAATTTCGATCTCGTAGCATTCACTCCGTCTCCGAGGGATTACGATGCCTCTTCGAATTTCTTGGATCAGAACCGTGATCCACGGAAAGCGAAAGGTGTGTTCAAGAGTCGCGTTATCAAAGCTTGTTTCGATGGGAAGCCCAGATTAGTTGAGAATTATAATTTCGGGAAGCCGGAGTATGAACAGCCTCGAAGCGCGCCGGAGCAGCTCCCGTCGCATTTGGTGATGATGGTGAACGAGATCGCGGACGCAGACACGTTCTTTGGGTTGTTACTGGATCCCTTGAACAAGACGGTGGTGTCGGGGCATGTTCTCCAGGTATCTGTTGTACAGGCAACGCAAGTCACTGAGGAAGGCCGGTCGCTTCGTTTGTGGAATCAATCCGAGATTGACCGCATGACCAGTATTGTGAAAGAACACGAAGGCCGGGTTCGGAATGCGTTCATCGATCCATATGAGGGGCAATCAGATCACTGGGTGGACGACCGTGACTACGATCATCCCTCGCTCCGATTCGATCTTCCGAAAAGTATTGAAAACCAATTGTGAAAATAGTTCTCTGTTTTCTAATCTACAGGGATTGAAGCGAGTACACAGATTATTTCTATTGAATATGTTCTGTGTGGTGTAGCTACTGATTCTACTTCGCCTATCCCGCATTTTTGTTCTTTTCTGACTTGCTCACCTACTCCACCTATTTCACCTATTATGTCTATTGCGACTGTTTCAGTGACTTTGTCTATTGTTCTTCAGTTCACTGAATCCCTCCGCCCTACTTCTGCTATCTTTTCACAAGGAGAGAATCCCGCCGTTTACGGCGGGCGTGGATCCGACACTTGCTGACCAGTCCACCGATGACACTCTGGCCGGATATTCCACGGTAATCCACAACTATTAAGTAACTGGTTCTACATAGGCTATGTATGGCGAATCTCACCGTCACGCGCACCTACGTTGGTTCTATCCAGAACCACCAACAGATCTGTGATGGTCTGGATTCGCTCGGGGATTCCGCCTCGAAAATCTGGAACGTCGCACGATGGACAGCCGACCGTATCTGGGACGCAACCGGTGAGATCCCGAACGGTAGTGTTCTGAAATCGTGTATGAAGAATCAGTCGTGCTGGAAAGATTTGAACGCGCAATCCAGTCAGAAAGTCATTGAAGAACTTTCTGACGCTTTCCAGTCGTGGTTCGACTTACGGCACAAGTCCAGTGAGGCGAATCCGCCCGGCTACCGCAAACACGGTGACACCCGACCGCGTTCCACGGTGACATTCAAAGAAGACGGATTCAAACACGACCCCGAGAACAACCGCGTCCGGCTCTCGAAAGGCTCGAACCTGAAAGAATACTGGTCGGACTTCCTGCTCTGCGAGTACCAGACGCGCCCTGACATTGACCTCTCTGAAGTCAACCGAGTGCAGAACGTTCGCGCCGTCTGGAACGGCGACGAGTGGGAACTGCACTTCGTCTGCAAAGTCGAACTCGAAACGAACGACTCCGCAGGCGACGAAGTGGCGGGGATTGACCTTGGCATCAAGAACATCGCCACGGTCGCGTTCCCGGACGAATACGTTCTCTACCCCGGTAACTCGCTCAAAGAAGACAAGCACTACTTCAAACGAGCCGAGTACGACACCGAAGGTGAGAACGGCCCCTCGGAGAAGTCGATGTGGGCGCGTCGGAAACTCGCTGACCGCGAAACACACTTCTACCACGTCCTCTCAGACACCATAATTACGGAGTGTGTCGAACGCGGTGTTGGTACACTCGCGGTGAGTTGGCCTGAAGAGGTGCGAGAGTCCGACTGGGGCAAAACTGGGAACAAGAAGTTACACTCGTGGGCGTTCGACCGCATCTACCAGTACCTCGCGTACAAAGGCGAGATTCGTGGTGTCGAGGTGTTGAAGGAGAACGAGTGGAACACCTCAAAGACCTGCTCGAACTGTGGTGACGACACGAAGGAGAACCGTGTCGAGCGTGGGTTGTACGTCTGCTCGTCGTGCGGTTTGGTTGGGAACGCGGATTGCAACGGGGCGGAGAACATGCGGCAGAAGATAACTCCGAGTCCTCACGGTGAGGATAGGAGTAACGGCTGTGTGGCACAGCCATCGACATACTTGTTCGACCGCGAGAGCGGGACGTTTCACACGAGAGAACAAGCCGTGTCGTAGACCAGCAAATATCCCACCTGCGGTACGGGAAGCCCCGGCGTTCACGCCGGGGAGGATGTCACTCATACTGCGGCGTAGACGTGCTGACGCCGGCGACACCGTGCAGAGGCACGCGATTGTGATCCCGCATTCCGACTTGGCATCGATGCGGTCATGGTTGGGTTGTCGCCGGCACGTTACTACCACAACCAGTTTGAGAGCCGCCGCTCGTGGAGATCGCGAATAACCCTGACCGGAAACAGTGAGACGCTACGCGTCGAGCAGCTGGTCGCGAGCTCGCTTCAACTCCGACACCTCGTGTGCAGGTGGCGTCTCGACACGTCCGCCGGCGACGACCACCGACTCGTCCTCATCTCCGGGCGGCAACCGGGCGGTCTCGAACTCCGAGTCTGCAGTCGTGACGCCATACCGCTCGGCGAGGCGTTTCCGCCACGCGTACAGACTGGTCCCCCGTGCGTTCTCCAACTGGGTCTCCCAACGGTCGCACGCGATCGCGTAGCCCTCGGTGGCGGGACGGTCCTCGCGTCGGAAGCGGACGGCGGCGCCGACGCCGGCGGGCTTGTCGTGTTGGTGCGGGATGTTCGGCGGTCCTTGTAGTGCGTGCTCGCGGTGGAGATCCGGACGTCGGTCGCACCCCAGCGTTCGAGCTCGTCGACGATCGACTCGAACGATTCCTTGCGCGTGAGCGAGATGTTGCCTGGGTAGGGCTCACGCTCACCGGCGGGCGTGCGGGGATACCCGTCGGGCCACTGCAGTTGGGGCGCGCGCCGTTCAGCCGTGTTCATCAACCTCCTCGCAGACAACCTCGCGGAGTTCGTCGAGCAGGTCTGGGTGGTACTTTTTGAGGATCTCCACGTCACTTTCGAGCTCTTCCTGAATCCGCCCTCGGACCCGGGAAGTTGCTTGATACTTTCGAGAGTCTCCATGCTCGCCTGCGATCTGCTCGCGCTCCGTCTCTGTGAGGAGCGCGCGAGTCTTCGCCATACCTCGTGTTCCAGGCCTTTCCATTGTAGTATTTGCTAACCCCTACAGGACATTGCTTAGCGTATCTACTAATAGTTAGCGCAAATGCTAACCTATAAGTGGTTAGCAAATATACTAACTAGTAGGAAGCGCGGGACGCGGTCAGAAACGGTCTGGCCGCCGGCGCGACAACGCCGACGACCGCGCTGTCCACTAACGACAGCATGAACGATCACCACTCACGCGCTGATAAGCGCACCGACACGGAACAGATTACTGACCTACGTGACCTCCGGCGGGGCGACTGCGTCCTGTTCGGCGACCGCACTCGCCCGCTGACGGTCGTCGGCCTCGGGGAGCGTCACCAACAGCTGGGCGAGCAGGAACTCGTTACGCCGCTCGTCCGCGTCCGCGGCGAGTGGGACGGTGCCGTCGACGTCGTGCTCACACCCGTTTGCAAGCGCCTCGGTGAGGACCACGCATCGGTCGTCCTCGAAGAGCGCGAGCAGATCATCGCGTGTGAGGGCGGCAACCTCTCGAAGGGCCGAGAGGTGGACGTCGAGCGCGTCGACGCGAGTGCGAATGAGTCCGCGGTCTGTGAGGCGAGCGCCTGATGCCGCACCCAACCGACAAGCGCGCGTGTGAACGTGCCGACCGGCGTGTTCGCGAGCAGCGCGAGCGCCGTGACGACCTCGTCGACGGCGACCTTGCGAGTTCGTACGAGGTGGCTGCTGATGAGTAGCGCCGGCGACGCGGCGACTGGTCCGGGCACGTTCGACGAGCGCGCCGCCCGCGCCCTCACGAAGCCAATGACGGTCGTCGATTGTGTCGAGGCGGACTACGTCGAACTCACCGTGACGCGCGGGAGCAGCCACCCGCAGACGCCCGATTTCGGCGCCGAGATGGTGTCGACTATCGAGATGTTGACGAGTGGCAACCGATGGACACTTGAACCGGACGCGTCAATCGATCGACCAGTAGGCCATAGTGGCGACCCGATGACTGACGACGACAACGCGCACGCGAACGCCGTGGCCGCACAGCTGCGGCTCGCCGAGGAGAACGGTACGCTGCCCGAGGGTCTCGAAGTGGAGGACGTCGGCGACGGGGACGAGGAGGCAGTCGATGGGGAGTGACCTCCCGACGATCGAGTTCGTCGGCGCCGACGGCATCCGTCGTGAGCACGACTACCAGCGCGCCCCGCATGCGCCCTGGAACGCGCTCCTCGTCGAGCGCGAATCGGTGGACGGCGAGATGCGCTACGTCGGGACCGAGCGCCTACGCGAGCTCCGCGTCGACGGCGAGCCCGTCACGGCCGTGACGCTGGCCGACGCCGATCTGAATCACCTCTAACAGACCGAGAGAGCTAGGCGTCGAGGGCGAATTTTACCTCCGTCCAGACAGCTCAGCAACGTCTGCTGTGAGCCTCCAGCTCGATGCGACTGGGCGATCGGTGTGTCTGCACCATCCAGCCACACCCCACCCACCGCTCCGTGCTTGCTCCCAACGGTCGCTGCGCGCACAGCCACAATCGAGATCACCACAGACAGATACGGTAGCAGATCCCATCTTTTCCTGTTTCCTAACGCCCTCCGCCAGATACTGCGGCTTGTCGATCGGCCGTCCCCTCTCAGTGGCGACATGAGAACGCGAACAGCTGCAGGGACACGTCGCCACCAACGGCTTGTCGACCGGGCCGCATAGATCGCTTGTTCCGAACATGGGTGGCCATTCTTCTTGGGTGAACAGACCGTTCAGGTCCGAGAGCCAACATGGTTTCTACGAGATGACGCGTTCTGCGGTCAAATCCCACTACACCGATTTCCGGGCGGACCCGATCGATCTCCTCATCCAGCCCGGCTGTACCATCAACGCAATCCGGATCGCCGGCCGGCGGTCACGGTGAGCTTGTGAGTGGGATCTCGGGTGACCGCGTCACCCGGTGGATCGACGTGGGCTACCCCAAGGACCGCGATCGCGCCGAAGAGCAACTCAACGAACTACCGGCAAGCTCTGACGCCGATGAAGAAGAGAATTCCGTAGAAGCAGACGAGGTGACTGTCGACTCGTAGCGACAATCTCGGTACCTCATCACTGGGACGGAGACACACCACTTTTGCAAGTGAAGCGCGGTCATGCGACGCCCCCATCGGCGTGGCCTGTCGAATCAAGTAATATCGTTCATCAACCCAATCTCGCGAATCGTTTCGATCTCGGGTGAAAGTCGAAGCACGTCAGACATCGCTTCGATCGCGCTCGTGAACGGAACGTTCAGTTCGTAGCTGTAGTAGTTCCCGCGAGAGCCGCTCCGGTTCTCGGAAGCAGAGAGTATTCCCAACATCCGCAGGTCCGCGAGGTGGTTGTGTACCGATCGCTGTGCAAGTGTGTCTGTCCCGGCGGACTCACAGAGGGATGCGTATTCGTCGTATACGGCCCGAGTTCGACACGGCGTTTCTTGTTTGGCGGTTTTCGACACGACAGCAAGCAACGCCAGTCGTCCGTGTGTCGTCAGCTCTCGCATTCCCTCTTCGACTCGTTCGCGTTCAAGTCTCGATCGCGCCTGTTCCGCGTGTTCCAACTCGATGCACGTTGCGTCTTCGCTCTCAGCGACTTCTCCGGCCAGCCGAAGCAGATCGAGCGCCTGCCGCGCGCTTCCGCTATCGCGAGCGGCGAGCGCGGCACAGAATCCCAAGACACCGTCAGCAACTGACCCCTCACGGATCGCGACATCTGCCCGGCTCTGAAGAATATTTTCCAACTCAGGCGCATCGTACGGGGGGAACTGTAGCTCGCGTTCACACAGCGTGTCTTGGACGCGAGGATCTAACTCGTCGCGAAATTTGAAGTCGTTGCTGATTCCGAGAACACCGATCTTCGTCTCTTCGAGATTGTCGTGTGCTCGCGCTCGTGGGAGTTCATAGAGCAGCTCGTCCCGCTTACCGATGGAGTCGATCTCGTCTAACACGAGGAGGACCGTTCCGCCGATCGCCTCGAGTTCATCGAACAACTTGTTGAACACCGTTTGTTGCGGGTAACCGGTTGAACTGATCTCGTTGCCTGGTTGTCTAAGTTTGTTCACGAGTTCGACAGCGACTTGATACGATGAATTGAGCGTCTTGCAATTGAGGAAAATGACCGAGAGCTCGATATCGTCGTACGCTGTAACGTCTGATTGAAGCTGATCGAGGAGGAACTCCGTCACCGCCGTTTTTCCCACACCTGTGTTGCCGTATACGAACACGTTGTTCGGTTCCCAACCGTCGATGATCGGTTGAAGAGCATGCATGTACTCCTCAATCTCTTCATCCCGCTCTTCGATCTGATCGGGCTGGTAAGACTCGCCGAGGGCGTCTTTGTTGGCGAAAACGTTCTGTTTCCGCTCAAACCGTCGCATACCTACACATCCTCACAGTAGTATATAAAACCACATATTCATGTGTTACAACTGAACGTCATGACCCGTTATCTTCCTCATTCAGACACACCACCTTTGCAAGTGAAAGGGGTGACAGAAGTAACGCAAGTCTCTCGTCTGGTGGTGATTTTCTGTTCTGTACCATATCGTATACGACACCAGATCACGGCTAGTGAATGTGACACCCCACCGTTGCAAGTGAAGCATGAACGACACGGATAAGTAAAGCGGATCCAGTAATGTGGGTTAGTTACAATAGTTCAAACAGTGTCCCACACCACAGCTGCTGCTGTCTTCACTCGCAGGGGTGCTGTGTGACTAACACGAAAGAATCTGAACAGTGGAGAGGAGGAACATCAGATAGTGATAGGAACGACAATTCATCGGGGACCATTCATCCGGACTTCACTCGCAAGAGTGGTGTGTGTCTGGTCCACTCCTTCGAGGGGTATCGCGCTAAAGAGGCACTTGAGCAGAGCCAGATCGAACACGGGATGCGCGGGCTCACGAAACACGGCCACCACCTCTCGCTGGTCGCATCACTCCAACTGGCCCTCGAAGACGAGACGCCCGCGAGAATCCGCGACGTATTCCCGCTGTATCGACGCATCGCGGAACACTCCGACGTGGATCCGCTCGTTCGCCGACGGATGCACGATCACCTTGCCGATCTCGCGATACTCGGAATTCTCGATAGACATGCGCGGAACGAGGGACGTGCCGGCGGCCAGTACTACGAGTACGCGTTTAACGTCCCTCTCGAACTTGTTATTCGCGTGGTAATGGATTTTGAGGGCGTCGCGTTCCCACGAGAGGTACGCATGCTCAAGGAACACTCGACGTGACATCCTCGCCCGCCGTGAACGGCGGGGCTTCCACCGCAGGTGGAATACCAGCAAATGTACTGGATTGAGGTTTCAAGACGTGTGCGCGTCACCGGTCTCGGGCTTCGCCCCCGCTCCCACCGTTGGTGAGCTAGACGAAACCTTGTCATCGGAAGCCCGCTTCTCAGACGGGAGTCCCTCACTCGGTGACGTGTCTTCGTGGGCCTGCCACTGGCCCCCGCTCCGAAGCGAGTCATCGCCTGCCGATTTCCAAGGCAGGCTCTCTCCCCACGGATTTAGCCGATTGGCTATGTTCGCCGCTGCATTCAAATCTGCTTGGTACTCCGACACCCAGCACGCCTCATTCGTACACTTGAACGTCCCTTGATGCGGCCTGTATCCGAGGTGCTGACACGCGTGACACGTCTTCGACGTGTAATGCGGAGACACGTACTCCACAGGAATACCGCGCTCCGTTGCCTTCTCCTCAATACGCGACTGCAATCGAGAGAACAGCCATTTGCCGAGGCGTCGATTCCAATACTTTCCGATGTCCTCGTCAGTGATACCGTCGAGGTATTCAAGGACGATGACCGGGTTCTCGAACTGGGACGCGTACTCAACGGCCTGCGCAGAGGCTTTCTCGATTTCGTCTTCGATGGCGTCTTGCCACCGACCCCACACGAGGTTGTCTAAGAGGTTCGACGCGTAGCGTTGTTTCAAGCGGTCTTCGGCACTTTCTTGCCTCTGTCGGAGGTGTCGGACGCGACCACCATCCACGAACAACGGGTCAATGGGTGTGTTGTCTCGGAAGGCACAGCCCACCAAGAGTTTGGATTCACCAACGTCGAACCCTACCGGAGTCACCTCGTCACTCTCACACGAACACGAGTGGTCTGGCTCGACTTCGTAGTTCGCAGCGACGTGCAACACCCACCGGTCGCTATCTTGATTCAAGGAGAGAATCCCGCCGTTCACGGCGGGCGTGAATCCGACACGGTGCTGAGCAACCGCCGACGATTGCTCACCGAAACCCAAATGCTTAGTACACGCCGTCTCGTACACGTTGGCAAGGGTTGCGTCGGCTCTCGGCACTTGCGCGGGAGTACGAGACGCGCTGAAACTAGCGTCCCGAGTATTTCCGGGCGTCGGTTCCCACGGGTCGGTTCTGCAACCGACTGCGGGGTTCGCGTCGTTCGTCAGCACGGGAACCCGGCCTACGGGTCGGGGAAGTGTGACCGAACCGACCGTGCCGTGAGGCATGACCGCTTGAGAGAGAGACGCCCCGAGAAACCGGGCGTCGATGACTCGCTCGCGGGTGGGAGCGCCCGTGACAGCGCCACAGGACGCTCCCGAGCGAGGGACGAAACCCGTCCCACCGACCTCGGGAGAGAAGGTCCTGAAACCTGCTCGGTAACGGGCCGGGTTTCCTCGTGCGGGGGAAGCCTCGCCGTTTACGGCGAGGAGGATGTCACGACCCTGGATCAGATTCGGAAGTTAAACAGGTCACAATCTTCCCCGGAGAACGAGTTACGATATACAGTTCACGTTCACCCTTCGCATTCGTTCCGGGAGCGGGAACGTCCTGTTCGGAGGAGTCGAAGACTGGTGAGTACGACCTCATTCTCGAAACCCGAGTTGGAAGAGATCGAACCATCAAAACGTACGGTATCCAGTATTCAGCGTCTCAAGAATCCAATACCTGCGAAATTTCCATCAACGAGGACTAATCATGGTAAATCTAATCGACATCGTTCTGGAGGGGTTCAAAGAGGTCGTCGATTGGGTAATCAGCCTCTTCATGGACGGGCTGCGATCAGGCTACGAAATCCTCTCCGAGGAGATATTCGGGACACCTACACCAGAGACCGATGGTGCATTTGTCTTTGGCAATCCCAATAACGCTCCTTGGCCTGTGATTCAGGATACACTGGTCGGTGGTGAGATCATGTTGATCTCACTACTTCTCCTCGTGATGTGCGTCCAAGGCCGTCACACAGTCCGAATCTTCAATATCGGAAGCGCATACGAGGCCAGACGCACCAAGAAAACCGCCTGGGTCGGTGCATTCCTGATCATCACCTGGTACTGGGTGAGTATCCTTGGTCTCTACATCGTAGACGGATTCACCATCGCCCTGATGCCGAGTTTGGACTCTCTGAGTGATGCGATGCTCAACTTCTTAGAGGTCTCGCTCAGCAACCCCGGGCTTTCGCTCGTCTTTGCTCTCATTGGAGGACTCTCAATGTGGGCGTTGGAGGCACTCTACTACATTCGTGAGGTCCTGCTGTACGTCTTCGTATATGGGATGCCGATTGGGTTCGCTCTCGCATATGGAAACATCCCCGTCCTCTCCGATATCGCAATGGGGTTCAGTAAGCGATTTGTTCCATTAGCCATCCTGCCTCTCCCGGCAGCGGTAGTGTTCAAGGGATACGACCTTCTGTATTCTCAGAACGCAATCTCCCCGAGTACCCCCTTTTTGCGGTATCTGGTCGCAGTCTCACTTCCGGTCATCGCGCTCTACATCTCGTGGAAGACGTTCAAATTCGCGACCCCACTGACGGCAAAAGTCCTCGGTGGCGCGACAAAGGGGGCGACGCTTGTCGGCGGCGTGGCTGCCGGTGCGTACGTCGGCGGCGTCGGCGTCGCGACGACGGCCGCCCGATGGGGGCCGAAAGCCGCCGCAGGACACGCGCTTGCACAGAAAGCGGCCGCGCGCGGTGGCCACCGCGACGACGGCGACACACCGTCGTATCGACGCACCGAAAACGACCCAGTGACATCCTCCCCGGCGTAAACGCCGGGGCTTCCCGTACCGCAGGTGGGATATTTACTGGTTTACGATACAACCTGTTCTCTCGGGCGAACCGTCCCGCTCTCGCGGTCGAACAAGTGTACCGATGGCTGTGCCACACAGCCGTTACTCCTATCCTCTCCGTGAGGACTCGGAGTTATCTTCTGCCGCATATAGCCTATGTAGAACCAGTTACTTAATAGTTGTGGATTGCCGTGGAATATCCGGCCAGAGTGTCATCGGTGGACTGGTCAGCAAGTGTCGGATTCACGCCCGCCGTAAACGGCGGGATTCTCTCCTTGTGAAAAGATAGACACCACGGGAGCGTCACAGACCACGGCCCGCGGAATGGAGTTTGATCGAGGGATCCAGTAACAATGTCACTAGACCCAGACGCAGCTGCACGGCGCATCATGAATCAGTTCGGTGAGGAGAGCCACATTCCGTACCTTAACATCGAGGAGGGCGACGTGGGCGTCCTCATCGCCTTTCCGATCGTCGGGCTCTTCGTCGCCGGAATCGCCGGCGTCGAGTCGCTTGCGCTTCCGTTTGTTGCCGGCGGGCTCGGGCTCGGCGTCGCAATCGTCTACGTCTCGCCAACCCACGTGAACGCGTGGACGTGGACGAAAGACGTCTCGCGATACGCTATGCGACCACAGATCACGTTTAGTGCCCCCGAGCACGCTGACGAGAGTCCCACCGAAACAGACCGGAATGCAGGCGGCCTCGCAAACTACACGCCGTTTACACCTGACGAGCGGACCCAAGACCTCACGAATATCGAACGGGCGTGGCCAGGTGCTGGGGCGATCCAACGTGCCGACGGGGGGATGGAGGCGTTCATCGAGATCGACCCGGACAACATGGACTTCGCGATGTCCGATGACTGGGCCCAGCTCCAAGACGCCGGCGAAGCGTTTGCCAACACGGAACTGGACGCAAAGCTCAAACTCCACGCGACAACTCGTTCGTTCCCGGTCGAACAGATCACCGAAACTATCGAGGACCGGCTCCACGACGAAGACGTCACAGCGAACCCGGTTTTCAAAGAACTCCTTGAGGAGTACCGAGAGACGCGCCCCAAAGAGATGCGCGAGCGGGGGACCCAGCAGATTCGCTACTACATCGGCGTCCAGGTCACCCCGCTGGAGGTGTATGACCGCTTCCGCGATGAGGAGACGCCCGCCGAGAAGCTTACCCAGTTCCCCGTGATCGGCTTCCTGTTCACCCCGTTTGTCACCCGTCGCGAGAATCTCACCGCCGTTGAGCGCCGCGCCCAACTGTTCGAGAAACTCGACAGTCGTGTCACCGACGTGCGCACCGAGTTCATCCAACAGGCCTCGGGGTGGTCTGCCCGCCGGCTCAGCACGGTCGAGCTGTTCGTCCTCAATATGGACTTCTGGAACGGCTGCGAGCACGACTATGACGACGCAGAGCGTATCGTGCGCGACCACGCAATTATGGGTCACTCGCGCCGGGAGGATGCGCACAATGGATAACCAAATCCTCCAGTCGGGTAGCGAGGCTGTCGGCCAGTTAGTGGAGTGGCTGTCGAATCCGATCGCAGCTGAAGGCGCCGCCCTCTACGTCGGCATCGCGGTTGTTCTCGGCGTCGGTGGGACACGGCTCTGGGACTGGTACTCCGAAGATGACGACGAGGAAGTCGCATTCTCAGATCTCCTCGACGAGGAGACACTCAAAGACGGCAAGGCCGAACGGCAACTGCTCGACGACATCGCCGAATCACACAAGACGATCACCGCACCGGCCGCCATCGAATGGGACACACGAGCCGCACGCGTCGGCGAGCAGTGGACGACGACGCTGTACATCACTGAGTACCCGGACTACCCGAACGACGGGTATCTGAGCGACCTTTTCGAGCTGACCGATATCCAGTTCGACCTGACGGCGCATCTCACCCCAAAAAATCAGGAGCGGGCGCGGAACGAACTGCAAGAGATCGCTGATGATCTCCAGGTGGATGCTGATCTCGAACAGAGCGTTCGGAGTACCTACCTGCAAGAGCGCGCCAACGAAGCCGCCGCGACCTACAAAGCCGTCGAGAACGGCGCGCGTGTCTTCGATCAAGGGCTGTACGTGACGGTGCGGGCCGACGAGAAAGACGACCTCCGAGATGCCGTCCAGACAGTCACCAGTGCGCTCCGTGATGATCCAGCGAACCTCACGCCGAAGACGGCGATCTGCCGGCAAGACCTCGCCCTCCAGTCTGCCGCACCCATCGGCAAGAACGTGTTCGGACGCACATCGATCGCGCTCGGGGGCGCCGTCGGCGCGATGCTTTCCTCACCACACAACGCGACGATTCTCGAAGAGGGTGGCGTCGAATTCGGAATTCACAAAGATACCCAGAGTCCGGTCGTCATCGATCCGTTCGCCCGGGAGAACGGCTATGCGATGTTCACGGTCGGGGACACGGGCTCAGGGAAGTCGTTCAGCTCGAAGCAAAACTTCATCCGCTCGATCGAGCAGAGCAAGGACCGCATCGGAATCATCCTCGAACCGCTGAACAACTGGGCCGGCGTCGCCGAAGCTCTCGGCGCCAAACGCATCACGGTCGGCGGAACGCTCGGGCTAAATCCCCTAGAAATTCGCGAAACCCCCGAACACGTCCAGCGGGCGATGGGTGAGGACGCGAGTCCCTTTAACGAAAAACTCGATGACGCGATGAGTTTCCTCACGAACTTCTTCGCACTGCGGGGGATTTCACTCGGGGATCGACGGACGACGCTCGAACTCGGGCTCAAGCGTGCCTACAAACGTCAGGGGATTACGGACGACATTGCCACGCACAGCAACCCGAGCCCGACCATCCGCGACATGCTGGATGTCTTCGAGGACATGATCGACGACCCTGAGGCGTTCATCGTCCGATCTGACGAGGAGACAGAGAAGATCACAGAGGATGCAACGTGGCTACTCGATCAGCTTCGCCCCTTCGAAGGGGGCGGTCGCCACGCCAATCTCGGTCAAGCGTCGGACTTCGACATCCACGACGAGAAGGTCATCTACCTCGATCTCGCCCAACAGGAGGGTAGCGTCGACAGCAGCACGGCGCTGACGATGCAGCTGCTCATCTCGCTGGTGTACGAGCGAGCGAAGATATCGGACACAGAGGTCGTGTTCTACATCGATGAGGCACGCTACATCATGCAGGATGCTGCGAGTCTGGCGTTTCTTGAAACCGTGTTCCGTCACCATCGGCATCACGATCTGTCTATCCGGCTGGTCACCCAAACCGTCGATGAGTTCTTCGAGCACGCCGAAAGCGAGGCCATCCTCGATCAGTGTGCCGTCAAGCAGTTCCATCGCCTCGACGGGATGGACGAGGCGTGGGCCGCCGAATTCGGGTTGAACTACGCACAGATGCGGTTCGTCCAGGATGCGGTGCCCGGCAACGAGGATGCCGGCTTCGCTGAGGCGCTCATCGGCGTCGACGGCGAGTGGCGCGGCATCCAGGTCACAGCGATGCCCAACGAGAAACGGGTCATCGACTTCGACCCAGCCACCCAAGAACTGGCGTCGCTTCCGGGCGCCGGCGACACCATCGAGAGCGAACGGGCAGCGTTCCACACCGCACCCACTCACCGAGCACCGAACAAGTGACACGCGTCACCGATGTTTCAGCCGACACCCCGACCGCAATACATCACTCTTGAAGATGTGTAACAGCGGGGGTGGTACCCCCCACCGATCAATGTTGCGTCCACAGGCGACTCGGCAGGGCGGCAGCGATCTGCGTCTCACCCGATCGTACGCCGTGCTGTCCACCGTACGTGTCGTCGACGACGATCCACTCGGGCACAACGCGGGGCCACGAGATACATCACGGCTGTGAGATGTCGATCGTAATTCTGTCGATCACCCTGGAAATAGTGGGGGTGATACCGGTGAATCTCGATGTCGGCCATCAGAGAGGTTACCGCCGTCGTCGACGACGACACGGATGCGCTGTCGGAAACAGCATCGATCGACTCTCGACGCCGTCGAGCGATTTTTAGAGCGTACCAGCCGATTGCGATCGGCCGTCCTGGCCGGTGTGTGTCGATCGCGTCTCTCCGGGGTGGTGACCCCAACAGTGTCACCCGTTGTCTGCAGTGTTATTGCGGACGGGAAGACCACCCAAAGACGGCAGGGAGACGGATCGAGATGCGATCGTACAGAGCGACCCGAAGATCTATACACGAGTACGACCCGATAGACGTCCCGCAACAATACGTGGTCGACGCCGACGTCGAGATGCTCGGTGAGTGCGTCTCTGGCGATATTTATTTGCCTGATCCGTGTGATCATGTCACGCGTACACTATGGGAATTCCCCCGACCGCCGACACCCTCCCGGACGCGCTCGTCGATCGTGACCAGTGGGTGTGCTGGCGAAGCCAACAGCGAGAGGACAAGCACACCAAAGTCCCGATTATTCCCGGCACAACGCAGTTTGCGTCGACGACGGATCCGGATACGTGGCGAGACTTCCAGACGGCCCGCAAGGCGGTGACATCAACCCCAGTCGATGGATTGGGGTTTGTGTTTACGACAGATGACCCGCTCATCGGGATCGATCTGGATGACTGCCGCGATCCTGACACCGGCGAGCCGACCGCGTGGGCCAGCCAGATCATCACCCAACTCGACTCGTACACGGAAGTGAGCCCCTCTGAAACCGGCTATCACATTCTCGTCACGGGGGCGCTCCCTGAGGGACGCAACCGCGCTGGCAACCTTGAGCTGTATGACCGATCGCGATTTTTCACTGTAACCGGCACACAACTTGCAGAAACACCCGCAACGGTAGCCGAGCGGACGGCAGCGGTGGCGTCGCTTCACGCTGAGAAAGTGGCTTCCGAGTCGTCCAGCGAGCCGCCCAGTACCACCACGGATCGATCCCCGAACGATGACACCACCGCACCTGAGACAGCCACCGCCGGCGTCGGTGCGCTTTCAGACGAGGAGCTACTCAATCGGGCAACAGCCGCTGCCAACGGTGCAAAGTTTCGTCGGCTCTGGGGAGGTGACACCAGCGGCTACGAGAGCCACTCTGAGGCAGACATGGCACTGTGTCGGCTGCTTGCTTTCTGGACGGGCCGGGATCGCGGTCGAATGGATCGACTGTTTCGACAGTCGGGGCTGGCCCGTGACAAGTGGGACGAGGTCCACTACGCTGACGGCAGTACCTACGGTGAGAAGACGCTTGAGCGGGCGATCGCTCGTACAGACGACGTGTACACGCCACCGGGGACAGCCGACGCATCACCGTCGGCCGGTGACACTGACACCGCTCCCGATGACTCAGCGGCTCCCTCGACACCAACGGCGACCGATCCCGCACAGCACGCGTCGACGTCACCAGCCGAATCGACACCACCCAGCCGAACCGAGACATCATCAGCCGGTGACTCCACCGCAGGGTCTCCCGCGACGGCAGCAACGACACTCAACTCCGGGCCAGCAGCTCACCCACAGCATGCCCGCGCACGTCTCGAACGACTCGAAGAGCTGACAGCCCGAATTGAAACGCTCATCGAAGAAAACGAACAGCTTCGAGCGGATTTAGCGGCCGAACGGAACCGACGACAGGCGCTCGAACGCGCCACAGATGAGGATGAAACAGCCAGTTGGTGGCCGCTGTAACGCGTACGCTTCGGTCTCCGCGGGACACGTCCCTGTACTTATCGACGATCGTGATCGACAGACCGAGCAGATCGAGGCGATTCACCGCAATACTTCTCAACTTACTCTGACGCGTCGAGGTGCGTATCACGAACCGACTGAAACGTGAACACGTCGGTGAGTCCCGGCTGGTCGATCGTGAACACCGCTGGGCGGGTTTGTTTCCCGTAGCTCTTTTCGACGCGGGGCTGTCCGTCTGGCGGCGTGTTGAGCGCCTCGATCACGGCGTGGGCGGCTTCGCGGTTTTTGACGATCCAGATGGCCGCGTTCGGCTCTTCGGCCGCCAGTTTGTCGTAATCCTCAGGGATGGCCCGACTCGCATCGTTGTTGATGCGCTCGGCTTCGAGCGCGGCGACGACGGCACCGGTCTCGTCGACGGCCGCAGCATCAAGCCGCCCCTCGCGCACCTCGTAGTAGCGCTCGACCGTTGTGGCCGGAGAGCTCGGATCGTCGACGTACTCCGCTTCGAGCAGTTGACTCCCCACCTCGACCATGGCCACGTGAAAGCTGGACTCGCTGAGATCGCCTGCGCCAGCGCCGTGAGCGACGCCTTCGCGGTGGCGCACGCCGATGGCATCACGGCCGTCCGGTGTGACCGTATACAGCGTATGCGGATACCGACAATCACAGCTCACCAGTCCAGCCTCGCGCAGCTCGTCGACCTCGGTCGCGTCGATGCCAACGTACTCTTCGAGCCGCCGCATGCTGTCGCGGGTGATATCGTATTCGATTGTGGGGTCGTACTGTTGTTGGTGGGCTGAATACACCGCTTGCAGAAACCGGAGTCCCGCATCACTAATGGCGCTCTCGTGGCGCTCTGTGTAGGTGAGCTTGAGCGGCAGATCACAGATGGGGCAGTCGGCCCGATCGACCGTCGTCGGGTCGTGACAACAGCCCATCGCCGCCCGAAGCCCAGCCGGGGTGGGGTCATACGGAGTCTCACACGCCACACAGACGAGCGCGTGGCGCTCATCATCGTAGATAACGGGCTCTGGCAGTCGTTCAGTGTACGGCAGCGCCGAATCGATCCGAGAGACGGTCGTCTCCGAGTCGGCAGGTGCGGCCTCGTCGCCAGCAGCCGTCTCAGTCTCTGGTGACCCGGTCGTCGCTCGCGTCGCCGTCACGTCGATTCCGTACTCAAGCCGTGTCCGGTCGATAAGCACGTCTCGCTGGGCGGCAAACGCGGTCTCGCGTGCCGGCCGAAACGACTCTCGATCCGGATGGCCGGCTGGACGGGGCGCGCTCGCGACCAGAAACGGCCGTGGTGGCTCCAGTCCGAACGGAGCGGGCAGCCGCACTAGCCACTGGCCACGCTGTAGCGACCGCAGGCGATTGCCGACGGCTGCGGGCTCCAGATCGGCAGTCGCGAGTCGCGTGGTGAGTGCGGTGTCGACAGCGACGCTACCAGTCACAATTGTCGAAACGTTGTTGAGCAGCTCGATGTACGCTGCCTCATCACGCACACGCAGCTGGCCCGGAAACTGCGTGGCAAGCGTGACACTACAGCCGAACGACCGCGACTGGGCGAGCAAGTCATCAACAATACCGGAGGAGACGAGCTGAGCGGCCTCCTCAAGATACAGATTCACCAGTGCCCGGTCGGCCGGCTCAGTCGTGTGTGCCCGCCGTTGAAGCGCGGTCCACAGCTGTGAGAGGACGGTCTGTGTGAGCACGCGCTGGCTTGCGGTGCGCAACCCGCCGGTGTCGAGAATGATGATGGCGTCTTCATCGATCACCGATCGCAAATCGAACTGCGAATCGCCAGGTTCGGGGACGTGGTTAAACAGCTGGCCCAGCCGTTCATCGAGCGGGATTTTCTCGATGCGGTTGTGCACCCCTTGGAGCAACTCATCAAACGACTGCTGGCTGTTGGCGGCCACGTTGTACAGCATCGATTGGAGCTCGTCATTGACCACTGGCGGCGGCTCACCGGTTTCGTGAAACCGGGCTGTTGTGCGTTGGAGATCGCGATGAGGGAACGCATCACTCCCGTGGACGGGATCAAAGAGTGCTTTCACCAACTGACGAATGATATCGGGAGAGCGGACGGCCTGCCGGAAGCGATCACGGCCCATCACACCTTCAAGGATCTCGATGTAGTGATCCGTGAGATCTTCGACGGCGGTCGTGCGATCGATACCGGCCGCCAGCTGGTCGCGAATGTCGAAAAATGAGAGTGCGGGGAGCGTCTCTGCACAATCAAAGTAGTAGACGTTCGCAAGTGTGCCGTAGCGCGCGTAATGAGCCCGCAGATACGCGTCGGCCATCGCATCGCCTTTCGGCGTGATGAGAATGTCGGCACCGGCTGTGGCGTCGGCGTTTGCGAGCATTCCCGTCAGCAAACTCGTTGATTTCCCCGAGCCCGTCTTCCCGAACCACGCAACGTGGAGCGGCTGGAGCGCCGGCGGCACCGCGATCGGATCGGCGGTGGGCGTTCCGTCCTGATCGAGTGGCTGGCCGATGACAAGACCGGAGTCACGGTAGCGCGTGAGTTGGCTGGCAGGCGGAGGTGGAAGCGCCGTCCGATCGGCGGCAGTCGGATCCACGGCGCGTGCGCCGCTTGCAGTAAGTGCGGTGCCATCAACCAGACAGATCGCGGGGAGCGTCGCCGCGTCCATAATGAGTCCGCGGCTCCGGTTTGCCGTCCACGGCAGCTTCGTGCGCGCAGTGTCGTAGGTTGGCTCATGGACCGTCCGCTCACGAACCGCCTCGACGACCGGCTCGGCGTCGGCGCCGGTCGTGACCGTACCGTCGATCGTGTAATATGCGTTGCTCACCCCCTCGAGTATGGTCGCAAGCCGGCGTGCGAGCGGCTCTGCCTGTGGCCCGCGAATCACACAGCGGGCGCTCACGAGAAATGCGTATTGCGGGTCGGCCGCGGCGATCGCCTCTTGCCGGCCAGCCGTCGCCGGATCGCGCTGGCGGTCTTGGGTGGGCCGTTTTTTCGGAGCAGTGTCGGCCAGCACATCGCCAACCAGATCATCCACAACGCGACTGGCGGGCGTGTCGCGACCTGCCTCGAGCTGCTGTTGTCGAGCGCGGGCGTCACCGCGCCAGTCGCGATACCGGCGACACACCACTTGATAGGTGACCGCTGCGGTGGTGTCTGTCAGTGCCTCGGCGATCACCGCCAGTGGCAGCCGAGTTTCGTCGGTGGCTTGAAACACGGCAAACGGTGTCAACTGCGTCTGCCAGTCATCGCGTCGCTCGGCGTCACCGACCCACTCGACGGCTGCCAGCGAAGTACCTTCATCGTCGGGAGTCGGTGTCTCAACCGCTGCGGGCGACTCAGGTGTCGCCGGCGTGAGTTCGTACTCGTTCGGACACGCGGTGCGTAACCCTTCGTGTAGCGTTGCTGTGGGCGCATCAGTACTTCCGGCATAGAGGGTGAGATCGGCGTCCGGGCCGGCCGGCCGCTGGAGCCGGAACTCAAAGGTTGGCGCCCGCGTCCCGAAGAGCCGGTCGGTCCACCCGTCGGTGTCTGCATCACTGCTGTGAAGCCGACAAAAGCCCTGCGTAACGGCTGCCGGTGACAGGGCGGCGTCCGTCGGCCGGAGGTGGAGGTGTGTGGCGTCTTGCTGCGGGGAGGGGTCGGGCTGCTGCCCCATGGCCTGTAAAATGTACATCCATTTGATTTTAATCTTATGGCGAGAAAGGTAGAGACGGCTGTTCAGGATACAAATATCCGGCTTTGTTGAAATCCTTAGCAGGTGATAGTTTTTACCCGCAATCGCTCAGTACAGAGACTGGATATGATACGGCGGGTTTATCGACTATCTCAGTCGAGACATATCGCTCATTCTCCGGATGACGGGTAGGTGAGTGACGAAGAGTCAAGCATCCAGTCCTCCACATCTCACGTAATGAGCGGATGGCTCGACCCGATTCCGACCACCGTCCTGTACGACCTCGGTGGAAAAGCCGCGATATTCATCTCTCTCGGCATCTCGTTGGCTCTGTTCAGCTATGTTGGTATTACCGGCGGGGGTTATCTCGTTGGGATCCCAGTCTTCGTTACGGGATTTGCCGTGTTCGCGTACGGTGTCTGGATCGCGGTAGAACCCGACAGTGTCTGAGAATTGCCGTCATGCGAAGTGTTCGCGTCGTCGAGAGTCACCATCCCGGTAACGGAACCGGTGACGAGCGGTCCACGGTTCTCATCAATCGGTTATAAAGAGCAAGGAGAATACCTGCGGCTTTAGCCGCAGGATGAATCCGACAATACACTACACGAATCCTCGTTCAATGGCAGTTTTGAGTTTCTAATCCGGAGTTTCAAATAATACCATCTCGTAGCAGGAGTAAGGTCAGGTCGGAACGGAGCGATTTCGAACGGCCTTTGGAGGCGGTTTACCCGCCACTAATGAGACAATATCCGGAACACCGACACGGTGAACACGAACGCAGAGACGTTCGCCTTGTGCCTGTTGGTTGAGCAAGCCAAAGGTAACTCCGAGTCCGTCGAAGTGTCAACGACTCCCTGCTGGCAAAAACAACAGATGGGAGTCACTGACACCAAGGATAGGAGTAACGGCGGTTTGGCACCGCCAGTCAGCCGCTGACCACGATGGCTGGGTTAAACGGACTCCCGTGAAGTGGCAGAAGCATGGTTGCAAACCTGAAACTCCCAACGCTCGGGATTCCTGCGTCTTCAGGCGCAAGAGGATGTCAATCCAGTTGAGAATATATTCGAAGAAGAGGATTTCAACAGAGCCAAAAATGCATGTATTAGTCCCCGGGATCGACGTCGCCGCCCATCTTCTCTCGCTACCTCAGGCGTTCGCCTTGCGGTCCTGCCCCGACGGCGGGGTGAGCGGGATGTCGGCATCGATCTCGTCGTACCACACGACCGGCCGCTTCGCCCGGCCGTCCTCTTCGAGTTCGATGAGGCCGTAGTCGGCAAGTTCGTTCACGTTCTCGAGGACCTCTGGCGGGTTCCGATCGACGAGGCGCGCCAGCTCGCGGATGCTCTCCGGCTCGTGTTCGACGATCGCTTCCAGGAGCTCGAGGTTGGTCGAGCGGAAGACGCGACCGAACGTTTCGAGGTCCTCGATAGAGAGCGTCGGCTCGCTCGGTTCGACGTCCTCGCCGGCGTCGATCGCTTCGAGACGCTCTTCGAGGTCACTACGATCGGTGGGCTTGATCTGGACGTGGAGTGTTCGGGTCATGAGGTGTGGGGCGTGGGATGGTTGGTCGGGGTTGGTCGGGAGTCTGTACGTCGGTTACCGTACTCGGATGGGCTACCAGTCGTCGCGCTTCTCCGGAGGGAGCGCTGCCCGCCAGGCGCGGAAGATCTCCGCGAGGCCGGGGTAGTCGATCTCGAAGGTCTCGCCCCCGAGGTGGAGCTCGTGGACGCCGTGGTGGTTGTCGAACCGGATGATCGGGTCATCCGTGCCGGCTTCGCCGTAGTGGTAAGCGTACTTGATCCCTTCCTCGAATCGCTCCGACGTCGGGACCGAGAGCACGCGCACCCGCGCCACGGTGCCGTCGGCGTAGGCTTCAATCTCGTCTTCGAGTACGGTGACATCATCGCTCATCCACACGTTTACTGACGCAACCGGTTCCGATAAGTGTTAGGGAAAATCCTAACAATAGCGGTAGAATTACAGGGCATCAAGGAGAAAGCCTCGCGCTTCAGCGCGGGGAGGATGTCAAGCCTGGAGCGCGAAAACGACCGTCTTCAGTTCGAATAGACGGAGAGCAGCGGACACTTCTCCAGCGATGCGGAGGCGCTCTGTGAAGCCTGGTCGCAAAGAGATACTCTATGCCATGGTTCGTGAATCGCCGCTCGGTGATGTCGTCTGGAGCATCTTGAGTGTCTCCACGGACCGACGTACGCCGTGACCGGATTGTGATGCCGAGACGTGCACTCGCGGACAACAAACGCCGCTGTGTCGATGAGTCCGATGAGACCGATGCGGTGATCCCGATCACGATGACGCCAGCGTCTGCTCGGTGTGTGGCTCAGCCGGATTATTATGCTCCCAATGGGTGGGAGCATGGCTAAATCCCTGTCCACGAGCGGGTCAGTCACCTTCGGTGACGGTGACGCCCGCGCCGACCAGATGCATCAAGCGATCGACCAGTGGCTCGCCGAACTCGTTGACGGCGTCGACGAAGCGCGTGCCAGCGCACAGTTCCAGCGGTGGCTTGACGTGCAGAGTCACTTTCGCGACTACTCACACCGAAACACGCTGCTCATCACCCTGCAGTATCCCGACGCGACACGGGTTGCGGGGTATCGGACGTGGCAAGAAGAGTTCGACCGACACGTGACAGAAGGCGAGTCAGCGATCTGGATTTGGGCGCCGATCATCACGAATCAGTGTCCCGAGTGCGGAGATGGACCTACCTACCACGAAACCAACGATTGTGCGTATGACGACACGCCACCCAACGAGTGGGAGACGGATGTTGTCGGATTCAAGCCCGTTCCGGTGTTCGACGTCTCTCAAACTGACGGTGAGTCACTTCCCGAGTTGAAGACGGCAGCTCAGGGCGACGCGGACGGGCTGGTGACGGCGCTCCTCGAGGCGGTCACCGATCTCGAGATCGCAGTCGAGATACTCGAGAGTGAGGCATGGCCCCACGGCGACGCGGACGGCGTGTGTCGCCATGTCGACGGTGACCCTCACGTGCAGGTGCGCGACGACGACACTGCGGCCGTCGCGGGGACGCTGCTTCATGAGTACGCGCACGCACTGCAGCATGATTCAACTGACGCGGCCGGGCGGGAGGCACGTGAACGGGAAGCTGAGGCGGTCGCATACGTTGTTGGGCGCCACTTTGATCTCGAGATGGACGGATCCGCGCGGTATCTCGCGGCATGGAGCGATGATGAGAGTGAGCAGCTCCTCACTCGGTGTGAGCGAATCCGCGACGTGAGTACCACGCTAATCGACGCGATCGACACGCAGTGAGGACGCCCTTGCTGGGTTTCTGTGGTGCCCGAGGGGTGGACACCATGTCCAAACAGTCGACACCCCCAGAATCGAGGGGGACCGAGCCGAGTCGTACCGCTTCTGTCGAGATGACCACCACCGATCAGGTCGCCCAGTACCTGATCGAAGACCAGATGGCGGATCTCACCGATGCCATTCGTGAAGCCGTCCAGAACGGCGTCGACAGTCCGGGTTCCGAGCGCGTGTTGGTGAGCGTCACGCCAGACCGGACAGTTGTCTGTGATGACGGCGCCGGCGTCGATCTCGCCGAGAAAGCGGGTCGTCGCGATCTCTCCGTGCTTGGGGCGGGAACCAAAGCGCGCGATGACGACGCGACACTCGGCGAGTGGGGAATCGGCACGGGCGCGATCATCGCAAAAGGCGCCGTCCGCATCTGGAGCGGCCACCAGGCGTTGTGTTTTGATTATCAGGACGCCAGAGACACAGCACCATTCGCGCAGGCGGCCGGCCGGAACGGGGTCGTCGTCGACACCGAGCATGCGTTCGACGGTGTCTGCGTAACCATTGATCACTACGCGAATGAGGTACCCGCCCCCGACAGCTACCGATGGCCACGCATCTACGATCGGCTCTGCGAGCGATTCGGCTACCTCACCTTCCGGACGGGCGTCGAGATTGTGGTGAACGGGACGCCCGTCGATCGCGGGCATCCCTTTGATACCGTCGACGACGCGCGTGTCGCCGTCACTCGTGAGACCACCGACGCCTACCTAGCGCTCACCCACACGCCCGATCAGGGGCTTGCCATCTACAGCAACGGGTTGTACGTCACCACCGATCACGATGCGGGCGTCGGGGGCGTCGTGGTCTCGAACGGTAATCTCACGCTGAACTTCGGGCGGACGGACATCCAATCGGGGTGTGATCGGTGGGGACGCATCCAAGAGACACTCGAAGACGCACGAATCGCGCTGTACGACCAGCTCAGCGATAACGCCCTTGCCGCCCAGACGCGATCGATGATGGCCGAGTTGATCGCAACCGATGAGGGCCTTCGTGAGCGGTGGCGCGGGCGGCAGGTGTTCCAGCTCGTCACCGAGACGCCGGTGAGTCTCGCTCAGATACAGGCGGCCCCGCAGATCGCCTTGCAGGAGGGTGTGGGACACGGCGCGGACGCACTCGTCGAGCGCGGATCCATTATCCTCGATACGACCGATCAGGCAACCGATCAACTGGCACGCGCGGCTCGCGATGACGACGCCGCGATCACGCTGCCAGACACCTTTGTGGTCCACGAACGCGCGGAAGCGCTCGGCATCTGGGAGGGATACACCCGGCTCGCCGATATCGAACTAACAACCCGACAAGGTCGCTATCTCCTGTTTGCGCGGGCGCTTGCCGATGCGATGGGGATCGATCGCACCATCTCGTGGGGTGAGGCGACCGCCGACGCCTGGACGGATGGCTACACCCGGATCGTGATTACTGATTCGGCGGTGACGAGCCCGAAACGCGCGGTGTGGACTCACGATCTCTTTTTGGTGCTGTGTCACGAGGCGGCCCACGACCGCTCAGATAAGCGGCGGACGGCTCACGGGCGACGCTTTGAGAGTCGGTTTCGCGAACTCCTCGAGGACCCGAGCGCGCGACAGGCGTACACCGATCTGGTGGGTGCGATTCAGGAACAAGGATTCAAGCGCGTGTTTCGTGATCGTGGTGTGACGCTCGGCTAGTGGGAGTATCTGCGGCGCCTGAGGGGCGGCCGCCATGACCAATCCACTGGCAACGTTGAGCGATCGAATCGACACACAACTCACCCACACGGCGTGGGGACAGTGTTCACACCCTCCTGCTGCTCGTAGGTGCTACGACACCCCGGACGGGTCGCTCATGGCGTGTGAGCGCTGTGGCCGGATTGAGCGTAGCAGTTGAGAATGGGGTCGTACGAGACGTGTCCACAGTGTGAGACGACAGTCACCATCGTCATCGCCCACGGTCCGGAGATGGCGAGCTATCGTCCTTGCGGCCATCGTGTGCTGCCACCGATCGGCTGAGACGGAGCGATAATAGGGTTTTTCGCTCGCCGCGATGGACGCCGGCGAGCTAACTGCCGGCGTGACACAATGTCAACCCGATGTCAACTCCGGTTCGTCCGAACCCTCGAAGCGGGTCAGACGGCCGATCCGGCCGATCCAGTCGCACAGGTGTACACGCACTCAGACGGGTATCCGAGTGGCGTGCTCAAGCGCTTGCAAGAACTCAAACAGCTGTTGGAGGCGACAACCAGTGTCCGGGGGCCCTCGTATGCGGCCGCTCAGTACGTCTTCCTCGAAAAACTGGCGTCGTTGACACTGTATCTTGATCCCGATCGGGAAGCACGGCGCCGAGTTGACGCGCACTCGCCGGCCGACGTCTGTCAACCCAGTCGGATGCAACACCTCTCACAGCCACTGTTTCTGCTTGGCCACGGGATCGAGGATCCTCGCGCGGGCATTCACGGCGATGAGGAGTATCTGTACATCGTCGCGATTCCTCCATACGAACTCGGACAGATCGAGCCCCCCACGTGGCAGGTGGCCGTCAGCGAGCAGTGTGGATTCCCGCGATGGGACGATCAAACAGAGGGGGCGTTCAGCGAGGCGACGTGGCAGTTCGAAGGGTCGCTCACGGCTGCGCTGGAGACAGTCTGCGATGGGTTGTGAAGGCCCCGTGTCGGTGGAGATATAACTCCGGGCATGTGGGCACTCCTCGATCAGGTGACATCCTCCCCGGCGTGAACGCCGGGGCTTCCCGTACCGCAGGTGGGATATTTGCCGGTCTACGACACGACCTGTTCTCGCGGGGCGAACGCTCCACTTTCTGAATCGAACAAGTGTGTCGATGGCTGTGCCACACAGCCGTTACTCCTATCCTCACCGTGAGGATAGGAGTTATCTTCTGACGCATATAGCCTATGTAGAACCAGTTACTTAATAGTTGTGGATTACCGTGGAATATCCGGCCAGAGTGTCATCGGTGGACTGGTCAACAAGTGTCGGATTCACGCCCGCCGTAAACGGCGGGATTCTCTCCTTGTGAAAAGATAGAGTTCGAACGGCACGCACCGCTCGCCGCATTCCGCCCTCCGCTTGCTCGCGGGTCGCTTCGCTCCCCGGCTCACTAGCGAGGTGCTCCCTGCGGTCACGCCTCGCTTCGCTCGCGACCGACCATTCCGGGCGGGCTTCCGCTCCAGTCGGTGCGGTTCCTGCCGGGCTAAATTGCATGTGCCCTCGACGCCAGCGCTTCACCCGTTCGGGTCCTACGGACCTCAACACAGCCGACCGCGACGGACGTGGTTGCGTCGCGGCGAACGGGGAATGCGCTGGCCGCTCGCTCCGGGCGGGTCGGCGCGCGGTGCTGGTTGCGATCATCTCATGCAGGCGCGCTCTCGCTCGCGCCCGAGGGCGCTCGCGAAGGCGCGAGCGAGAGCGCGTAGGCGGTACTATCGAACGTCGACGTCGTCGGAACCCCGCGATAACGCAGGTTGCGGGGGCAGCGCGTGAGCGTCTTCGGAGGATGTAACTCCAATGCAGAATACCAACGTTTCGACAACGGAGGTGTCGGTGGATGAACAAGGACTCGAACCAGTAGATGCAGAGCCGGTCGATGCGCCGTTGTGGCCCCGAGTCGAGCTCCAAACACAGGCGAAGGTGGACGCAAATCACCCCGATGCAGGGCTGAGCGGACTCACCCTGGCTGCCGAGGAAAAAGCGCTAGCGCGCGAAGCTGAAAAGGCACGCACTCGCGAGCGATGGGATCGTCGGCAGACCTCCGATCGAGAAGCTCGGACACGACAGGTCGCCATCGAGGAGAGCAAAAAGCGCCGAGATGTGTTTGCTGAGCGGCGTGCAAGCGTGGATCCGTGGGCTGATCCCGACCGAGACGATCCCAGAGCGGGACTGTCTCGTGATACGTTGGCGACGGTGAATCAGGAGGCACGCCGGATCGCAAAGGGCACCCATGGGTGGACGGCCGCGGCGGTGAGCAGACAACTGGCGCGGCGCGTCGCCGACGGTGCAGAAATGACGACGGCGGTCATCCACGTGACAGAGCAGGTCCAGCAGGCGCTGGGGACAATCATGCCGATCGACACAATTAGCGAGATCGCTCGCGGGACGGTGAGCATTTCGGGGCGGTGGACTGATGATTGGGAGCCGTCTCACCCAGCCATCCAGCAAGTTGGTCTCCTCGAAGACGATACCGGGCAGATCAAGGTGACGGTGTGGCACAAATCAGCCCAACCACTCATCGACGAAGGCGAGCGGGTGCGACTGATTGATGTCGCGACGAGCTGGTACGACGGCCGCGTGTCAGTGGCGCTGACCGGGTGGTCACGAGTCGATTTCCCCGAGCGCGATCGGTGGTGGGACGCGTAGGGCAACGTATACCCCCTTTTTGCTGTGTGGGCATGCCGTGGCTGGTTGCGTAGTCGGCGCTTGGCTGGATGATCGGCATTGGTGTACCATCCAGCCACACCCCACCACCCCACCCTCCGCTCCGTGCTCGCTCCCTACGGTCGCTGTGCGCGCAGCCACAACCGACCGCACAGGTAGATCCATGAGGAGGGCCTACAACCAGATCACGCGTCGACCACCTTCGTTCGGGCGCAGTGACGATCACCACAGCGTCGCTTTCACGTCGACGGCGACCTTCCAGAGCTGTCGCATGACGATCTTCACGTCGTAGGTGAATGACTGCTCGCGTACGTACTGGAGGTCATAGTGGAGTTTGGCTTCGGGTTCGACGCTGCTAGCGTCGTTAATCTGTGCGAGTCCCGTCAAGCCGGGTTTGACGAACCATCGCTTGCGCCACGTCTCAGTTTCAGCTTCCAAGAGGTGTTCTTCTTCGGTCCACACTACTCGTGGCTCGACAACGCTCATATCGCCGCGAAGAATCGACCACAACTGCGGGATCTCATCGGAATGGGTAGGTTTTGCCTTTGCAACTTCCAAAAGACGAGCAGGTGACGGCAACCACCTCGGTGCTTATCGGATACGACAACCAGAGGTACACACGAACTGCACCGGTCCCGGACGGAATGGTGACGATCTGTGTCACACATCCCGATGAGTATACCGTCGGGGATCAGACGGTTGCTGTGAGTTCTGAGGACGTTCTTAAGGGAAACCAGACAGCGATATCTGTCGGGTAACGCGTGCAGTCGCGCGTATGCTGGTTGGCAATCACCTGAGCGTTGCTCAACTGTCGTTCTGGTGTTAAAATTGCCGTGTTCGATCCCCGAACACTCATACCGACTGGCGTTTGTTTCACGGATATGCCGTCGTACAGCGATGAGGAACTCCTTGCAGAGATTCGTCGCGTCGCAGAAAAGACCGACGCCGATGGCGCGCCAAGTCTCCAGGAGTTCAGAGACCG
Organism: Halorubrum lacusprofundi ATCC 49239; assembly: GCF_000022205.1. NCBI lineage: Archaea > Methanobacteriati > Methanobacteriota > Halobacteria > Halobacteriales > Haloferacaceae > Halorubrum > Halorubrum lacusprofundi. The sequence goes on from NC_012028.1 coordinate 232,095, forward strand.
CGGCGAGATCGGGGCGCGAACAGTCACGAAGCGATTCGGATCGTGGAACGACGCCGTTGACGCCGCCGGATTCGAGCCACGTGCACCGAATCAAAAGCTTCCGCGTGAGGATCTCGTCGACGAACTTGAGCGGCTTCGTGACGACCGCGGCCAGATTCCTACTGCCGACCAGATGGACGAGCAGGGCGCGTACGCGTACATCACCTACTACGAGCGGTTCGGTTCGTGGGCGAACGCCCTTGAGGAAGTCTTTGGCGAGGTTCCTGCCCGCGAGTGGGAGCACGTCTCGGATGCCGAGCTCATCGCCGAGCTGCAGCGGCTCGCTGGCGACGACGGAGACCGACCGACGACGACGGCTGTCCACGAGCGCGGTGCCCACGCGGTGACGACGTACAACGACCGATTCGGGTCGTGGCGAGACGCGCTCACGGCGGCCGGCTTCGACCCGCCGCCGCCCCAGGGCGTGACGACCGAGGAGTTACTTGCCGAGGTGCGCCGGCTTCACGACGAGCTCGGCGGGAAACCAACGACGACGGTCGTTCGCGACCACGGCGCATACTCGCTTCCGACGTACTACAGCCGGTTTGATTCGTGGGGTGACGTCCTCGACGCCGCATTCGACACCATCCCTGATGACGATCCGCAGAGCCACACCACTGACCAGTCCACTAGCGTAACACACACCGACGAGGATCTCCTCGCAGAGATCCGCCGCGTCGCCGACGTTGTCGATGCTGATGGCGCACCATCAATCCCGGAGTTCAACGAGCACAGCGACATCGCTGACAGTACAATCCACCGCCGGTTCGGATCGTGGAACGAGGGCGTTGCGGCCGCCGGCTTCGAGCCGAATCCGTATGGGCCCGCTATCTCGGACGACGAACTGGCTGCTGAGCTCCAGCGCCTCCGTGAGGAGGTCGGACACCCACCAACTGTCGCAGACATGGAGGAACAGGGCGCGTACTCATCGGCGACGTACAAGAACCGCTTTGACTCGTGGACCGCTGCGCTCGTCGAGACCTTTGAGGATGTCTCCGAGTCCACCCTCAACTCTCGCCGGGGCGACAGCGGTACGGGCAGTGACCGGAGTAACTGGAGCAAGGGTCCGCACGTCTCGGACGAGGAACTGCTGGATGATCTCCGGGCGCTTGCTGATGAGCTCGGTCGGTCGCCTACCTCACGGGACATGCGCGAACACGGCTCGCATAGCGCCCGGACATACACGAGGCGGTTCGGCTCGTGGGCGGACGCCGTCGACGAAGCGGGAATCGACCTGCCTACCGAGACGACAACAGACGCCTCGAACCAGATCCCAACCGCCGACCTAATCGCCGATCTCCAGCGACTCGGCGAGGAACTCGATCGGCGCCCCAAAACGACGGACGTGAGCGAACACGGGGCGCACGGGCTCGCCACGTACCAGCGCCGATTCGGGTCGTGGCGCGAGGCGCTAGAGGCGGCCGGGTTCGATCCGTACGCAGATCGGCCGAGTGATGACGACCTCCTTGCGGATCTACACCGGCTGCACGAAGAGCGTGAGAAGGTGCCCTCGCTGTTGGACGTCGAAGACGACGGCGCGTACAGCGGCACGGCCTACCAGGGCCGATTCGGATCGTGGTCTGCAGCGCTCGACGCGGCGGGGTTCGATCCGGATCGCGGGCCGACTGACGACGAGCTGCTCGCAGAACTGCGGCGGCTTCGCGATGAGCTGGATAAGCGCCCCTCGATGCGCGACATGACCGAGCACGGCGCGTACGGGTGTACGACGTATCAGCGCCGGTTCGGCTCGTGGAGTGAAGCGACTGCAGCGGCATTCGACGACGATACGAGAACGTAGCCATCGTGAAAGTCAATCGCAGTGGGGACGCAGACGATCGGGCAGGTCCCTACCCTGAAAATCAGCACCCGATCGCCTGAGAGGGTCCGAACCCATTCTGTAGAAGGCGTGGGGCACAGGTATGTGTTCCGGTCGACGTACACGAAAACGACCCGTATCTCTCGCGTCACGAGAGCGTGTGGCTGTCACACCCGATCTTTGAAAACGGGCGTCTGACGCTCGCTCCCGGGCGTGCGGGGCGTTCACACACCGTGGATAGCCACACAAAGCATTTATACCCGACGACAGTTGGTACAGGTGCAGCCCTACCCGGTACAATGCGACGCCGATTGCGAGTAATTCGATCCAAGTCCGGTCGCGCCCTCGACGCAGTGTCGGTCGATAACGAACGGGCGAGTAAGGAGAGGGCAAAGCACGGGTGTCGCGACGCAGAACGAAACAACATACAATGACAAACGATACAAACTATCGCACGAAGGCCAACGCGGTCTTCTTCGCGGCTATCATGGTCGTCTCCATGGTCGCTCTTGGCTTTGCTGCTGCTCCCGCGGCAGCGGTCGGTGGCGGTGAGGATATTACATTTAGTGACCAAGAGCTCGGAGATGATGGTAACGTAACAGCAACTATTACACATGACGGGACAACAGGAGTTGATGGTTCTGTCATCATTACCTACAATGACTCCTCCGGCAACACGACTGTTGCTGGCGTTGAAAATGTAGACTCTGCTGGCAGCATTGACGTTGAAGTTGAGGACGACGGCGGGTTCCCGGGTGCTCACACAGCACATCTCACCAACGATAGCGCTTCTACGCAGACCGTTGGTAACTCCGTTGTCAACGCCAGTAATATCGTAAACTCCTCCAGTGCGGTCGTTTACTCGGATGCACTGGTTACTGGCACAACCCAGTTCCAGGGTCAGGAACTGACACAGAACGTGACGGGGCAGTTCGCTGACACCAGCGATCTGGAACTCCGTTCGATCGACACGAGTGAGACAGCGAGCGAAATCGGTGGTCTCGAACAGGCTCTTACGACTCAGGACTCCTACGGTGTCGAGACTGTGTCCTTCGACACGGATGACCTCGAACCGGGTGTCTACGCGGTCACCAATCAGACGCGTGGTAACGACGTCAGCGCTGAAACGACCTTCGAGGTCGTCACTCAGGGCCTTTCGACGGAGTTCGACGAGGACTCTGTCGGCAACGTTGATGGTGAAGACGAAGTTGACTTCGATATCAGCTCCAGCCAGCGGAACACCTACGATGTTGAAGTCAGCGCCGACGGCCTCGACGCCGAAGAACTCGCCAACATCTTCACGAACTCCGGTGCGTTCGATGAGGAAGACGTGACCGAAGACGACGAGGACGACCTCATCGTGCTCTCGGACGCTGAAGGCGACCACACGCTGAACTTCACGGATGTTGACGCAGGCGAATACGAGTTCGAAACCTCCGTCACTGACACGACCGCGGAAGACACGTCGAGTGTCACCGTGGAAGATGTGGCTGACGGTGAAGTCAACATTGAACAGTCCAGCCTCACCCAGCAGCAGGGCGACATTGTTGAATTCAATGTGACGGCTGACGGAGCAACGAACTCCGGTACTGTGGTCGTTGGTGGCCAGGACGACTTCGGCTACCAGGCAAACGTCTCCATCACCGACTTCGGTGACGATGATCAGATCACCCTGGCATTCAACACCTACGCAGCTGGCGACGGTGTTGCTGCCACGGACGCCGTGACTATCGTTGATGCCGACGACGACGACAACATCAACGTCGAAGAAGCAGAACAGCTGAGCGGAATTCTCGCAACGGGCGACTACGACATCTCCTCGTCGAGCGCATCCAACGACCCGGCCGAGACCCTCGACAACTCGGACGACGTTGCGACGCTCTTCATCGAAGAGCGCTCCACGGATGGCATTCAGATCTGGACTGCCTCCGACAGCAACGCGAACGATGTCCTCGACGCCGATGAGGACGAGCAGCTTGAGACGCTCACGGGCGCCGTTGAAAGCGACCTGATCACGCAGACTGGCACGGTCGCGCACAACGACGTGAGCATCCACCAGATCAGCGCAAGCGGCCTGTCCGGTGCGCTCGCAGCAGCGGGCGACCTCACGGGTAGTGATGACGAGAGCGTGCAGTTCGCCAACCTCACTACTCTGGACAACGAGAACCTCGGCGGTCAGGCGCTCGACCTGCGCATCCGCGAGACGCGCGCAAGTGCCGGCCCGAACGCGCAGCGCGATACCGTTGACATCGACTCGGATAACTTCGACATCCTTGTCGATGAGGAGAACGACGAGTACTACCTCGTCCTTGACACCAGCGACATCACTGTGGACGGCGATTCGCTGGACAACAGCGAGGACTACGAGTTCGACGTCGAATTCACGGTGACGAGTGAACGGTTACTCAACCCTGAAGACGATACCGACAAGAGCGAGTTCGAAGATCTCCACCAGGAGGTTACGACTCCGTTCTCGATCGAAGAGCGCACGGCTGAATTCGATGAGGACCCGTACAACGTCTCGAACACTGACAGCGAAGAAGTGACGGGTACGACGAACGTGGCCCCGGGTACGGACTTCACTGTTCGCTCCCGCTCCGCCAGTGGAACGCAGCCCTCGTTCGTCAAGACAAACAGCGACGTTAACGTGTCCGCTGACGGCAGCTGGTCCACTGAGTTCGACTTCAGCGGCCAGTCCGTTGGTGACGAGTACACGTTCCGTGTCCAGCAGCTGGGCCTGAACGACGCTGTCGAAGTTGACGGCACGGTCGTCGAAGCGGTCGACGACGGTACCGACGACGACTCCACCGAGGACGACTCCACCACGGACGACGACTCCGCAACGGATGACGACTCGTCCACCGAGGACGACTCCACCACGGATGATGACTCCACGGACGACGACTCGTCCAGCGAGGACGACTCCTCCAGCGAGGACGACTCTTCCAGTGAGGACGACTCCTCCAGCGGAGATGACAGCACGACTGAGGACGACACGCCTGGCTTCGGCGCCATCGTCGCTCTCGTCGCGCTCATCGCCGCCGCGCTCCTCGCGACCCGCCGTAACGAGTAACATCGCTACGCGGACCGCGACTTCGCGCTAACCAACTATCGGCCCACGCGGGCCGACTCCTTGCGGTTTTCTTTATCGCACTCACGTGCCGAGCGACGGTACTCACTCGCGCCGTGATGCAGATACCCACAGCTATCTTTTCACAAGGAGAGAATCCCGCCGTTTACGGCGGGCGTGAATCCGACACTTGCTGACCAGTCCACCGATGACACTCTGGCCGGATATTCCACGGTAATCGACACTATTAAGTAACTGGTTCTACATAGGCTATGTATGGCGAATCTCACCGTCACGCGCACCTACGTTGGTTCTATCCAGAACCATCGGCAGGTGTCTGATGGTCTGGATTCGCTCGGGGATTCCGCCTCGAAAATCTGGAACGTCGCACGATGGACAGTTGACCGAATCTGGGATGTAACCGGAGAAATCCCAGACGAGGGCGTTCTGAAATCGTGTATGAAGAACCGGTCGTGCTGGAAAGACTTGAACGCGCAATCCAGTCAGAAAGTCATCGAAGAACTTTCTGACGCTTTCCAGTCGTGGTTCGACCTGCGACACAAGTTTGACGAGGCGAATCCACCCGGCTACCGCAAACACGGCGACACCCGACCGCGTTCCACGGTGACATTCAAAGAAGACGGATTCAAACACGACCCCGAGAACAACCGCGTCCGGCTCTCGAAAGGCTCGAACCTGAAAGAATACTGGTCGGACTTCATTCTCTGCGAGTACCAGACGCGCCCTGACATTGACCTCTCTGAAGTCAACCGAGTGCAGAACGTTCGCGCCGTCTGGAACGGCGACGAGTGGGAACTGCACTTCGTCTGCAAAGTCGAACTCGAATCTGCCGACCCAGCAGGCGACGAAGTGGCGGGGATTGACCTTGGCATCAAGAACATCGCCACGATCGCCTTCCCGGACGAATACGTTCTCTACCCCGGTAACTCGCTCAAAGAAGACAAGCACTACTTCAAACGAGCCGAGTACGACACCGAAGGTGAGAACGGCCCCTCGGAGAAGTCGATGTGGGCGCGTCGGAAACTCGCTGACCGCGAAACACACTTCTACCACGTCCTCTCAGACACCATCATCACAGAGTGTGTCGAACGCGGTGTTGGTACACTCGCGGTGAGTTGGCCCGAAGACGTGCGAGATTCAGACTGGGGCAAAACTGGGAACAAGAAGTTACACTCGTGGGCGTTCGACCGCATCTACCAGTACCTCGCGTACAAAGGCGAGATTCACGGTGTCGAGGTGTTGAAGGAGAACGAGTGGAACACCTCAAAGACCTGCTCGAACTGTGGTGACGACACGAAGGAGAACCGTGTCGAGCGTGGGTTGTACGTCTGCTCGTCGTGCGGTTTGGTTGGGAACGCGGATTGCAACGGGGCGGAGAACATGCGTCAGAAGATAACTCCGAGTCCTCACGGAGAGGATAGGAGTAACGGCTGTGTGGCACAGCCATCGACATACTTGTTCGACCGCGAGATCGGGACGTTTCACACGAGAGAACAAGCCGTGTCGTAGACCAGCAAATATCCCACCTGCGGTACGGGAAGCCCCGGCGTTTACGCCGGGGAGGATGTCACGTGCTGTAAGTCTCTTATGCCGAATCTGGGTATCTCACCCGGTTTGCCTATTTTATCTATTACGCCTATTATGCCTATCGCCGAAATTTCTTCTATTTCACATATCACACCAATTCTTTCTATTTCACCTACTCACACTATTCCACCGAAAAACAGGGTTAGGCCATCTCTATCCGGTGATTGGGACAGAGTTTTATGTTCCTCATTCGTATGAAGGATTGCACCTCGCGAAGGTGAAGTCTGGATTCGAGTGTTTGGTGGATCCCTCACGGAAGTATCAGGGTTGCTGGCCGCTCAGTGAACAACTGGCCACGTGATCTGAGGCCTTCGATACTCCCCCGGATTCATAATTTTGAATCCACCCGTTCACTACGTGTCGTTTTCCTCGATGAGTGCGTCTTGTAGAAGAGATAGGATTTCCCAAACAAGACGAGTCGGATTGTGTGTTGGGAACGAATATCAGTACTTCACAAAGCCGCTTAGTTAGAACGTCTGCTTGCTGAAGGTGTGTCTAAAACCAAACAAGCAGACGGTGAGATCCACGAGGACCAGCTTCTTAACTTTCTCGTCAACCGCCTTGACGAGGAAGTTTCGCTCTCGTTAGCCAATAACGCTGAAATCACTGCTGAAGACATCTATGAGGTCCTCGTCGGCGCTTGCGCCGACGGGACCTCTGTCTCTACGCTCTGTGCGTCGAGCCAGAACTCACCCGCTGGGAACACGGTCCTCTACCATCTTCGGACGAAGTTCGAGCCGGAACGGCTCGAACGAGTCGCTAACACGCTCCTGCGAAAGGATCTCGATGAATTGCTCCCCGAACAGGTGGAGGTCTGCGCAGACCTCCACCTGCGGCCCTACTACGGTGACGAAGACGACACAGACGGCCTCTATCACTCGGTAGCGAAGCGTGGAACCACTGCGTTCCACGCCTATGCCACACTCTACGCGCGTGTGAAGAACAAACGCTACACGCTGGCGGTACGCCGTCTCAAAGACGGCGATACCGCAAGTAGTGTCCTCGCTGAGTTCTTCGGTGTCCTCGACGGCCTTGACGCCGGGGTCAAGGCCGTCTACCTTGATCGCGGATTCTACGACAGTAAGTGTCTCACGCTGCTTCAGGCGCACAATTACGCGTACGTGATCCCGATCATCCGGTGGGGTGAGGCGATTCAGCAAGAGCTCTCGGAAGGATGGAGTCGCGTCATTCAGCATGATCTGACGGGGAAACTCGACGGTCACAGCTGGACCGTCGATTTTCCCGTCTACATCGACTGTACGTACCTAAATGGGAAGTATGACGAGAACGGTGTGGCGCGTCACGGCTACGCCGCTGACGCGCCGTTCATCGACTCACCACGGGACGCTCGATACCACTACTCGAAACGCTTCGGTATCGAGTCAAGCTATCGCTTGTTTGAGCAAGCGATAGCGACAACGACAACACGAGATCCAACGGTACGGCTGCTGTACGTGGTGGTGAGTCTCCTCTTACAGAACGTCTGGCGGTACCTTCACTACGAGTATGTGGCGACGCCCCGCCGAGGCGGGCGTCGCCTCTGGTGGTGGCCGTACAAGGAGTTCGTCAATATGATTCGACGAGCTGCGTGGACGGCCCTCGCGGTGCGTCGGGCCGTCCCCGCGAATCGGCCACCTGACGACCGATTCCACCGCTAACCACCGACCGAGCAAGCCAGCGGAGTGAGTGGCGACGCTGTCGCGTCGGCGGCTGACCGCCGCCGACAGCGACAGCTCTCCGTCGATCCGTCCGTAATTCTCTCGTCGAGACCGTCAGTACAACCGCTTCGACACAGAACTCAGGCCGCAGAAACAGCTAGCCGAGGATGCTTTGTGAGGTACTGATACTGGTGGATGTACTGCACGTTACACATGAAGTGTGTATGGTAGACGTGATCGAACCGAATGAGGGTCGTAAACATGCAGATGTCGGCCTCGGTCAACTGGTCGCCAGCGAGGAACCGTTGGTCTTCGAGGACCGAATCCCAGTGGTCGAGGGCGTCGAACAGTTCGTCGACGGCCTCGTCGTAGGGGCCCTGTTTGGTCGCGAATCCGGCCCGGTAGACCCCGTTGTTGATCGGCTCGTAGATATCGGTGATGATCTCGTCGACCTCCTCGCGGATCGCTTCGGGCGCGAGGTCGACGTCCCGCTCGGCCACGTCGCCGAACCCAGTCGAGAGCATCCGAATGATTTCGCGTGACTCGTTGTTGACGATGGTCTCTTCTTTCGTGTCCCACAGCACCGGGACGGTCACCCGGCAGGTGGCGTCGGGGTCGGCCTCGACGTACAGTTCACGGAGATAGTCGCTCCTGTAGAGTTTGTCCTCGGTACACCCCTCCTTCTCGGGGGTGAACTGCCAGCCGTCATCGTCGCGATAGGGGTCGACTACCGAGATGTCGATGGCGTCTTCAAGTCCCATCAGCGCCCGAATGAGCAGGGTGCGGTGGGCCCACGGACAGGCATAACTCACGTAGAGGTGGTAGCGACCGGCCTCAGCCTCGAAGCGGTCGTCCGGTTCGGCCTCAATGTGCTCCGGCACGTCGGAGCCAGCAATCCAGTTCCTGAACGGGGTCGTCTGCCGCTCGAAAGCCCCCTCCTCGTTGGTCGCCTGAAACATGTCGGTTCGCCACTCGCCGTCGACGAGCATATTCATTAGTACCGATAGTAGGAGAGCAGCGCTCAAAAGGGTTGTTCGCGGTTGTGTCAGTGTTACCACTCCGAGAAACCGACCGACCACAAACCACTTGTACCACCGGGAGATATCACTAAGTGGTATGACACAGTTCAACGGATTCAGCAGAGCAGGCGAGGCGGAAGTCACGCGAGCGATCACCGAAGAGTTCGCCGACGAGTTCATGGATTACACCGAAAGCGACGTCATCATCGTCGGTGGCGGTCCCTCGGGGCTGATGGCCGCCAAGGAGCTCGCCGAACAGGGTGTGAAGGTCATGGTCGTCGAGAAAAACAACTATCTCGGCGGCGGCTTCTGGCTCGGTGGCTTCCTGATGAACACGCTCACCGTCCGCGAACCGGCCGACGAAGTGCTCGACGAACTCGACGTGCCGCATCAGGAAAGCGAGGAGGTAGAGGGGCTCCACACCGCCAAAGGCCCCCACGCCTGTTCGGCGCTTATCAACGCGGCCTGCGATGCCGGTGCCAAAATCCAGAACATGACCGAGTTCACCGACATCGTCGTTCGAGAGAACCACCGCGTCGCTGGCATTGTCATGAACTGGACGCCAGTCCACGCCCTCCCACGTGAGCTCACGTGTGTCGACCCAATCGCCGTCGAATCCGAACTCGTTATCGACGCCACCGGCCACGAGGCCGTCGTCGTCTCGAAACTCCAGGAACGTGGCGTCCTCGACGCGAAAGGAATCAGCCACGCTGAGGAGCACAACACCGGGATGGACCAGAGCGAGGACGGCGAATACGGTGCGCCCGGTCACGACTCGCCGGGCCACGACTCGATGTGGATCACCGAGAGCGAAGACGTCGTCGTCGAGGAGACTGGCAAAGTCCACGACGGCGTGATCGCCACCGGTCTTGCCACGGCGACCACCCATGGCCTGCCGCGGATGGGCCCAACGTTCGGTGCCATGCTGCTGTCCGGCAAGCGCGCTGCCTCCATCGCGCTTGACGAACTCGGCGAAGACGGCTCGGCGGTCGACTTCTCGGTCGCCCCGTCGCCTGCTGACGACTAACTCCCTTCTGCTCCCCCCACGCACTCTCCCTCCCACCTCCCGTTGCCGAACCGCTCTTGTCGACTGCGAGCCAACGGGCCGTATGTACGTGCTGGGCCACGTCGGCATCTCGCTGCTGTTGTACGCGCCGCTTGCGTGGCTGTTGCTGTCGACTGGCCAGCCAGCGGTGGCAGCGCTTACCGGACTGCTGATGATCGTGCTCGCGCCACTACCGGATCTCGACACCTACACCGACCGACTCGACCATCGCGGCCCGACCCACACCGTCTGGTTCGCTCTCGGTGTCGGTCTCGTAACTGCTCTCGTCGCCGGTGTTAGCGCGGTCGCTGGCGGTGCTATCGTCGGGAGTAGCCACTCACTACCACCGGTTTGGGTGGCTGGTTGGTTCGGCACGGTGTCGACGCTCACGGTGCTGGGCCATCTGGCCGGAGATATGCTCACGCCGATGGGTGTCTGGCCGTTTCGCCCGCTCTCAGCGTGGCACTATACAGCAGAGTTGACACCGTCGAAAAATCCGCGGGCGAACCGACTCTGTTTCGCGGCTGGCGTCGTGATCCTAACACTGACGCTACTTGCGACAGGCAGTCATGAAAGTATACAGCGGGTAGTTGTCGGCTGTTTGGGATGTGGATCGTAACCCCGAGTAGTAACTGAACCCTACTGAAACCTCTGTCGACGATTCAGTGACGGTGTCGCCAGCAACGGGGCCCCTCTATACTTACGCAGAATGATGATCGGAAACAATCAAAATGAGATAGATGCGAGGTCGTATGATCGATACCAGTTACGGTAGATAATACACTAAATGCCGCTAAAAAGGACTTATAGCGGCTATAAACGTCATTTTGCGATTATTCAAGATCACAGACGATGATTGTATACGAAAAACAATCCACAGGATTTATTATGTATGGGTTTAGCATGATTATTTGCATGAAAGATACACACTACAAAACTCGTCGTCGGTTCATCACCGGCGTGGGAGCGACCGGTGCAGTTGCGCTTGCAGGGTGTACTGATTCCAACGACAGCGGCTCGTCCGGCGCGACAGCGGGCTCCGGATCCGAATCGATGGCCGATGAGATCGTGTTCTACAACTCCGGGTCACTGGAGTTCGACCCCGGAACGGAAACGAACATCGAACGGTTCGAAGAAGAGACCGGAATCAGCGTGGAGGTCAACGAGGTTCCGTGGAGCAATCTAAAAACCAGCCTCACCACGATCTGGCGGAACGAGGACAACAAGGTCGACGCGTTCAACGGTCCGACGTGGTGGCTCGCCGACTTCGTCAGCTCCGGATGGCTCGAACCGCTCGGACTCGGCGATGACCACATGTCTAAGTTCCCGGATTCGCTCACGAATCTGGTTCAGTTCGACGGTCAGACGTATATGGCCCCGGAGTTCGGCAAATGGGGCAGCTACCTCTACGACCAGCAGTATCTCGAACAACAGGGATTCGAATCACCACCGGACACGTGGGACGAGGTGCTTGAACAGGGTGAACAGCTCGCGAGCGACGACAAGGCGGGCTTCGCGTTCACGTGGTCCGATAAGTCAGTGTTCACGTTCAAGCAGTTCCTGTATCAGGCGGGCGGGCAGCTGTTCAACGACAGCAACGAACCAACGTTCGTCGAGGAGGGCGTCGAAGTGTTGGAGTTCTTCGACCAACTCCGCGAGCGGAACATCATCCCCGACGGCATGTCCAGTCTCAGTACTTCACAAAGCCGCTTAGTTAGAACGTCTGCTTGCTGAAGGTGTGTCTAAAACCAAACAAGCAGACGGTGAGATCCACGAGGACCAGCTTCTTAACTTTCTCGTCAACCGCCTTGACGAGGAAGTTTCGCTCTCGTTAGCCAATAACGCTGAAATCACTGCTGAAGACATCTATGAGGTCCTCGTCGGCGCTTGCGCCGACGGGACCTCTGTCTCTACGCTCTGTGCGTCGAGCCAGAACTCACCCGCTGGGAACACGGTCCTCTACCATCTTCGGACGAAGTTCGAGCCGGAACGGCTCGAACGAGTCGCTAACACGCTCCTGCGAAAGGATCTCGATGAATTGCTCCCCGAACAGGTGGAGGTCTGCGCAGACCTCCACCTGCGGCCCTACTACGGTGACGAAGACGACACAGACGGCCTCTATCACTCGGTAGCGAAGCGTGGAACCACTGCGTTCCACGCCTATGCCACACTCTACGCGCGTGTGAAGAACAAACGCTACACGCTGGCGGTACGCCGTCTCAAAGACGGCGATACCGCAAGTAGTGTCCTCGCTGAGTTCTTCGGTGTCCTCGACGGCCTTGACGCCGGGGTCAAGGCCGTCTACCTTGATCGCGGATTCTACGACAGTAAGTGTCTCACGCTGCTTCAGGCGCACAATTACGCGTACGTGATCCCGATCATCCGGTGGGGTGAGGCGATTCAGCAAGAGCTCTCGGAAGGATGGAGTCGCGTCATTCAGCATGATCTGACGGGGAAACTCGACGGTCACAGCTGGACCGTCGATTTTCCCGTCTACATCGACTGTACGTACCTAAATGGGAAGTATGACGAGAACGGTGTGGCGCGTCACGGCTACGCCGCTGACGCGCCGTTCATCGACTCACCACGGGACGCTCGATACCACTACTCGAAACGCTTCGGTATCGAGTCAAGCTATCGCTTGTTTGAGCAAGCGATAGCGACAACGACAACACGAGATCCAACGGTACGGCTGCTGTACGTGGTGGTGAGTCTCCTCTTACAGAACGTCTGGCGGTACCTTCACTACGAGTATGTGGCGACGCCCCGCCGAGGCGGGCGTCGCCTCTGGTGGTGGCCGTACAAGGAGTTCGTCAATATGATTCGACGAGCTGCGTGGACGGCCCTCGCGGTGCGTCGGGCCGTCCCCGCGAATCGGCCACCTGACGACCGATTCCACCGCTAACCACCGACCGAGCAAGCCAGCGGAGTGAGTGGCGACGCTGTCGCGTCGGCGGCTGACCGCCGCCGACAGCGACAGCTCTCCGTCGATCCGTCCGTAATTCTCTCGTCGAGACCGTCAGTACAACCGCTTCGACACAGAACTCAGGCCGCAGAAACAGCTAGCCGAGGATGCTTTGTGAGGTACTGAGTCTGGGCGAGGGTGGGATCGGTGACAACTTCGTCGCCGGTCAGTACGCGACGGTCGAATCGTGGACGCCGCTCGGCTCCCGCGCGATCAGCGAATGGGAAGACGGTCGACTCGGGAGCGCACGACCGCCGAAAGGGCCCGAGTCGCGCGCCACGTTCCAAGACACGAACGGGATCAGCGTCTCGGCGTTCTCCGAGCGAAAGGACGCTGCCAAGGAGTTCGCGCGGTTCATGACCACCCGCAGTTCGTCGAAAAACAACATGCTCGTCGAAGGGAACCCCAGCGTCGTCCCGGACGTCTACGAGGACGACGAGATTCAGGCAGAGTACCCCTCCGAACTGCTCGATGACATGCGGTTCAATCTCGAAAACGCGCAGGGCGAGAACTACATGGCTCAGCCACAGGTCGACGATTACCTCAACGAACAGATCACTCAGGCGTTGCTGGGTAATAAAGAACCCCGAGCCGCACTCGAAGATGCCTACGCCAACATCGAACGCCTCTACCAAGACATCGGCCTGATCTAAGGGCAAATACTTTTATATTTATTATGTCGGTAGAAAAAAATGACCTGCGTCGGAAACTCGACAGGCTGTTCGTACCGCTGACCGTTGGGCCGACGCTCATCTGGATAGCGGCGATCATCGTCTACCCGACGGTTAAGCTGCTTCTCAGTAGCCTGCAGTTCCGGAACCCCGTCACCAGCGAGATGGAGTTCGTCGGGCTCCGGAACTTCCGGCGGCTCCTGTTCGCCCGGGAGGGAGGCGATGCCGTGTTAGGAGTGTTCAGCCCCAACTTCGTTTCGTTCACGACGAACACAATGGGGTGACAGACGTGAACGTCCCACTGGATAGCGAGGACCCTACGGGCACGAGATGTCAGAGCGGACCAAAGCGCAGGAATCGGTGGTGGTCGGGACGCGACTGCGGTTACTGAAGATGCAAGGCTAAAGCCTCGCCCTTGATTCAGCGCGGGGAGGATATCAAGCGTAGGCCATCTCGAAGAACGCGATTTCGAGAGCCACGGTTCGGCAGAAGAGTCTCTGGACGCGATGCTGTCGGCGCTCGCCGAGCTTCGGTCCGTACTCGTCGAGTTCGCTTCGCAGCCACGCGACGAACGCCTCGAATTCGGACGTGTCGTGAAGCTCGATCCACTCGCGCAGATAGAACTCCTCGGGGACTCCTGAGGCCGCTGTTGCCCATGTCAGGTAGATCCATTCCGCTGGCACCAACACCGCGAGCGTCTCCTCGTACTCCCCTTCGAGCGCGGCTCGGGTCAGCAGGTCTTCGAACGCCTCGGTAGCGTCGGCTGGCACAGGATCTGTTCGCTCGTCAGGGGACACTCCCAGTGCGTCAAACGAACGCTCGAAGTAGTCGTTCTCCTCGTCGGTCAACGTCCCGAGGAAGCCGGTCAACGAGGCCTTGGCGTCCATAGTCGGCGCTTGACCGACCGCGTAGCCGAACACGCCGGTGAGCGTCCACACAAACGCGTAATCTTGGACGAGGTAGCGCCGGAAGACGGCGTCATCGACCGTCCCGTCGGCGAGTTCATGCACGAAGCGGTGTTCGACGGCGTCGGTCCAGTCCGGTTCCGATCGCGCTCGCAGCCAGTCTGTGAATCGCGCGTCTGTCCGATCGGTCGCGTACGCATCGAACGTGGCGGTCACACCTCCCACGCCTCCTGGCGCCATGCGGCGTCCCAGAACCGGTACTCGTAGCGCGCCGACGTGACGAACAACTCGCGGTAACGCTCACGGTCGCTCTCGGTCGCATTAGTGGCTACGTCGTTCATCAGTCCCTTGCACCAGTCCGTGAGTTCCGTGAACTCCTCGCCCGAGTACATGTCGATCCACGTGGCGTACCGCTCGTCGTCCGACTCGCCGCTCGCAGCGAGGCGCGTGCCCGTTTCGTTAAATCCCCACATGCACGGCAGGAGGGCGGCCACAGTATCACCGAACGTTCCGAGCGCCGCGGTGCGCACGAGGAAGTCGGTGTATGCACGCGTCGTCGGCGACGGAGTCGTGGCTTCCAGCTCGGCTTCGCCGATGCCGAACTCTTCAGCGTACGAGCGATGGAGGTCCATCTCGACGGTGACGGTCGATTCGAGGAGGTCGGCGAACGTTCCCATGTGGTCGAGCGTGGACGCCTTCGAGGCGCCGAGTGCGAATAGCCGGCTGTACTCGATCAGGTAAACGTAGTCCTGCCGGACCCAGTACCGAAACGGCGCTTCGTCGAGCGTCCCCTGGCCGAGCTCGCGGACCATCGGATGGTCGAGGATGGCCTCCCACATTCGATCGGCTTCCTCGCGGATTTCGTCCGTGAACGTCATGGCAGTGGAATAGGTGACGGATCCGAAAAGAGTTATGATGGAGTTGTATAATACTATTATAATGACGCGCAAGCCAGCTCCCGACTCACGTCCCGTCGTGCTCACGATCGCAGGCAGTGACTCCGGTGGCGGCGCCGGGATTCAGGCTGATCTCAAGACGATAGAGGCGGGCGGAGCATTCGGGACAAGTGCCATCACGGCCGTCACAGCACAGAACACGCTGGGCGTCGTGTCGTCGCACGTCCTCCCCATCGAGGAGATCGACGCGCAGATCGACGCTGTCCTATCCGACTTTGACGTCCGTGCGGTAAAGACTGGGATGCTCGCAACTGCGCCCGTTATCGCGGTCGTCACGGAGTACGTCGACGACCTCGACGTGCCGGTGGTCGTCGATCCCGTGATGGTCGCCGCCACAGGCGACCGTCTGCTCGCTCCCGACGCCGAGAACGTCTACGAAGACCTGCTCGCACACGCGGCACTTACGACGCCCAATGCTGATGAAGCCGAGGTGCTCACAGGGATTGAACTCACGGATCACGAGGGGACAATCCAGGCCGGGAAAGCACTGCTTGAAACCGGCGTCGATGCCGCGCTCGTCAAGGGTGGGCACGTCCCTACTGACCGAGTCCGAGATGTACTCGTTACGGCAGACGATGTCAAAACATACGAACACCCGCGAGTCGATACTGACGCGACCCATGGCTCGGGGTGTACGCTCGCGAGCGCAATCACGACCCGCCTCGCGCACGACGAACCGCTCGCCGACGCTGTCGATGCCGGCGTCTCGTTCATCGAACGGGCCGTTCGCTACCACCTCGATGTGGGCGAAGGGCCTGGGTCGGTCCATCATATGGTGGCACTACGCGAGCGTGCAGCCCGCCAGCGCACCCAAGAAGACGTTGAAGGCATCGTCCGGCAGTTCGTCGAGGGCGACGTGTCACGGCTTGTACCCGAGGTGGGGATGAACGTCGTCGGGGCGACGCCCTACGCCGAGGAACCAGGGGAGACGGCCGCCGTGGAGGGGCGAATTACCCGAACCCTGTCGGGGATCAATCCTAATCGAGGGGTGCGATTCGGCGCATCGAGCCACGTCGCTCGCTTTTTGTTGTCGGCCCGCGAGTTCGACCCATCGGTTCGGTTCGCTGTCAACTGTCGGTTCGACGACGAGATTGAGGACGCGCTCGGCATACTTGACGGACCGGCCGTTGAACTCGACCGGACCACCGAGCCCGAACCGGATGTAGAAGGAAGCACCATGGGGTGGGTCGCGCACCGAGCATTCGAACGTGCTGACGGAACGCCCGCTGCCGTCTACGACCGAGGTGACCTCGGCAAGGAAGCCATCACGCGGCTCCTCGCACCCGACCCGGAGACGGCTATCGACCAGGCACTCGCGCTTGCCGAGGTAATCGGGGGCGGCTGAAGAGTCTGTCCAAAAAACATTCTTCTTACCGGTATACAGGGCTACTGAACGATATAACCGACTCTAAGGCCGTGATATTTGACTCGAAAATGTTTGATTGGACAGGCTCAATAGTCATGCCCTTTGAGCCTATATGCCCACGTATGCAGCGAAAGACGATCTCTGTTACCGGGATGTCGTGCAACGGCTGCGAACAGACCGTCGGAAACGCCCTCAAAACCATTGACGGTGTGACCCGCGTCGACGCCGACCACGAGGGCGACACCGTCGAAATCGTCGTCGAAGAGACCGTGACCGACGACGACCTCCACGCCGCCATCGAGCAGGCCGGCTACGACGTAGCGGCCTAATCGGCCGTCGTTGGATCTTTCCCGCTCGTATCGCTCCCTTGGACGGCGAAGTCGGTATTGACGCCCTCGCCCGAGAGGAGTTGCCCGCCAAAGCTGTTTGCGAGCACAGCCGAGACTGAGAGTACCATCGCGATCATCGCGAACACGGGGTGGACGAGGCCGGTCGTTGCGGCCGCCACACCGATGCCGTTGAACGAGAAGGCGACGATGAGGTTCTGTCGCGTCTTGCGGTAGCTCTCTTTGCCGATCTCATAGGCATCCATCACACCACCGAGTCGGTCTCCCATCAGCACGATGTCGGCCGATTCGATGGCGATGTCCGTGCCTGCGCCGATGGCGATGCCGATGTCGGCCTGCGTGAGGGCGGGTGCGTCATTGATGCCGTCCCCGACCATCGCCACGCGGTGACCGTCATCCTGGAGACGCCCAATCTCCTCGCGCTTTTCGTCGGGTAGGACATCCGCCATCACACGGTCGATACCGACGTCGTCGGCAACCGCCTGCGCGGTGCGTTCGTTGTCGCCGGTGATCATCACGGGCGCGATACCGGCGTCAGTAATTCGCTGGACGGTCTCAGTCGCGTCGGCTTTCAGTTCGTCACCGATGCCGAGCAGTCCCACGAGCACACCGTCGCGGACGACTCCGGAGACAGTGAGGCCGCGCTCTTGGAGGCGCTCGATTTCGTCGCGTGCGGCCGACAGGTCGATTCCCGCCTCTTCGAGCCAGCCAGGTTTTCCGACGAGGACGGTGCTCCCGTCGACTGTTGCGCGGACACCCTTGCCCGTCACGGAGTCGAAGGATTCGGGATCGGTGTACGCGACACCGCGGTCATCGGCATGGTCTAAGATAGCGTCGGCCAGCGGATGTTCACTGAACGCTTCGGCGCTCGCAGCGGTGGCCAGCACCCCGGACTCGGCGCCGTGGAGTGCGACGACCTCGCTCACAGCGGGTTCACCGACGGTGATGGTTCCCGTCTTGTCCAGCACGATGTGGTCGACGTCGGGGAAAATCTGGAAGGCGTCACCTGATCGCATCAGGATCCCGCGGTTGGCAGCCTTGCCGCCGCCCCGGATGAGGGCCAGTGGCGTCGCCATCCCAAGCGCACAGGGGTATCCGAGGACGAGGACGGCCAGCGCAGCGAACGCGCCGCGCTGGACGTTCGGCCCACCGCCCCAGGCGAGGGGTCCGACCAGCCAAACGGCAAACGAAAGCGCGGCGATAGTCAGCACGCCCGGAACGAAGTACTTGAGCACGCGGTCGGCGAGCTGGATGATGCCGGGTTTCATGGCCCGAGCCTCCTCGATCTCGCGGGCAACCTGATTCAGGAACGCATCCTCACCGGTTGCGGTCACCTCGACGAGCAACGTCCCGGTTTCGTTGACGCTACCGCCGATCACCTCGTCGCCCTCGCTCTTCTCGACGGGGATGGGCTCGCCGGTGGCAACCGACTCGTCGACCGTTGAGTTTCCTTCGACGACGACGCCGTCGACAGGGACGCTCTCGCCGGGCTTGACGCGGACTCGGTTGTCGACCTCGAGGTCGTCGACGGGGACTTCTTCGATCTCCCCGTTCCTGGTGACGCGACGGGCAGTGTCCGGCTGGAGGTTGAGGAGGCTCTGGACGGCCTGCGAGGCCCGCGTCCGGACGGTGAGACTGGTGTACTCCGAGAGGATGTGGTAGGTGGTGATGAACACGGAGACGGCGAAGAAGTGGACGGTCGGGAACCCAGAGAAGACGAACAACCCGAGGAACCCACCGAGCAGTCCCGCGAACGCGCCAGCCTCCAGGAGGACATGTTGGTTGAAAATACCTCTGCGGAGACTCTGGAAGGCTTTCTTCGTGATGTACCTGCCGGGGCCGAACATCGTCCCGAGTGCCAACGCGAGCGCCGCGATATCCATCGCCAGGGACGCTGACTCGAACCGGCCCACCACGAAGATCATCCACCCCATCAACGCGGCGACGACGACCGAGGCACCGCCCGCGAGGAGGAGCCGTTGCTTGCCGTCTGCGAGTTCAGCCTGCTGTTGCTCGTATCGCTTTGCCTTATCCGGGTCACGGATGGTGTACCCGAGATCGCGGAGTGTGTCCTTCACCTTGACTTCGCTCAGAATGGCGTCGTCGTACTGGACGAGGACCTCCTCGTGTGCGAGACTCACGTCGACGTCCTCAACGCCTTCAGTGCGGGCGTACGCCTTTTTGATACTCTCGGCGCAGAACGAGCAGGACATCCCGCCGACGTTGAACTGTTCGTGTGTCGTTCCCATCGTGGTTCGTATTTATCCCACGATCCTCATAACCATTATGACAACGGTTGTAGCGCTATGATACATCATAGATCATACTCAAACTTGTGGCGGTACTCTTACCGTTGGTGTGGCCCTACTTGCGGGTACGCATATGGCGCTACTCAAATCTGACGTGCCGATCCGCGAGGTCGTCACCACCGATCCCGAGAAGGCGAAAGCCCTTGAGAACGACGTCCGGGCGAAGATTATAGACATGCTCGCCGACGAGGAGATGACGATCGAGGGGATTCATGAGGAACTCCAGCGACGGGGCGAGGACAAGGCCGAGACGACGGTGCGTCACCACGTGAACGTCCTGAAGGACGCTGGGATGGTCGAGATCGCCCGGCTCGAAGAGGCTGGCGGCGGCACCCGGAAGTACTACAAATCGAATACGCGGATGTTCTCCTACGACCTCCCCGAGGGCAGCGACCAGACACTCAGCGCGGCGCAGGAACACACAACCGAGGAGCTGCGAACACTACTCGAGTCCCTCTATGAGACTCATGGGGACGACATCGAGTTGGTTGCCGAAGAAATGAAACCGTGTGAGTACTGTGGGACCCAGCACTACGAGGAGTTCATCATTCGGGAACTCCTCAACAGAGCGCTCCTAGAACTCGGGGAGACTGGGGACTTGGACGACGTGTTAAGCCAAGCACGGTGAGTTATTCAACCGCGGAGGCGCCTTCACGAGGGTTTGTGAACGCCGCCTGCTGCGGAGTTGATGCTTTCCGGCAGCGTCGGGTGGATGTGCATCGTGTTCGCGATGTCGTCGGCAGTCGCCCCGAGTTCGATGGCGAGGACGAGTTCGTGGACGATCTCGGCGCCCTGTTCGCCGACGATGTGCGCTCCGAGTAATTCGTCAGTCTCCGCGTTCGTGACTAGTTTGACAAATCCCTCCGTTTCGCCGAGCGCCTTCGGCTTGCCTTGGTCAGCGAAGTCCTGGCGGCCGACGCCGACCTCGTACCCCGCTTCGCGTGCTTCTTGTTCGGTCAGCCCGACGTGGCCGATCTGCGGGTCGGTGAACACCGCCCATGGGACGGTTCGGCCCTTGGTGCTGATTTCTTCGCTTTTCGCGAGGTGCCGATACAGGAGATCTGCGTCGTCGCGAGCGGAATGGGTGAACATCGGCGGCCCGCTCACGTCGCCAATGGCGTAGACACCGTCAGCAGTCGTTCTGAAGCTGTCGTCGGTCTCGACGAATCCGTTCTCGTCCAGTGACGCGCCGATGTCTTCGAGCTGGAGGCCGTCCGTATTCGGTGTTCGGCCCGCTGCGAGGGCAACGTCCGAGGCGGTGACGGAGACGGTGCCGTCGGCACCGGCGTCGACACGGATGCCGTCGTTGGTCTCCGTGAGTGCCGTCACTGGCGTACCGGTCTGGACGGTGATTTCTTCGTTTTCGAAGGCCGTCTCGATGACCTCGCTCACGTCCGGATCTTCATCTGGGAGGAGGGTGTCGCCGCGCTGGAAGACGGTGACGTCCGCCCCGAACCGGCTGTACATCTGGGCGTACTCACAGCCGACGTAGCCACCGCCGATGACGGCCAGTGAGGGGGGAATCGAGGCACGCTCCAGCAGATCCGTGCTGTCGTGAACGTCGACGTCGTCGAGGCCGTCGATCGACGGCCTCGTCGGTCGGGCGCCCGTGTTGATGACGATGGTTTCGGCCGAGAGGGTTCGATCGTCGACGCGAATTTCATGTGGGGATTCGAAGATGCCGTGACCTTCGACGAAGTCGATGTTCTCGTTGCTCTCGACGTTCTCGTAGGCCCCCTTGCGGATGCTCTCGACGATGTCGTCTTTCCGCTCGACGATGGCGTCTATGTCTGGCTCGATGGCGCCGTCGATATCGATACCGAACTCTTCGCTCCGGCGGGCGAGGTTCGCGACCTCTGCACTCCGGAGCATCGTCTTCGTCGGGATGCAGCCGCGATTGAGACACGTCCCGCCGAGGAGGCCCTCCTCGACGAGTGCTACGTCCATCCCGCTGTACCCGCACTTCATCGCGACTGGGAGGCCCGCCATTCCGCCGCCGAGGACGATCAGATCGTAGTCAGTGTTTGTCATCGGTGTGGTAGATTCTATTGGTTCGTTTCTTTGAGCGCTTCCCGCCGCTGTTCGAACTCTTCTTGTGACAATTCACCACGAGCATACGCGACTCTGAGTTCTTCGACTGCCGGGTCCCCGCTGCTGATTCCTGCCTGAGTGAGCGTGCGATAGA
Source organism: Halorubrum lacusprofundi ATCC 49239 (assembly GCF_000022205.1). Classification (NCBI taxonomy): domain Archaea; kingdom Methanobacteriati; phylum Methanobacteriota; class Halobacteria; order Halobacteriales; family Haloferacaceae; genus Halorubrum; species Halorubrum lacusprofundi. The sequence continues at coordinate 254,054 of NC_012028.1, forward strand.
GTGCGTATCCAACCCCAAGGACAATCAGTAGGAATACCAGCATCATCCCTATTCCCCAGACCGGCGACATCGATACTGCGCCACCAGTCTCCATTCCGCCAACCATCCACATCATCGGCATCATGACGGCCATCAGCACGAGCGGAATGATCAGAATACTAGCGACGACGATCAATATGAGCCGGAGCGGCCTGTCACGCTCGGAGGTTCGTTCAGTTTCCATGGACTGTTGTTTGTCTCGGGTTCGGATAGTCATTGTGTGGACTGATGTTCCTGTTCTGCTTCCGCTGCCCGGCAATCCCCACTAACCGCTCCAAGAGGGGCGCCCAAGTTCGCGGTTGTCTACTCGACACAGCAGCTCATCGTCGACGTGTCTCGGCGGAACGCCTGACAGGCGTGTTTGAACGCTTCCGAGAATGTTGGGAACGGGTGGACGGTGTCGATGATGTCGTCGACGGTCAGGCCGAACTTCACGGCCAGTGTCGCTTCCATGATCATGTCGGCGGCGCGGGGACCGACCATATGGACGCCGACGATCTCGTCAGTTTCGTGGTGTTTGACGACCTGAACGAGGCCATCGGTGTTCTTGACGGCCTTTGCCCGCGGCACGTCCTCCATCTGGACGGTGCGGCAGGAACAGGTACCGTGTTCGTCCATGTACTCCAGTTCGGTCGTCCCGACAGAGGCAACCTCCGGGCTGGTGAACACGACTGCTGGCACCGTGTCGTAGTCGATGGTAACTCCCTCGTTACCGAAGGCGTTTTTGATAGCGTGGTTGCCCTCTTTGGCGGCAACCGTCTCCAATTCGGGCTCGCCGATCACGTCACCGGCCGCATACACGTCCGGATTCGCCGTCTGGAAGTGCTCGTCGACAAGAATAGCCCCGTCGTCGTTCGCCTCCACTCCAACTGTCTCAAGGCCGATATCCTCGCTGTTGGGCTGGACGCCAGTTGCGACGAACAGCGCATCTCCCGTGACCGTGCGCTCGTTGCCGTCGACAAGCGTCTCGATGCCCACGTCTGACTGTATCGCGTCGGCGCCTCCGTCGACTGCTGGCGCGCGGACGCGCTGGAAGTCGTTCCCGGTGATCACCTTAATTCCCTCTTCCTCGAAGGCCCGCTGCATCTCGCGACCGAGTTGGCCTTCCATCCCTGAGAGGACGCGCTCGGAACGCTGTAGGATGGTCACGTCGACGCCGATGCGATGGAGGATCTGGCCCCACTCAAGGGCGATGTACCCGCCACCGATGATAACGATGCTACCGGGGAGATTACGTTCCTTGAGGATGGTTTCGCTCGTGTAGTAATCGACGCCGTCGAGCCCGTCGATGGGCAGTACCCAGGGTGAACTTCCAGTCGCGACCAACGTTTTCTCGCCGGTAATCCTGATACCCTTGTCGGGGCCGTCGACGATCTCGATGGTCGTGTCGTCGACCAGTTCGCCGTAGCCCTCGTAGATGTCGGTTTCGAAGTGCTCGGCGACGTCGACGTAGTTCTCCTGCCGGAACCGCTCGACGAGAGCGTCAGTACCGTCGAGTGCCTCGTCCCAGTCGACTGTCGGCTCATCGTCGCTGTACTGGACTGCCTCGAACGGATTCTTTTGAGGTGCAGCAGCGCTCTCGCCGACAGCGAGGAGGTGTTTGCTAGGGACACAGCCGACGTTCACGCACGTCCCGCCGATTGGGAGCCCTGTATTCACTATCGCCGTCGAGAGTCCTCGTCCACTCGCTTCCGTGATGGCAGCAAAGGCAGCGGCCCCACCGCCGAGAATCACGAGATCATACGAACGGTTATCCTCCATCTCGTCATAAGTTTAGAACGCGAAGTAATTGTACTGTGGAGTCCAAAGCTATGAAGTAAGTCGGAGGCCACGAAGCTATGGCAGATTCAACATCATCACCCGCCCCTACGTGCGATGTCGACGGAACGTGCTACTGTCCGCTGACCGGTGTCATCGACACGCTCAGCCAGAAATATGCGATGCAGCTGATTAGCATCATTGGCGCTCACGAGTCACTCCGGTTTGGGGCGATCGAGGGCCATCTCTCGAGCGCCAGTACCTCGACCATCTCGAAACGGCTCGACGAATTCGAGGATGCCGGACTGATCTCTCGAACTCAATACAATGAGATCCCGCCCCGTGTGGAGTACTCGCTGACCGGCGACGGGGACGACGTGAGAACTCGGCTCGAACCCCTCTTGGAGTGGGCCTCGACGGCAGAGTGACAGCCGTTGACATCCTCCCGCGCGTGAACACGCGGGAATCCCACGGCACCTCACCAGAGTCGGAGTCGTGTACGTCGCTCACTACGACGACGCGGTCAGCGCGGTAGACGTCGATACCTGACAGACGCTGTGGACGACTGCCACTCCATCACATCCGTTCGAACCGCTAGTCGTCTGAGTCGACTGCCGGTCGAACCGCCGTTATCCGTCCTCGCCGTAGACGGTGGTCTCCGAGACGGGTTCCCATCGGCTCCGCCCTCGGTGACTCGTATCGTCGCGGTTCCGTCGGCGGTGTCGAACGTCGTCTCGAGGACGGTCGTTCGCTCGACGTACTGTTGCGTTCCTTCGAACGATCTAGCCGGACTGTGTTGGAATCGGCCGCCTCGGTCGGGTCGAGAATCGCTGCGAGGATACTCGGGCCCTCGACGTGGGGAAACAGGAACCAGTCGACCGAACCGTTCGGCGCGACGAGCTCACGACGCCGGTCGCAACGGCCGCCGATAGCCATCTCGAGGGTGAGCGAACCCGAATGGGCCCGCGGTTCGTTGGCGACGAGTTCGAGACACCTGTCTACCGCGTCGACGGCGGCGTGTACTACCAAACGACGTTCGCATACTGGCGGCATCGCGATCGAGACCTCGCTGTCCACCCGGGCCAGGATATCGAGCATGTGGTCGACGACAACGAGAAATCCACGCGGGACCGTGTCGACCTGCCCATGAGGAAATCGGGACTTACGACGCCACATACTACGAGACGCAGTTGGTTCGAGCTGTCGAGAGCGCGTTGTCACCGCTTGGGAGGGACCGAACGGATATTCATCGGGAACTTGCCGAGACCCAAGAGATGGCCGTGACGGCATTCACATCCGTTGGCGGCAAGTGATCCGCTACCACGGAGAATGACCCCTCCCTCCCCCCGTCATCGATGTGTAAACTCTTCAGAAGAGGGGAGGGGGTGGAATGTGAGAATAGTCAAAACAGCTAGAAACGCCGGAATACGTCTTGAAACGTGTTTAGACATCCAAATAAGGTCTAAATTGGGTTAGTCCTTTGTCTGACGAAGATTTATATGACCTCCATTATAACCATAGCCGTAATGTACCATTACACGAGGTTTTGAGAAGGTTACTTCAATAAACCGAGTAATGGTATAGCCGCTGATCAGCGCTGTCGTTCTCCCCGATATCACCGTTATTAGACTCTAAACCAGCTGTCAACGGTTTCACCCGCACTTTCGCCCACCCCGACTCTCACATGTTTACACTTCGATGACGGGGGGTGGGTGTTCAATACTCGGGACAAACGCAGGTGATACTCGTGGTCTGGGTGGAGAAATGGGCACTCTCAACTCCTGCGCGAAATCCGAACTTGTCGAATGCGAGAGCCGAGTCACGCTCCTATGAGATCTGATTCGAGTTTACACATCGAATACGGGGGGTGTCTCTCGAGAGAATCTTCTGAATCTATCTGCAAATTCACTAATTGTGGAACTCCTTCAACTGGGCGTTAACGACGGACTGGAGGAGGTCCTCCTGATCGGAGATAGCTTCCAAACGAGTGTCGTCGACGATCCGATTCATCATGGCTTCGGGATCCCCCGTGAACGTGAACTCCATGTACATTCCGCCACCACGGCCTCGACTCTTCCGTGAGGTCGAGATGAGACCATACGTGGAGAGCTCTTTGACGTACTTGACATAGGTCTCCCGCGTCATCTGGTCAGCATCGATCTCATCGGTAATCCATTGGTAGACTTTGAAGCCGACCGGACTCGGGACGGAACTCCCGGACCAATTGGAGAAATGGGCGACGGAGGCGGTCGCGTAGAGGGATATCTTCTTCTGGGTGGTCAGACCCTCGATTAACTTCAGTGAGCGGTCCTTGTCGATTTCTTCCTGAGATTCGCGGACGTGTTCTTCGCGAACTTTCTCGTCACCCCGTTCATCCGCGAGGTCACCGGCACCGCGGAATAAGTCGATTGCCTTTCGTGCGTCTCCATGGCTTTGGGCCGCGAATGCTGAAACGAGCGGTAGCACGTCGTCAGTTAACGCATCGGACCGGAAGGCGTCACGACGGTTCTCGAGTATTTGGCGGAGCTGATTAGCATCATAATCGGGGAAATAGACGTCCCGTGGATTGAATGAACTCTCGGCACGACCGTCGATATCCTCCATGAATTTGGGGTCATTCGTCAGAGCTGCGACTGATACTTGTCCTTCGATTTCGTTCGTGTTACTTGCTCGCGATAGCTGATAGAGCAGTTTCGAGTAGGCGGGTTCGTCGTTCGCTCGTCGGCCGACCAGGAGATCGATCTCGTCAAGGATGAAAATGACTGAGTCGTAGTGTTCGTTGATCAGCTCATACAAGCGCCGATACTTGCGCTTCGTCGACACTCCCGTCTCTGGGACGCCGACCTCTGCACCGACGTCCTTCGCGACGGTTTGGACGAGTTCGAAGACAGCTTGATCGAGGGTATTGATCGGCTGGCAGTTGATGTCGACAACGCCGAAGTGTTCGCCTTTGGACTGACAGAGCTCGATGATCTGCTGTGTGACTGCCCCGATAATGAGTGATTTTCCCGTCCCAGCTGGCCCGTACAGCAGCATATTCGGAGGCCGGTTTCCTTGGAGAGTCGGTTTCAGAAACGAAACGACGGACTCGAGTTGGTCATCACGTCCGACGATTCGCTCTTCATCGATGATCGTGTCCGGCTCGACGAGATCTCGATTGACAAAAACGGATGCTTCTCCCTCATCGTCGAGCATATCCCGAATTGACCGCTGTGTACTGTCCTCTACAGTCTCCTCGGTTTGCTCCGGTATCACGTTCCCGGTAGCATTCTCCCCACCGGCTTCTATGTGTTCTGCGTCAGCTCTAGAACGAGTTCCTTCGTCGAGGGTAGATTGGTCCGCTCCATCCTGATCACTACCGGCCATACGCTTGCTGTACGCCGAGGCGTTAAAAAGATTTACCTCCATCGATGTTTATCCGGCAGTTCTACCCAATTTATCTCCTATATTCGGATGATCAGTGCCGTCTCTGTTGGGACCGACACCGAAGTATTTCCTATAAGGGACTCCCCGTCATCGATGTGTAACGCGAGCTACTTCGCCTTCTTGCTAATCTGATGGTTCGATATTCAGTACAGTCAATTCTACCCACTCCATCGACGTGTAAGCTGTCTGTCTGACACCCGGAATCGAAGTGTAACTTGTGGGTTCCACTCCTCGTCATCGATGTAAAAACTGGTTTGGTCTTCCAGTCTTCCGACTGCCAGCTATCGATTTACACTTCGAACACGGGGGGAATATTGATAGAAATCTATTGTCCCCGACTCCGTCATTCTATTCGTCCGGGTTGATCGGACCTTTGTACTGGGAGCGGACCTTCTCTCCTTCTCTCCACTGCCAGTAGTAGTAGCGATTGTCGTTAATTTCCTTGATCGTGATCGTCGCTTTCGAGGGGACGTCGTCTGGAAGATCGTCGGGGCGTTCCTCGATATCGTTTTCGTCCGGTTCCCCTTCAAGACGGGCTTCCCGTTCCTTGTGTTCGGCTAGCCCCTCAGCGTAGCGGGCTACGTCCCGAAGCTGTTCCGGCGAGGCCTCGTTGAGAGTGTCGACTAATTCGGCTGGAAGTCCTGCTGGCGGGGTCGGTGGCTCGTAGGACATCGGCTGTCGCCTCGTGTTAACCAACAAAAGCCATCAATCGATAGTTCTGTTGGTTAATCATCTCTGGTTTGACCCGGTCGGGAGTCGACCGTCCGGGCGGGGAACCCGTCCCTGCTTGATTTCGTGGTCCACCCGGCGGATGTGTTTGCAGCCGCCCTCGGGCGCTCGTTGCTGCCAGTCCGGACAGGTGCAGGATACGCTGATCACGTCGACTTCATACCAGCTCCCCGAGGCTGACTGCACCTCGTAGCGACCGCCCTTTTCGAGCAGCGAGACTGCCATTGCTTCGTCGACGGCGCGTCGGGTTCGCGGTTCGAGGTCCGCACGCTGGTTCGAGTGCTTCGTGACGACCATCCGATCGCGAACGTCGCCAGTTCGTCCACCGTCCGGCGCGACGGCAGCGGCAGGACCCTGGAGCCAATCTTGAAGGAGTTCCTCGACCGGATGGCCTTCTGGCCAGAGATAGTGGACTTCACGGCGCTCGCGATAGTCGTAGGAGCCACACGCCGCGGCGTTCCCAGCCCACACGCGCCACGCGCCGAGGGCGGCCATCACGTCGACGATTACGCGCGGGACGATTTCGTACTCGTCAGGGTAGAAGATCCGGAAACGGGTACACTCCTCTCGTGGTGGGACGATATCCCACCACTCGACGTCGTCACCCCAACTGTCGAACATCGCTTCATCCTCTCCATACCCAACGGTCACGCCGCCGATCTCGGGCACGTCCGTAGATATCTCGTCAGTCTCGCCTTCGAGCAGCCGGAGGACGGCGTACCGTAGATACTCGTGTGCTGGATCGTCCGCCGACCGGGCGATCTGGTCGTGTTGTTCTGCAACCCGTTCCGCCTCATCGAGGACAGCGGATAGATACAGTTCACTCATGATTCGACGGAGGTCGGAATGCGCCTCCGCCCCTCGGCGGGCGCTGAAAAACTTAACCAACGAAACACTGTCTTACCGTCTGACCGTTGGTTAACAGTGAGAACCGCGTGTTCAGCCCTCTGCAACCGTGTCGATGATCTTCTGTGCGGTCGAACTGATCCGCCCGAGACGTTCCTGAATGCCCTCCGCATCGTCGCCCTGCCACGCGGCAAGATAGAACGCTGACCCGCTCGTATCCAGGTCGAAATACCGCCCGACGATGTACGCGACGGCTTCTGCCTCGACCTCACGTTTCGACCGCTCGGTCGCGTCGTCGACGTCGGAATGGAGCAGCGCGTGCGCGTACTCGTGGATGAGCGTCACGGCGAGATCGGCCTGATTCGGGCGGGCTTTCGCCTCGACGACTGGGTGAAGATCACGCTTACTCCGATATTTGCAGACACCCTTCGCGCTGCCGTGCTCCCAGTCGGCAGCGTCGACGATGCGAACCTCGACATCGAGATTGTCCGCCGCGCCGAGGAGCACGGGAACCAGGTCTTGGGCATCCCCCGTGGCCTCGGTTTCTAGCTCGGGTAGTGGTTCGCCCTCGGTCTGGGAGACGTCGAACACAGAGGTTGGCTTGAACCCGACCAGTCCGTTCGACCACTCGTCGGGCGGCGTCTCGTCGTACTCACAGTCGCTTTGCTCGTGGTAGCTCTGCGAGTTCTCGCATTCAGGACATTGCTTGGTGATGATCGGGGCCCAGATCCAGATGGCATCTTCACCTTCCTGGACGTGCCGGTCGAACTCGTTCCGCCAAGTGTTGTAGCCCGCGATTTTTGTCGCCTGGGGACACTGGAGGGTGATCAGGAGCGTGTTCCGATGGGAGTAGTCGTGGAACTGACTTTGGATGTCGAGCCACTCTTGGAACTCCTCACTGGCCTTCGCCTCGTCGACGTCTGCAACAAGGTCGTCTATCCAATTTTCGATGGTGCTGTGCATCTCGGCGTTCCGTGTGTCGGTCTCCTCAAAGGAGGCCGACGGGTCACTGGTCGTAGCCATAGGATTCACCGAATCGAGTTCACGGCAACTGCGTCAGTTCAGCACGCGCCGCACCCCTCGGGGGCGCACAATAAACGACGGTGCGACTGCGGGGTTTATCTCGGGGGTGCTATCGGAGGCGGGGATTAACAACCAGTGCGACACTATCGCCGAGAAGATGAGTCTTGTCGACGTGCTTCGCGAGGTGGTTGGCATTCGCACGGCCAGCACGTCCACCCTGTATGAGTGTCGCCACTGTGGCACGACCCTCCCGGCGGATACCGAGATGTGTCCCACCTGTGGTGGAGAGGACGTCGCCTGCTACCAGTTCTGAGGGCTTTCGTTCAGTCTGCACAGCTTGTTGTCGGAACCGTTTCTGTTCGCTAGCGTCCGGTTGGATACCCCACGGTGTGAATGGGGATTGCTTATCGAAGCGATGTCTTCTCGTCAGCGAAGCCGACGGTGACGAGGTAGTCGAGGAAGTCGTCGAACCGATCGACGTCGCTGGGCGTATCGGTCGCGAGGTGGCGCGCCCACTCGATAGCCCACTGGAACGCGGGATCGGTTCCACCCGTTCCGTGAATATACCACCACCGAGCGGCCTTCAACACGACGAGCGGATTCGTCGGTGGCCGCTCGCTCGCGAGCCCACGGGTAATCAACCCGATTTCGTCGGGGACATCGTCGGGTTCGACGTGTTCTGATTGTGTAGTGGCGATATCGATCGGGATATCATCGATGGAAACGTTCTCAGCACTCTGTTGTTGATTCACTGTCGGTCACCTCTGGTTGAAGACTCACGAACGAGCCTCCGCCCCTCCCGGGGCTCGAAAAACAGCCCGCTGCTTACGCCGGCGGGATGTAGACGCTCTGCTCGCCAGCGATCTCCTCGTGGTTATTCCGATGGCGATGGGTGAAGTAGCACTCGTAACGACAGTACCCACAGACTGCGCCGGTCCCGTATTCAGCGACGTACGGGCCGCGAGGTGTTCGCCAGACGTTCGTCCCACATTCAGTGCAAGCGGCCTGTTCGAGATCGGTTGGGGTCGGCCCCCGTACTCGATGTGTATCCCCTCGTCCTGGGGTGTCGTCTCGGGCCAGATCCCGTGGACTTTCCAGAACTCACGGATTCGGGCGAGGCTATGACGCACCGTCCTCCAAACGGTGACGTGGTCAGCGTCGCGACCGCTGTCGTCCCAGCCGTCGGTCGTCCAGAACTCACCGAACTGTGCGCCGCGATGCAAGCCATTCCAGTCGACGCCGACGATGTCGGCCGGAGGATCGGCAGAAAGCGTCGGTCGGGTCAGCTGGCGGATAGCCTCGAGTTGCTTGGGTGGGCTCCCGCCGAGGATGTGGATGCGCCGACCGCGCCAGTCGGGCGGGTCGGAGAATTCGTGCGCCAAGCGGTCAGCATAGCCTCGTGAGTAGCCAAGGACGAGGTCTTCAGGAATCGCGTCGATCACCGTTCGGGACTTCGGGACGATGATGAGTTCGGCCTCCGGGTAGCTGGCCTGAATCTCGCGAGCAGCGGCGACGTGGTCGTTGATGTCGTCGCGTTCGTAGACGTCGCCGATGACACCGACCTGTGGTTCGTGCTCGAAGAACCGATCGACGAACCGCTCCAGATCGGGGTTCCGGAAATCGTTGTCGAGCATTCCAACGGGGATGCTGAGGTTCTGATACTGCGTCTCTTGATATCCACAGTCCTCCCGAAAGCCCGGAAGGAAACCGAGCTTATAGGCATCCAGGGTGAACGGCACTCGATGAAGGAACGCTATCTGGTCTGCTTGTCTGGCGGCAGCGATGTCGCTAGCCGTGCTGGAGTCTGTACTCAAATCGAGGGACATGAATGAACTCGCGAGGCCGCTGCTGGCCGCCCCGCGCCCCTTCAGGGGCTCAATAAACCGGGATACCCTCTATTAACCAACACTGTGCGCTTCAACTCGTGGAATGTTGGTTAAGAGCGGAGCTCACTCCTCATCCTCACGCAGCTCGTCGGCTTTCGACTTGAGGCGTCGCAGAATCTGTGGCCGATTCTGGTGGGCGTTCTCGTAGGCAACACACTCCTGAAGGGTCTCCATATCGTTGATCGTCACGATACCTGCGTTGATGAGTCGCGTATTCGGGGGCTCGAGCCGTTGTTCTGGTGAAAGCTCGCTTGCGTCAGCCGATTGAATATCTGGATTGCTCACTGGTGATCGCCTCCGCCACTACTGAGGCGACAAAAAACAGCCCTCTCCGTTACCCGTCTTCTTCCTTGGGTTGGATCTGACGAGCGTCCTCTGCGAGATCATGGATGTACTCCCGAAGAATCTCCATGTCCTCGCGAGCGTCTTCCATAGTCTTGCCTTTCGCTTTGGCCACGATTTTGTCCTGATCGCGGGTGCCAGTCCCGCGAGTAAGCTTCACGGTGAGGGAGACGCCGACGTCACTGCGTTCGACGTACTCCGTTCGTGTCGACTGTTCACTGGCTTTGGTCGATTCGTCATCTGCACGAGATGGTGGGGTGTGTTCTGACATGAGTTACTCTCGGTGATTAGGATTCAGATTGACGGTGCGACCGGCTCTCTGGATGTTTCGTGAAGGGCTGCGTCGATCTCGCGCCCGGTGAGTCGCCAGCGTTCACTGGACCCAGCGCAGTCCAGCTGGCTCACGACCTCGGTTTTGAATTCCTGGTAGTGATCGAGGGCGAACGCTTCGTCATCCGTGTAGTCGAGGAGGAGGGCGAGTGCGAGTTGGGCCGGCCCGCTGCCACCATATCCCCATTCGAAGCCCGAGGGACTGTGATCCGCCAGCTCGAGACTCCGCTCTGGCGTGAGCTGTTCTTGCTCCGATTGCTTCTCGACGATGGCATGGCCTCGACGACGGTAACCGACGTAGATGACGTCGGGATCAGCCGAGGTCCGTGACTGTACGTGTGAGCGTGGGTCGCTGATTCCACTCATAGGTTGGTTCGCGGGAGGTTCGTTCGATCACCCCCGCACCCCTCTCGGGGGTTCAAAAACAACACGAGGCTGCGTTCGGCAACGTATTTGACAGTTGCAACGTACTGTCCACATAATTCGGAATGGCTGTACTGGACGATCTCTCGGGGTTCGAGTTCGAGGATGTGATCGAGGACGTGTTCCGTAACCTCGGCTACGAGAACGTCCGCCAGGCCGACCGCACGGCTGACGAGGGTCGCGATGTCCTTATGGAGGAGGTCGTCGACGGAACGCGGCGTGCGATCATCGTCGAGTGTAAGCACACGGGGACGGTCGGACGCCCCGTCGTCCAGAAGCTCCACTCCGCCATAGCGACCTTCGACTTCGACGGCCCCAAACGCGGGATGGTCGTCACGACCGGCCGGTTTACGAACCCTGCTCAGGAGTACGCAAACCGCCTCCAGCAAAACGACGACCCACACGCAATCGAACTGCTCGATGGCGAGGACCTCCGGGAGATCGCCGACGAGATCGGCCTCGACCTCTACAACGGCCGCATCGAGATTCTCTGCGACGAGACGCTACGTCCCTACGATCCGGCCGCCGACGTCGACGCGGCCGTCGAGGTGGCATTTCGCGACATCGAGAACATCGAGAGCGCCGACCTCCCGGAACCACATTCGGCGGTGACGTTCCGCCCAGTGGTCGCGGTCACCGCGGACACGAACGCCGTCTTCGAGACGTCGGTGGGTGTCATCCACCGGATCAACGACCGGACGCGGTTCGTCGTCCACGCCGAACGCGGGCAGCCGCAGGTCGTCGACGAAGACGTCGGGACGCTGGTCACCGAGAACCTCCATGCGACGGTCGATCTCGACGCCGAGCAGTTCGGAGCAGTGTTCGACGACGTCGAGGAGAACCGGTTCGGCCAGACGCAGACCGAGTACAAGGAGTGGGCCGTCGAGCGGCTCCAGCAGCACCACACGACGACGGTGACCTACACCGGCGACAACAACGTCACATACAACAAGACCTGCGAGCCGAACCGCTCGGACATCTCCGTCCAGACGATCGAGCCGGTGTATCTCCCCGAGGTTCGGCACACCACTGACCTTCAGGAGTACACCTATCCTTACGAGTACTACGCAGCGGGTCCGTCCAGAGTGACCGCCGAGGACGGGATCCATCGGTGCGTCCACTGTGACACGAGCGGCGTCGACGAGCCGTACACGTATTGTCCGAACTGCGGGGCAATCTCCTGCGACAGTCATAGCAAGACCGAACGGCTTGAGCAGGAGCCGGTGTGTACGGGGTGTGCGGTCACCGAGCGATTTGCGTTGAAGACGAAGTACTTCTACGACGAACAGAACCTCAAGGCGTTCCGCGAGGAGTACGCGGCGATGCCCCTCCACGAGAAAGCGATGGAGAACAGGCTACTGGCCGGAGGGAGTGTGGTCGTGGCGCTTCTGGCGGTTATTGTCCTGCTCGCGGGTGGCGGCATCATCTAAGTCTGTACTCAAACATGTAGTACCTGCTCAGCGGCGTCGAACTGTATCTCCGTCGCGCTCGAGAATCTGCTTTGCGACTAGTCGATCAATCGCTTCATCGACGGTGTCTTCCTGGTCGTCCGAAAGTGCTCGCACATTCGCGAGAACTCTATCTCGAAGTACTTCGACGTTGTCGATCCCATCGTCAACAGCACCCAGAACGGTATATTCGACCTCGAACTCCGTCGCGAACTCTGCGATACGAGCGGTGAACTTGTTTGGGAGCCCCGACAGTGAGTTTACTGCCATCTCGATAGTGAATAGGGGATGCGAACGATCACGAATCTGCCGTGCTTCAGTCGTGCCGGTATTGAACGGTCGCTGTTCGTCGATCTCAGTGAGAATCAACTCATAGTCCAGCCCACGCTGGGCGTATTTCCGCATATCTTCGATGTCGCGTCGACGGCCACTCGCTAGATCACCGCCGGAAACCGCTTTCAGCAGGAACATATCCTCATCCGAGAGGATGAACGCTGTTACGAAACTCCCGGTCCAGAACTCTTCGGCCCGGTCGCGCATCCGGTCTGTGATCCAGACTTTCCCGACGATTTGCTGTTCGAAGATATCGATTCGAAACCCGCGCTTGTCGTGATGCAGTTCGACGGTTTTTCCGACGCCCTCGAACGACTCTGTTGGTTCATCGACAACCGTGAATCCCTGTGACGTGAGCGTCTGATAGACGTGTTCGAACTCAGAAACAACACCTACCGCAAGATCGATATCTTCGGTTTGGTCTTTCAATCCCCGGACCGTCATCGCAGATCCGCCGAGGAGATAGACCGTCACGGACTCCGACAGCCAGCTATCGAACTCCTCGAGGAATTCTTTGATCGCCTCGCCACCTTTGAATACCGTCATACTACACCGTACTGCTCTTTGAGCGCCATAAATTCTGATTCACTTGGAAGGACGACAGGGATCTCGTCCGAGTCTTCGACCCCTTCCTGAAGTGCCTGGTACATCGCAGCGACCGTGGTTTCCAGATCGTACCACGTTGCCGTGTCTGTGAGCGTTTCCTGGTCGATATCTAACGCCTCGATCAACAACATTGCATAGCTAACCCGGCGGGAGCCGCTATCGAGGGCGAGCGTGTGACACACCACTTCGCCCGGTGTGAGTTCCTCGTCGGGCGCATACCAGAACGCGGGTTCGCCGGCGAGGAAGAATTGCAGGCCGTACTCTGCAAACCGAGCAAGCCCGGTCAGTTGCCAGTCGGTGGCGGCCTCGAGTGCCTCTGTATCCTCGGCTGTCTGCACGCGGACGAGTGCTCGCTTCGGATCACACCATTCGACGGTCGCACTCGGTGCAAGTCCTCGGACGCGCGAGCGGTGCTCGTGCCGGACGACTGCACGAGCGAACGTCAGAAGCGGCGAGAGGTCCTCACTCAACGCGTACTCTGGGCCGGAGGGGGATAGCATCGCGCGATGCTTGAGCGGTGACAGCGCCTTGTGGACGCCTTGCCGAGTAATCTTGAGTCGCTCGGCAATCTCAGACACACGTCGGGGCTCGTCGAGATACCAGCATACCCGGAGTGTAGCCGGCGAGAGAAGGTCGGGCCATTCAACGTGTCCGAGTTCGGATCGAAGGGCCCGGTACGCTTCGACGACTGGGTGGTCTGTGAGGGAGACCTCCCGCTGGTTGTTTGCCCCACGGTGTTCGGCGAGCAACCCCGATTCGAGTAGCTCGTCGAGTACGTCGTAGAGATGAGTCTGCGAATACTCGGTTTCCATCGCGAGATCAGCTGCTGTTGCTTCCCGGCCGGTGCTCAACGCGCCGATGACGGCGAGTCCGGCCTTAGTGAGCATCTATGTCTACTGTAAGTGCCATACCTATAAATACGCTTCGTGATTTAGGTTGACGAAACTCGATTCAACAACGATTCGTCAATGCGATCTGCGACCGCAGTCTCTAATGATCTGTTGATTCACTATCTGAATGCTGGAGCGAACATCCCTAAGCCAGATGTGACACCTCGTCTGGCTCGTCGATGTCGTCGAACTCACCGTGCTTGACCGGTTCCCAGTCCTCGCTGGGTTCGGGACTCCACCAGTCGATCTCGTAGTCACCCGGTGCGCCGAGAATCTTCACCCTCGCCGATCCGTCAGGCAGGTCGCGTCGAAGTTTTTCGTCGACGTGGAGATTCCAGGTCGTGTCGGTATCGAAGCAGGCGAGGACAGCTTCCTCGTAGCCACGGTCCTCTTGCGGTTCTTGGAGTTCCACCTGTGTGTTGCAGTGCTTGCAGAACACGCCCTCGAAGGGGATGTGGCTGAACACCTCGTGCCCGCAGACCGGACACCAGAGGAACTCGAACAGTGCTTCGCTGTGGCGGTCGATGACGTCCAGGCTCATTTGTGGATCTGGCCCGTGTGATTCGGGCCACCCTTCCTGCCCCAGAAAAACGCGACCGCTGGACGTCTTGTGGCTTCAGCGTTCTGCAGCGTAGACGATCTTCGAACGAGCTTCGTAGCCACAGCCGGGGCAGTCGAACCAGCGCTGTACGTTCGCCCCGTCAGCTGCCTTCTCACCGACGAGAACGTCGTCATTCGGGCACTCAGGGCAGCTCAACTTGGGGGTTGGTCTGTCTCGAAGAGTGTCCCGAAAGACTGTCGCCTGCTTCGTCTCGAAGCCACGTGACCAGACCGGATAGCCGTCGACGAGGATTGCTGCTCGCCACTTGTACCGGTAGGAGTCCGGTCCACGGTGGAGAACGGCTCGGGCTCCAGTCTCGGTGTTTCGATACGCGAGCGACGGCGTTCGACTCTCCCGTGTCCAGTTTGTGATTCGGGGCATCGGTTAGAAGTGGACGTCGGCGGGGACGATCCAGAGGTCTTCACTCTCTTCGAGGAGTCGATCCAGCTGTCCACGATGGCGGATGCCGGTCGCGTGCTGATCGTACAGGAACACCGATGGCCCGTCGTACGCACCGACCTGGTGGAACGCGTGCCGAGAGAGGTTCTCATCGCGCATGATTTCCTCGTCGGAGAGTTCGTCGATGGCTTCCTTCACCCGTTCGAGATTGCGCTCGAACTCTTCTTTCGTCGCTTCCCACCCTTGGTCGAGTAGGTCCTGTCCATCGTCCGAGTCAACGGGGGATGCGGCCGGTAAATCGCCCCATCGAGCCTTGCCCGCAACCGTCGTGTTCTCCTCGTCGAAGGACACATAGTAGTCGAACACGGCGGATGAATGTGGATCCGCTCCCACTAGTCGGTCGAACACCGTCTTCCCAGTGGCCAACGCGTCGTTCTGTGTCGATGCCTCTACCAGTGCGTAAATGACCATGTGCATCGGTTTTCACCTTCGTCTGCCGACGCACGCGACTGCACACTGCCTCGCTACGTGATGCGCCGGCACCCATCGCCGGCGCTCAAAAAATAGTACTGACGATGCTGGCTAGACGTTCTCGATCTCCGACTGGCAGTCCTCCTCCTCGACGCTGATCGTCAGGTCTCCGCTCTCGTAGTCGGCCTCGAACTCAACTGAGAACGTATCCGAGTTATAGGCGGCGTGGTATGCACGATGTCGCTTGAGCGACCCGGTCGCCTTGAAGTGGAAGAAGGCAGCAGCTGTGTAGGGTTTGCTTGCTGTTTCGATTTGCGCTTCGACTGATGCCGGGAGTGCGATGTGCGGCGTGTCACTGTCGATTCCGGCGGCGAAGACTCGAGCTTCGTCGACGCTTGCTTGCGAATGTGCTGGCGTCTCACCGTTCAACACATTCACGGGTGTTTCCGTCTCGTCTGTGAATAGTACGTCTTCGAAGGTGTGAGTGCCAAGAATCGCGTCTGGGCTCAGCTCACACTCCTCAAACGGATCGTTCGATGGTTGTTCAGACATTAAATCACGAAGCCCTGAGGGCTCAGTCATTCAGCCCTCGAAAAACAGGACCTTCGCATCTCGCGGGGAGACTGATTTTCGGCTACTCCTCTATCGTTTTGAGGGTGCTGAGGTCCGCGTAGAGGACCTCGCCGTCGCGAACCACGTATCGCTTCGCCAGAACCGGGAACCGACACTTCGTGTACCCCGCGGTCTGGATGTCGAGTTCTTCACCGGATTCGAGATAGTTGGCCAGCTTTCGGAGGAATTCGTGAGTGACGAGACCACCTTCGTAGTCTGGAAGTCCATCCTCACGAGTTTCGTAGATCTCGAAGGCGTCGTAGCCCCAGATGATGAGCTCTCCTTCTTCGTCTACTTCCCAATTCAGGGTCCCGAAGCAATGTGCTTCGCAGAGCTGGCGGACTGCCTGTGCATCGGTTACGGTCGCGCCGGTCGACGCCGTCGCTGCTTGGAGTGTTGCCATTGTTAGTCCTCGAGGGCACTTTCCTACCCCCGCACCCCTTCGGGGGGAATAAAATCGACTGCGAAGCTCTGTTGAAATAGACCTTCCATGACAATCCGTTGAGACGGTGCTGAATAGAGCGCTCGTATCGGGAATGTCACACTTGTACTTTCCACATATTGTACTCCTTCCAGCACTGCGAGCGCTCTCTAGCTCTTTGCTTTCCTCGTTGCTGTCGAAGAGCAGCGAAGCGAACGTGGCACGTCCATCCCGTGAACGCGTCGGACTCACCATTTCTCCTGACGTTTCGATCCAGACAAAGCTCGTGTGCGATGCTGACGGACTCGCTGTTGCGAGACCCGGCTCAGTTGGCCAGTGCCACTAGTGTCCCGCCGCTCTCTCTGTCGAGGGTGAAGTCCCAAAGGACCGGAACGTAGAGCCGTCCGCCCGCTGCGACCGCGTCGTAGCCGATGTTACCGGGTTGTTCGCGTTGCCAGCGGACCTCCCCGTTCCGGCGGTCGACGGCGAACGTGTTCGCCGGCTCATCAAGTCCCGGCTTCTCAGTAGTGACGATGACAGACCGTTCGGTCACGAGCGGGCGAGTCCGGAGGAAGACGCCCTCCTCGGAGGCAAGGGAGACACGCCAGCGCTCGGTGCCATCCGCGGTGTCGAGCGCCACCAGCGCCCCGTCATCGATCGGGAGGTAGAGCCGGTCCCCGTCGGTCGAGACGCCGGCTGTCGATCGTACGGGGGCCGTCCAGCGAACCTCCCCGGTCGCGGCCGACAGCGCGTGGAGCCGGTCGCCAGGGATGTATGCGTCGCCATCGACCACGGTTGGGGTGTCGAAGTCGGTCTCTCCGGGTGCGTACCGCCACTCCGTCAGCGGGTCCCCAACAGTGCCGGGCTGGATGGCGACGACGCTCCCAAGCACCCGTGTCGTGTAGAGGACGTAGCCGCTGCCAGCCGCGGGGGCGGCCGTCGAGAATCGGTCGTCGCCGGTGGTGTAGGTCCAGCCTTCTTGGCCGCGCGTGTCGAGCGCCAGCAGCGTCTCACCAGTAGAGGCGAATACCCGATCATCGCGGCCGAGGACTGCCTCGTTCACCGATCCGGAAGTTTCCCGACTCCACCGCGGACTCCCGTCGCGGGCGTCGAGCGCGTACACCCCATCTAGGCCGCCGACGTACACAGAGCCGCGGTGGACGACCGGGGGACACCCAGATGACCCGCCGCCTCCACCCGGCAGCGTCCGCCGCCAGCGTTCTTCGCCGCCCCCGTCGAGGGCGAGCACTGTGCCAGCTTCGCCCGACTCCGGGGCTGGCCCGGCGTGAACGAACACTCGATCCTCGACCACGGCCGGGGAGGTCAGGCCACCCTCGAAGTTGACCGACCAGACCGGGTCGGGATCATCAACCCGGACCTCGGGGGCGAACCCCGCATGACCGGGTGTGCGACCGAACTGCGCCCAGCCGCGTTCCTCACCGGGAATCGGGTCAGTTGTCGTCTCAGTAGTTCGGGGCCAGCCTCCGCCGAACCGCTCGGTTGAGCAGCCGGCGAGGGCGGCGCTACTGGCGGCCCCGATGGTCGCGAGTAGTCGGCGTCTCGTATGGAGGGTCACTGTCACTACTGCTGTAGCCGAGAAAATAATGCTGTCGACAAAGTCAGAGGATTCCAACAGAACCGATTGAGAGAGAGGCTAAATCGGTGCTGTTCGACCGAGCCTTTCCTCAGGATTCGGCCTTGGTGTTTGCTTTCTCCGAAGTACCTGGCCGAGTGAGCAGTCCTACTTGTTCCAGAAGCGTCGTGGCCTCAACGACTCGCTCTCGGTCGGGAGAGTCCAGTTGCTCGATATCGATGCTGTTGAGGTTGCTGAGTGCGCGATGCAGTCGGTATCCTGGTGTGTCTCGCGGGTCCATCATGTACGCCTCCGCCGACTTCTGGCGCAGAAAAACGAAGCAGGTACGCTGATGTCTCCCGCTGAAGCCCTGCACCAGCCTTAACCAACAGACTTCGTGTAGGCATCCTGTGTTGGTTAAGGTGTTGTTCAACCGATTATCCTACTCGGGGTCTGGTCCGTGACGAGGTGACTGACACACCCGGCACTCCCACATTGGCTGGCCAGACCATTCGTCATCTGGGAGCGGCTCGAACTCCTGGAACTGATGTTCAGTCGTTCGACCGCACTTGCGACATTCAAGACGTGTTTTCGAGGGAGCGTTGGGTTGACGATTCTCGGACTGGTCGTCGTCGACGGAACGCTGAAGTGCAATCGCTGGCACTAACCAGACGTGTTAAGTTGCGAATGACACAGAATGTTCACGACCTATTTTCACAAGAAATCGCTAAGATATGATCCCTCAAACATGAGTACTCATCAATATTTATCTAGTATACCAATCCAAAATAGCCAGTTTAAGGTACATAGGCTTTGTTGAAATCCTATTGAACTAACACTTTTAGCAGTGACACAGCTGCTACGTAGATGTGGGAATTGGCTGTTTCTTGAGCGATTACTCACTTACAACCCGTTTTTTATAGACTAGATATGCTAATGGAAGCATTAGAACATAGATGACGGTAGTCATGGCTAAAAATAGCTCACTAGAATCTACTGCTAAACTGTAGAATAGACCGAGTCCAACGAGACCATATGCTACAGCAAGTGTCCAAATTACTTTTGACATACATAATGGGTTAATGCCTGATGAGATAACGATTGTGGGACCTTTGCTCTGTACTGATCTTAGAGGGCTCGGTCGATATTGTGGACAAGACATCTAAGAACGAGTTCACGGAACTGTTTCCACCATTGTCGGGAGCGAACGAAGGCACCGTACTTTCGTTTGAGCGTTGAGTTGACCGTCTCTGATTGACTTCTCTGTCCGTAGAGATCAGCGTCTAAGCGTGCGTTCCATGCCTTGTGGAGAGATGTGAACTCACGATGCTTAATCAGTGGCCGAACCTCGTGGTGACGGGCAAGTCGTCTGATCTTCTGGTCGTCGTAGCCTTTGTCACCGAGCAGAATGTCGATGGTCTCGGGGTTGCGTTTGATCAACGATGGAGCGATCTGACTATCGTGTTTTCGTGTCGTCGTCACGTGCAGATCGAGAATTGCGTTCACTTTCGTATCTACCAACAGCGTCACTTTGAGCTGCTGAATCGTGAGTTCAGCCCGTTTCGTGTAATGTTTTGAGGCGTGACTGCGGTCGAACCCTGACGCATCAACTCCAACGATTCCACTCGTCGGAAGTAGCGTCGCTGAGAGAGTCAATACAACACGCCATACAGCCATATCAAGCCGATTGAACGCCTTACAGAGCGTTGATGGCGTAGGTAGTTCAGTTAATCCAAGAGCTTGACGAATGCGTGGCATCTCGATCAGTTCGTCAAGCAGACCACGATAGGTCGTGTTCTTCCGAACTTTGAGACACAGTAGAACAACGTGCTGCGGGAGTGTATAGCGGTGTTTAGAAAACTTCGAGGAGTATCGAGAGACTGCTCGGCGTGCTAGGTGGATCGCCTTCTCAGTAAAACGGAGAATCTGCGACTTCGGGAGGGTCTTCATCTCATGGAATTACACGACAAACATGTAAATCTTCAAGGATTTCAACAGAGCCCGATTTATCAATGGTGATCGTGAGCGCCCGAGACTGTTGGATCGATCATAGCGAACTCCTCGGGTGTCTCCTCGAAGGCTCGTCGACACGCCTTCGAACAGAAATGGTAGGTATCACCATCGTGGATGACGGTTGGACCATCCTCGCCGGTTCGCATTCCACAGACAGGATCCCGGTACTGACCGGGTGCTCCCAGACCGCGTCGGTACACGTAGAGAAGGAATCCTGAGAGTGCGAACGCGATCAGATTGAGGTAGAACGTATAGTTCAGTTCGAAATAGGTCTGCTCGCTCGCAGTCATGCCACCAGCGAGATCGGGGACGATCCCTAACACACTAAATAGCTGTTCCATGAGAAACCCCGTGAATGCCATCGTCACGAAGAACACGCCGAGGATATACAGCATCACACTCCAGCCGTAGTACTTCCGGTAGACGTTGAGCACGGGGACTGTAATGAGGTCGGCATAGACGAAGGCGATCACACCGGCGAAGCTCACACCGCCACCCCAGAGCGCAACGGCGAACGGGACGTTTCCCATGCTACCGACGAAGCTAATAACAGCGATAGCCACGCCCATGACTGCGTTCTCAGCGCTGACAAGGATGCCGTCGCCCTGCAAAAACAGCGTGTTCCAGACCCACTGTGGGACGAACACGATGACGAATCCAGAGATCAGAAAGCCCGCTATCACGTCCGTGTAGAGCATCGACCACTCCTTGCGATACTGGTTGCCGACCTTGTACCAGCCACCCCACGACAGGAGTTCGTCTCGCCAGCTCCCACTGCTGGCCACCTCCTGCTGATAGGTCTCCATACAACCCTCCGAACAGAATTTCAGCGTCTCGCCACCATCCGTGACGAGCGAATACTCGTCTCGCCCCTCCATTCCGCAGGTCGGATCCTCGGTCACGCCGTGGTCGTGATCTCGCTGATTCAGTTCGGTGCGAACCTCCTCAAAGAGGGTTTCTGGAAGCGTCAACTGGACGATCACTGCCATCACTGCGATGAGGATGAGACCACCGAGTAACTCGGCAACGAGGAACTCCCAGCCCAACAGGATCAGGATCATCAATCCGAGTTCGACGATGAGGTTCGTCGACGCGAACATGAACGCGAGGAAGTTCACGACGTGGGCACCCTTTTTGAAGAGCCCCTTCCCGATGGCGACCGCACCGAAGCTACAGCCGCTGCTGGCAGCGCCGAACAGCGTGGCCTTCGTGACACCGGCCATATCGGCATCGCCAAGCACGGCAGCCATTCGTTCTTTCGAGACGTAAACTTGGACGAGACTGGTGATCACTAATCCCATGATGATCGCCCAGGCGGCTGTCCAGAGGAAGCCGATCCCGATCCGGAGGGCCTCGGCAACCGCTGGTCCCAGTGGTGCTAACATCATCGGTTTACGGTTCGGTTTCGAGTCGGTCCCGCCGTCGTTCGTACTCCTCGTCGCTCAGGTCGCCACGTGCGTAGGCAGCCCGAAGCTCCTTGACTGCAGGGTCAGATGAGTCATCCCCCTTGCGTGTCGCTCGATAGCCGAGGTAGACGGCCCCGGCAATGACGGCGACGAAGAGGAGTTGCATCCCCACGCCAATGATGAGCATCCATCCAGACATGCCATCTGCACCCCACATTCCGGTACCCCACATCCCACCCATCATCGGTCCGGCCCACATCATGCCGAACAGGGGAACGATAATCAGGGCAGCGATGATTGCGAGGACGACCCAGACGAGTTGTCGATCAATTGTATTGGTGGTCATGATAGTATCAGTCGATCACATCGGGTTAGAGTAAGTGTCTGCTTGGGTGCGGTGTGAAGCCTACCCAGGCAGACAGCGAGATAGAGGAAGAGCACCTGCTTAATTGTGTCGTCAACAGCCTCGACGAGGAACTTGCGATAGACCTCGGCGAGAATGTCGAGGTCACGACAGAGACGTTGTACGAGGTCCTCGCCGGCGCCAGCGCCGGCGGGACCTCAATCAACCACGTCTGCGAAACAACTGACGACTCGCCCCACGCCAATACCGTCCGTGGACATCTCACCGACCAGTTTGAGCTGGACTCCGTTGAGGCGGTTGGGGACACACTCCTGCAACGAGATACTCTTGAGACACTGCCGGATCGGCCGGTGGAGGTCGTCGCCGACCTCCACCTGGATCCTTACTACGGTGACGAGGACGAGACAGAGGCGCTGTACTCCTCGCAGGCTAAACGCGGAACCACGGCGTTTCACGCGTATGCGACGCTCTATGCGCGGGTACGAAACAAGCGGTACACGCTGGCGGTTCGCCAGTTAGTCGCTGGCGAGACCACCAGCGATGTCCTCGCTGAGTTTCTTGAACTGCTTGACGGCCTTGACCTCGGCGTCAAGGCCGTCTACCTCGATCGCGGATTCTACAACAGCACCGGTCTCAAACTGCTGTACGCGCACAACTACGCCTACGTGATGCCGATTGTCAAGTGGGGCGAAACGATTCAGGACGAACTCAACAGCGGCTGGAGCCGCGAGATTGAACACGATCTCGCCGGCGAGGTGACGTTTCCTGTGTTCATCGACTGTGTTTACCAGCAAGGACGGTGCGACGAACACGGGGTGGCGCGTCACGGCTACGCCGCTGACGCGCCGTTCATCGACACGCCACGAGATGCCCGAAACCACTACAGCAAACGCTTCGGCATCGAGTCGAGCTACCGATTAGCCAAGCAGAGCCTCGCGTTCACCAGTTCTCAGGATGCTGGACTGCGGCTGGTGATGTTTGTAGTGAGCCTATTGCTTCAGAACAGCTGGCGGTATCTTCACTGGAGGTACGTGGCGGCGCCCCGCCGCGGGGGGCGCCGCCTCTGGAGATGGTCGTTCACGGAGTTCTGTGAGATGGTGCTGCGGGCAGCCTGGACAGCGCTTGGTGTGCGCAGGTCTGTTCCAGCGAACCAACCACTCGACGACCGGTTCTTCCGGTAGCTGTCCACCGCTCGGGACAGCAATCGTGAGTGGCGACACTGTCGCGTCGGCGGCAGTCCGCCGCCGACAGCGACCCCTCACCGCCGAAACTCACCGTCCGTGTCATTTCGAGAATTGACCACGCATCGAAGACGCAAATTCAACCTCTACTGGAGGGGGTAGAGAATTCTCGATGTGATCGACTGATGCTAGGTCACTACGTAATCGGTTGTGAGAACGGAACGAGGGATCTGTCGATTACCGCCCCTGATGGAAGTCGTGATGGGTCGGGGTACCGGGAGACGACAGGGCGTGTTCCCCACGAAAACATTAATACGACTGATAGAGAATAGGTGAGACGAATGGGTGGACTGGTTGATTACGACTACGACTTTTTCGACGAATACCAGTCCGACGTCCTCGCTGATCTACCGTCCATAGAGCAACTCATCCGATTAGATGATGAGGTCGCTAATAAAGTCACGATGCCCCGATATGAGGGGCCAGTCGATCCGATCGAATGGACATTCTTAGAGAACTATTACAGCGGCCTATTCGCGGACTTCATTACTGACCGTATTCAGGGTCTCGTCGACACGGAGCCGATCGAGGCAAATCGGGACAGATTCCACGGTTTCCGGGAGGACATTGTATCCGTAAATCAGAATCTTCCAGCGCAGCGGGCAGCGCGATCAGGAGTGATTTCGAAGCCTGCAGAAACGGTCCTTCTCAAACGACTGCGACAGCTTGGCTTCGATCCGAGTGCCTTAGATGTCAGCCACATCGGCAGTGGTGGCGGTCTCTACCTGTTGGAGCTGTTCGTGACCGCCGCCCAGCAAGAAGCTCTGTCAGATACAGCCCTGTTGACAGCCCTCCTGGACGAAGCCGATTCGCTGGGCAGCATGAGCAAAGAGGCGGCGATGTCCCGCCTGCATCGGCCTGTCCTGATGGTCTCCCTGTGGGATAACCAGGAGGAGGGACTCAACGAATGGCTGGACAACGGTCGACACGGGATACTCGAGATGGCGACCGCCACGGGGAAAACTGTCGCTGGGATCGCCGCCATCGCCGAATGCTGCGGCGTCCTTCCGGAAGACCCCGACCACGAGCCGCGAACCGACGACGCGAAAATCATGATCGTCGCCCATTCGAACGCGATCCTCAAGCAATGGGAGCAGGAGATACAGGAGAAGCTCGGGCTCCCAATGCCTGCTGGACAGACGGGTGAACAGGCAGAGAGCGTGTCCTTTAGCGGTGGGGAAGTCGAGTTCTACACTGCACAGTCCCTCCTACCACGATACGATCGTGATCTCGCCGACCAGTATGATCTCGTCATCTACGACGAAGTTCACCACTACTCCAACTTAGATGGGTACGGGGCCGCCATCGACAGACCCAATTATCGGGCTGCGATGGGTCTTTCGGCGACGATCGGCGACGACGGTGAACTGAAACGAGAGCAGCTCACTGAACTGTTGGGTGACGTCGTCCACACGTACGGGGTTGAGGACGCTCGTCGTGACGGGATCATACCTGAATTTGACTGGACGGTACACCCGACGCCGCTCGATCCCTACGAACGGGAAGAATGGGATGAGGCGACAGAGTCGATCTCCGACCAATTCAAGCACATTCGGCGGTCGGCAGCAACCAAGCGGATTCTCAGACAGGTTCCTGTTCCGTTTACCGAACTCGAAGACCTCGGGGACTTCATTCGCGCACACGAGGCGGCGTCGATGGTCTTTGACGACGAGGAGATACCCGATGAATGGTCGAACCTCCAGGCGACGATTCATTCGCGGACCTGGATCCGCCACCGATCACAGCCCAAGATCGAAGAGGCAATCGAACTGGCGAAGGACTACCTCGAGGATCCGGACCAGCCTGTCAAGCTCGTCATCTTCGCGATGGACATCGACACGGCTGACGAAATCGCAGACCAACTCGGGGAGGTGTCCGATCATGTCTATCGGGCACACAGCCAGCTTGAGACCTCCTCCAAGAAGAACAACGAGACAGTCCAGCGAAACATCAACAAGTTCGGGAAATGCGAGAATGGCGTACTTGTCTCTCCTAAGATGCTAGACGAGGGGATTGACGTCCCGGATGCTGAAGTCGGCATCAACGTCGCGGGGACTAAAACGAAGCTGCAACTCGTTCAGCGGATGGGACGCGTCCTCCGCAAACACGGCGATCAGCGGCCCCACTTCCACCATTTCATCGCCATGCCCGACGAGAACTACCTCGCGGGGCTGGACTCGAAGGAGTACGTACAGGAGCTCAACTGGGTGCGGGAACTGGGGGAGACGATCGGAGTGCAGCCGATCATCGAGGAGGCCGGCGTCGACGCCGAACTGCTGGAGCGCGCCGAACAGCGTGGGCACGAACTGTGGGCCCGCGATCTGCTTGAGGACCTCGAGGTGGAGACTGTCCAAGGGAACGTCAATCTGGAACAGCTTCTTGATGAACTGACCGTCGAAGCGACGGAAATCCTGCTGGATGAGTTATGGCTGGAAGGGGAACGAGTGGCGCAGGATGACTGGGAAGCCGCGATGGAGGCACTTCGTGACTCGGAAGCCCTCTCCGTCGAAGGGCTCCAGCGCGTCTGGTGGCTCTTCCCGCTCTACCGAGAGCGACCGACGGAGTTAGACGAACTATTGACGGCGTCGTTAAGCGCCCTCTCTGAGGAAGCCTCTTCGACACGACAGTCACAACGAGAGACGGCCACCAACCACGAGGGAACATCGAGCGACGGTGAGTCGGCTGATGAGAGCACGTCTGGAGAGAGCGATACACACGAGCAGAAGTCGCCATCGTCGACGTCGGAAGACGACGAATCCCGTGAAGAGACAACCCCGTCGCAAGACTCTGATTCACCAGAGCCCCCCAGTTCCGAATCGACAGAAGACGAGTCACATCTGCAGGTGCCTGAGATCGTGGAAGACGCTGGCACCGATGTCCAGGTAAGGAGTTCCAGTGTGTTTGACGTGCTGGGGGTCGGAGAGCCGCCCACAGCCATTTCGAGACGGCTGCAAGTCGATCCCGACACAGAAGTATCCCTCGACGAGACCCTCCTGACGAGCACGGGCAATGGCGGCCTCTTCTCGACAGGCTATCTGCACCAGCGATCGCTCCAAACGTACCTGCTGAATGGGGAAGGGGTAATCTTCCTGCTGGCGTCGAAACGCCAGACTCCGGAATACACCGGCCAGCAGCTGCCGGAACTAAACGGGTATCGGGCTATTACGGCAATTACCCCCACGCGGGCGCTCTGCGTCGTCGGGAATGACCCAGCGAATCAAACCATCCAGATCCGCCACGAGGACGTCACAAGTGTCGACGTTCAGCAGGCTGGCCAACTCCTCTGGAAGCATCATGCAATCCGAATCCAGACGAACGACCAGACGCTCAAAATTCCCGACGGTACCGATACTGATCTTGAGGCTGCTGCGAGATACATTCGTACCGCTGCGTATGAGGAACGGTGTGCCGCAGGCGAGCGGCTCCTCGAATGCTGCGACGTCGTCGCGACCAGTAACGGGTTCACTACAGTTGACGCCGTGTTGGACGCAGCCAAGACGCGGTTCCAATCCGCTGTGGACTGGGGCGAGCGGTACGATCTCGATACAGCGAGGGCGGAAGCCGGTGTGGAGTTCACCAACACCTGTCTCGAGAGAGCTGACCGGCAGGTACGATTCGAGGAATCGCTCACAGAGGCTCAGCGACTCGTCAGTGATGCGCGGACAGCCTCGATAAACGGCGAGGAAGATCGGGCACAGCAGCAGTACCGTGAGGCGAAGTCAAAGCTTGAGGCGGTGCTGTCCGCCTCAGATGAGAAGCCGAGTTCCTCGGTGGTGGAAGCCAAACAGCTCCATGCGAAACTTGAGGAGGCTCTTGCGTCGGGAGCCGATAGCAGTGAGAGGGAGAAGAAATCGAGTACTGAGACCGAGACAGCGGCCACTGAGCAGTCTTCGAAAAGTGATAGCCAACGACCCACGCGGGACGATCTCATCAACGAGCTCCAGACCTTGACAGAGGACCTCGGTGGCGCTCCAAAGGCACCTGAGATGGACGATCAAGGCTCGTACTCGACTCACGAGTATTATCGGGAGTTCGGATCGTGGAACGATGCACTGGGCGCTGCCGGGATCGACCGAAGGGAGTCGCTCCTCGCTGAACTGAAACGTGTTGCTGCTGACATCGGAGAGATCCCGTCAACCACTCAGATCGACGAACACAGTCGATACAGCTCCGGAATGTATGCCGACGAGTTTGGGACGATAACTGCAGCACGCGAAGCCGCCACCTTCGCCAGCGGTGAAGATTCCGAACAGGAATCGCAAGCCCACGATTCGACCGACGAATCACACGGGCAGCCTGACGACAGCGCCACGGCGCCCACCCCAGATTCGGGACCATCCCGGCAGGCACTCATCAACGAGATTCAGCGTCTTGATGACGGTGAGAACCTCGTTCCGTACGCGTCGGAGATGGATTCTGACGGCGCGTACAAATCGTATGACTGTCTCCAAGAATTCGGCTCGTGGGATGAAGCGCTGGAAGCTGCGGGGATAGACAAACGAGAGCGACTCCTTGAGGAACTCCGGCGTGTTCGTGACGAACTCGGACAATTGCCGAAAACGACGGAGATGAACCATCACGGACGAGTCTCTGCGGGAATGTACGCCAACTTCTTTGGATCGTGGACGGAAGCAACCTCCCTGATTGATGCGAGAGAAGAGTCGACGAACGAGACGACTGAGTCCGATCCATCTCCCGATACCAGAGAAGAATCGAATTCATCGCCCGTATTGAATGGTGACAGGGATTCCATTCTCACCTGGGAAGACATCCCCGGGAACAGTCGGCTTCCGTCTCCAATCGCGGTTCAGGTGAAAGAGAAGAAACCGACGCGGTCGAATCGTGTAGAGGGACGGTATCTGGTCGCTGATCTCAACGGTAAGGAGTTCGAGCTCAAAGTCTGGCAGAAACATGGGCTCAACATCGAATGGGACGTCGATACGTGGTATGTGCTGCGTGAGGCCAGAGGAACGGTCTGGGAGAGCGACGGCGAGGTGCACCGACTGCTCGATAGCACGAGGGATCTTACGGCGAGTGAATGTGAAACACGTCCGTCGACGCCGATCAAGAGATAAGTGTTGGAAATGGATGAAGAAAGCTCGAAGGCTGTTGATTTCCTACCGGCGACACCGCTGAAGATCTCTTATCTCCGTGGGTTTCAAAAGAAAAGCTCAATCGAGGAAATCTGGATCCCCCGTTTCACCACCAGGGACGATATCGACGCTAACGAGAACGAGGTTTGGGACTTGGCTTTCGGCGTGGTTCCCACATCTGGCATCGAAACATTCCTTCTGAAGTGGCAGGGGCAGCTCGCCGTTTTCGAACTGGGTCCGAAGGGGTGGCAAGTCAAGGAATCATTTGAAAAAGCAGACATCCATCCCCAGGTGTTTGCGGAAGTCATCAAACCCTACGTCGGCATCGAACGAGTGATTCGCGAAAAGCAATTTATGGAACGAGAGTGAGCTATTTGCTCCGCTCAACTCCCCCCCTGGTAGGATTTATGCGAAACAGGAGCCGATTTTAACTCAGTATTTCGATGCCATATCTTGGACTGCTAAATAAAGATGAGGTGCTCCCTCCACAGGTACCGGCCGGAACGACAGTTGAGTGTCCAGCTTGCGGTGAAGGAATGTCAGTAGTACGGTCCTACAACCGTGGGAGCACTTTCGTATCTCGGCACTTCAGTCACAAGGGCGGCGGGAAGGGAGGTGGCAGCGGAGCCGGTAGTAATGACGGTGGTTGTTCTGGAGAGTCCGAGATGCATCACAAGATGAAGGCGATTGCATACGCCCGGCTGGAGAACGACTACCCGGAGGCAACAATTGAACTCGAGTCTAACCTCGAGGGGCGCATTCCTGACGTGCTATTAGAATTTCCCGAGCCGTGTAGTCCGTACGGAAAGGGAATTGCAGTTGAAGCCCAGTATCAGAATAAAGGAAAAGACAAAGCAGCAGTCGTAGAGCACTATCTTGATCGGGAGTACAGCGTTGCCTGGCTCGAGGAAGACGCCTTTTCTACCCACGATGTTGACCTCTCCGGCATCCTCTCGGTGTGGCCGTACGCTCTCCCCGACCGGTACGAGACGGAGGGGTATCCCGACGTGACGCGGTGGCTCTGGCAAGAGAAGAATCCAACAGTGGAGATGGAAATCCCGATTCCTGCAGACTACTGGATGTCGTTCGACAAATCGGGAGAGTGGGTTACCATCGCGGAGAAAAGCATCAAGCGGCGAGGAAGCGCTCGAATTTCCAGAACGCCAGATGGGCATCTAACGTTCTCACTCGGGAAAGCAAAGGGATGGGGCGAGAGCGAATCGCTATCCGTACAGGTTGTTCCGAATGACGTTCTGAAACTCAGATCCTTTGCCGATGATTTGGAGCGAAAAGCGTTCGGGGAGGACCGGCCGTCACCGGAAGAGTGTGATCCAGAGTGGCATGAACTCAGTAAGAGGTGGTTTAAGGGGTCGCCAACCGTGACGGCATGGATAACAGCCGCGCTGCCAGACCCAGATGGAGACTCCGATGTTGTGGTGACGTTGTGGAAGAAGCAGAAGGAAACGGAACGGGTGGCGATGCGAGTTGAATCATATGCTGCGGAGAATCTACGTGATCTCGCAGATCTCCTTGACCGGGCCTTCGAGATCGAGAAAAGCTGAGCGCCGTTACCCTCTGCCGACTTTGTATAGCGACATAGGATTCATACAAGTTCAGGCTACTACAGCATCTATTTTCGGTGTTCTCACAGACTCCAACGGTCTGTGTGTCCCCAAAACCTATATCGCATCTGTGAGAAACTCGCTACCAGCCAAATATGCCGGGCTTAGAATTGGAAACCGACTCAGCGAGGCGTCTATCGCTGATTCCTAGCCTCGAACAGCGGACACCAGGGAGGATAGCACTGTGAGCGGCGTAACGACACCAGGGAGTGACCGAGACTGGGAGGACGTCGACGACGTCTCGTGGACTCTTCTCGATCTCGAAGAACTCGTCGACGCGTACTGGGCTGTTGTCGCCCCGATGATGGAGACAGACGAGCTCGATCCAAAACGAGAAAAACCGACACACAGCTGGCTCCGCGACCATGGCTTCCGGCCGCTCCTCTACGCCCTGCGGGAGTACCACGACAGGACCTTCGCAGAGTTTTGGCGTGAGGATCTCGGGGCCGAGGCCGTAGAATCGGGTTACGACTGGGCGACCGACCACGAACGGACTATCGAGGCACTCGAGTCCTTCCTCACGTCACGGCGGAAGCGGAAGGGGCTCGCGGACTCGTCGATAGATACCCTCCGCTACCGATTGAACCGCTACGTCGCCGCCTACTGTGAAGAGAATGGAACCGACGACCTTGTGACACCCGTCGCCCGGGAGGGCGATGTCCCAGCTTACAAAGCAGTTGATGCGTGTTGGGCGGCGTTCGACCGGCTGCATGTGGATCTCGACGGTGGACAAACCAAACGCCGGATTCATCTCGCGGTCTCGAACTGGTATGCGCATTTAGTGCGTCGGAAGTGGGCTGCGGTGAACCCCGCTGACGGCCTCGACGACGAGTTCGATTGGTCGAACGGCGATGACGACGATACGGATACACCATGTCTCGCCACCGAGCACGTTCGCGCACTCTACAATGCGGCAGACGACCAGGAGAACCGCCTCCTGGTACTCGCCCTGTGTGCATGGGGTCTTCGTCCGAATGAGGTGGCCAGCCTACGAGTACGCCAATTCGTTCTTGACATCTCTACCGACGAAGTTCCGTATATTACGTTCGAGGAGCGGAAGAATGGGCCCGGCGAGGTGTCGCTACTCTACGGTAAAGAGGTACTCGAAGACCGCATTGCAATGTTCGCCGATCACGAGGAGTGGGATGGCTATCTGTTTCCGTCGCCACACGCCTCAGGCGGCCCGATTTCCCGGTGGACAGTCTGGAATCGCTTTACCCAACTCGCTGAGCAAGCGGGTCTGCCTGACGAAATTGGTGGTGTATCCCCCTCGCCAAAGATGGGGCGACGCTTCTGGTATGACGCCTATTCCTCGTCACTCGACGTCGTCCTCGGAAGCCTCGACGAGATTGCGGCCGAACAAGGAAGCGCGAGTGCCGACGTCGTATTGCAAAATTACCTCTCAGATTCGCGGGCCCGGAAGCTCCGTCGAGAGTATATGCGTGACCAGCTAGCTGCCGCCTTCGAGGAGGGTTGAGGGTATACTAAACGTCAAAGTAGTCTTATCCAAGTCAGTTATCCCGGCGAATGCGTGAGATAGATGGGCAGTGAATCACAGAGTCATTGAATCAATGAATCACTGAAAACTTGAATCAGAGAATCAAGGAGTTTCTGATTCCTGGAATCCAATATTATGTGGAGAGTCGTGGAGTCAATGAATGCCGGAAGCGCTGAATCAAAGATTCAGTGAGTCCATGGGATAATGAATCAATGAATCTGCTACTGCAGGAGGCACTGAATCACTGATTCAGTGACTGTCAGTATCAGACATCATCCTCCAAGATTACAGGCATTGTGAGGAATCCTGTATTCAGTGAATCCATGAATCAATGAGTTACTGATTTTCAACCAGGAGAAGTAGAATATGGTGGTATTAGAGGTGATACCACAGAATTCAGCACTTTAGAAGTTCTAGTTCGGCATTGGACGTCTGAGGTGGATTTATGAGTCATTGATTCAATGATCGAACCATGACCGAGACACCTCGTGGATGGGGCGTCACCCCATCGACTGGCATCCCCACGATCGCCTTCGGCAACCAGAAAGGCGGGACAGGAAAAACAACGGCGACGATCAACAGTGCCGCGGCGCTGGCTACTCGCAACCACGATGTTCTTGCAATCGATATGGACCCACAAGCCGACATGACGAAAGGGCTTGGACTTGGTCCAGGCGACGACAACGATCCTTCAAGCCCGAAGAACGAACTCCCCAACACATTAGTCACCGATGACGAGAATCTGCTCGACGTACTCGTCGATAATCCCCGCACGCACGATACTAGTCTTTCAGAGATTATGATCGAAGCCGACGAGTACGACCATCTGAACTTCGACCTGATTCCCAGCCACAAGGATATGGGCCTTGCTCGAGATTGGATGGACGATGCGAGTGCCCGACTCTCGCTGAAGCTCGCCCTCGAAGAGATGGTTGACGACGGATACAACTATGATTATATCGTAGTCGACTGCCCCCCTGACCTCTCAGTCCTAACAGATGCGGCGTTCATCGCGGCTCAGAACGTCTTCCTGGCTGCACAGACCCAAGCAACATCACGGGATGCACTTGACGATCTGTGGGACCAGTTGGAGTCCATCGAGGACAATCAACAGATCGAGATTGCAATCGTCGGACTCCTGGCGAACATGTACCGGGACGACGGCCAGTCGAAAAAATTCCTCAACGCCTTCGACGAGTCCTTCGCGTCGATGGCACCAATTTTCAAGCTCCCGATGCGAGTAGCGATTCAGCGTGCGTGGGACAACGGACAAGATATTTTCGAATGGGAAGACGCGAACGATCAGCAAGTAGAGCGTGACCTCTTCCTGGAAGTTGCAGAGACGATGGAACAGGCGTTCGACAAGGCGCAGGTGGAGGCGTAAGAATGCCCCGGGGAATGGACGAACGGTTCGAGGACCCTTCAGATGAGGTGGAAGAGGAGGACGCGGTCGCAGACGAGGAGACCATGGAGACGTCCGTGGAATCGGAAGCGAAGGATCGTGAAACTGCGGCGGCGACCGAAGATCGATCAGATCAGCAGAGGACCGCTTCCACGACCGATAGTGATTCGTCGACCAGTGAGGCAAGAGAGACAGATGACGAGCCGCTGAACATCCGCGAGGATTGGGATTCAGCCACGATATACGTCGAACCGGAGCAAAGCGAAGACGTCGAGATCACGTTCACTCGACTGAAAAAGCAGCTCAAACGCGAAGACATCACGCTGGAGAAAAACAAGCACTTCTACCGTGGGGTTTTCGAGGTGGCGTTCGGCGAGCACCAGGAGGAAACGAAGGAGAAGATTCGCGAACTAGCCAAGGAAGACGTCGATCAGTGAATCACTGATTCACAGATTCTCGAATATTATGAGGATGGCCGGCATCGAACGAGGTGCTCAGAATAGACCCTCTCCTGTTCTTTTGAATGCCAAAATGAATCGTCATTCACGATACTATCGAGTCGTTGGTGAGAAACACAGTTTTGGAGGATGTTCGTTTTGGGTCGGATCACCGTCGACTCGTGGTGCTTTTCGCCAATCGAAAGTGGATTTCGAGTCGTCTGGACGATCTCCTCCTGAGAAGGGCTGATTCTCTTGTGAATCTGCGTCTTCTTGCGTCTCGTCGACGATCTGTGCCTTTGGCCGGACCTCGGATGCGGGGATGTCGTGATCGTGGACTTCCTTGACGACGAAGTGAGCAGCAGCGTAGACGTATTCGTGGGCTGCGTCGTAGGAGCGATTTCGCTACGCTCGTGAGAACGCCGATTCGTCAGGCACTCGGCTGAAGCCGAGAATAATGGCGACTTCCGGTTGCCGGGTGAATCGTGGAATAACCCCTGGTTTTGGTACGGATCGTCCAGTATCGAGATCGGCTACTGGCTCGTGATCAACAAACGTGAGGGCCTCCACACGCACAGCATTCGAGAGGCTTCAGCTCTCTTGATTCTCCGCCAACCGTTCACGGTGTCGCTGGAACTCCTCTTCGCCGATCTCGCCTCGTGCGTAACGGCGTTAGAGAGCTTCTATCGCGGAATCATCACTCCGGGAAGGAGCGTCACCTCACTCCAGTGCCCAGTAGAGGAGTCCACCGACCAGCCCCAGCATTCCGAGTGCCCCGCCGACGAACGGCAGCCCGCCACCCCAGCCACTGTTCCGGCCGTTCATCATTCCAGGGCCAGACCCCATCCCTGGACCCATCATTCCGCCATCGGAGTACCCGTCACCGTCGGTGCTAGATCCATACGCTATCGCGCCCTGTTCAATGATCGCTTCGCTCTCGGGCACGTCACCGTCCGGAATCGGACTGTCTTCTGCTGGACCTCCAGGGCTGCCGACGACGATGCGACCGACCATCCCGACCGACTTGTGTGGGATGCAGTAGTAGTCGTACGTGCCCGGTTTTTCGAACGTGTACTCGAACCCTCCCGACGAGATGACCTCACTATCGAATGCGCTGGCGTCGGACGGAATCCGGTTCTCGTAGGCCGTTGCCGAGTGTGTACCGGCTGCTATCTCGAAGCGAACGGTCGTGCCGGGTTCGATGTGGAGCCCAATCGGTTCGAAGTAGTTGTTGCCCATCTTCACGACGGGCGTTTCCTGTGCGCTCACTGGCTGAGAGAGGCCTGTGCTGGCGACTGCGCCGGCACCGAGTACTCCCAGGAACTGACGTCGATTATAGTTCGTCATGTGATTTGAATTGGTCTGGTGATCGTTATTTTCGAACGACATCGACGAGACGTTGGGCGAGTCCAGACGACTGCTCGGTCGCGCGCTCGATGGCTGACTCGAGGTCGTTCCGCTCGACGATACCGATGAACTCGGCGGTCTGTTTACCGTTCGCGTAGACGAGTGTCGTCGGCGTCTTCCGGACGCCGTATTCCTCGGACGTTTCGAGGTCGGTCTGTATGTCGACCTCCCGGAACTCCACGTCCGGATACTTGTCCTCAAGGCCGTCATTTTTTCCCGCTGTGTTGCGCATGCCCCACACGTCTCTTGAGTGAAGAGGATTACTCCGGTCATATTGTAATCTACGGTCTTGTAACTTAACTGCATTTCTATTCAGAATCGTTAGCTGATAGAGCCCCATCTTCGATTCGAAGGCACGCTCACACAGTGGTGATTGGGAATAGCCTAATGAACGAAGTCGAGTACACAGGCTTGGGGCCTCCGCACCGTGGTATGTACTCGTTGTCTACTCCGACCGTTCGAGTCTCTCGCGGCGGGCTTCGAACTCTTCGTCAGTGAGGTCGCCGCGAGCGTACGCCGTGCGGAGTTCCTCCATCGCGGGATCCTGAGACGTCTGCGTTTCGCTCATGCGCCGGAAGACGAGGTAGCCACCGCCGAGGAGGATGAGGAGGAAGATGAGCGGGAAAAGCATCCCGACGAACGGCCACCACCCGCTGGTGGTCCCGCCGTAGCCCACCATCCCGCCGTAGCCCATCATTCCGCCGAATCCCATCCCCATCGTGAGTAACGGGAGCAAGATGATCGCTCCGAGTATCAGGAGCAGGATGGTCGTGGTGTCGAGTTGGTTCGATGAAGCCATCGTTACTTAGACCTCCGACGCGGGTTCAAACTCGTCAGCGACACTGGCGAGAACACGCTCGAAACGCTCGTTGACCTCGGTCGCGATGGAGTCGAGCGCATCGTTGTCTGCGATGCCGACCAACTGCTCCGGGTCGACGGCACTCACCACGATGTCGCCGTCGTCATTCTCGTAGACGATGACGTTACACGGGAGGAGTGCACCGAGTTCGATCTCCTCGGTCAATCCCTCGTATGCCAGCGGGGGATTGCATGCACCGAGAATGCGGTACTGGCGGAACTCCTCGCCGAGTTTCTCTTTGAGCGTCGCCTGGATATCGATGTCACAGAGGACGCCGAATCCTTCGTCTTTGAGCGCTGCGATCGTCGTGTCGACAACGTCGTCGAACTCGCCGGTTACTGCTGTTTGTATTGTGTATTCCATGAAATATCATACTCCGTCCAGGGAGTTAACAGTTGGGTGCCGCAACGGCGGGCGTTGGGAGTGTGATGCATCTGCTGGAACAACACCTGTCCCGGTCATCCGGAACGTTTGAGCTGTTCTCGCCGTCGATCGAATTCGTCGTCCGAGAGCTCACCGCGGGCGTAGAGCTCGCGGAGAACCGACAGCGACTGCTCATCGTTCCCGCCGGATCCTCGGTTGGGGAGCGCTAGACGATGTAGAGCGGGACGGCGATGAGGAGCCCCATCCAGAGAAGTCCCCAGAGACCAACCGCTCCGCCGGAGAGCCCCAACCGCCGCTCATCATACCGCCGCCGGGGTGTAAATCTACACAGTTAAACGTTCGAGAACGTGTATAGAGTGCTCTAAACGCTTTTCAAGAATAGAATCGTTCATCCGGCTCGAATTCGCCGGGTTGGCACTCAACCCTACTCCCAGACAGGACCACGACCACACGAACGGCAGTGTGAACGATCTAAAATCGGGTCTCCAACCTGGTCACTCGACGTATCTCACGACACGCGCCATCCCTGCGTCGAGATGGTACAGATTGTGACAATGGAACAACCACCGGCCGGGATTATCCGCGTGGAAGTCTATCGTCACCTGCCCTCTATGTCCGGGGACGATGACCGTGTCTTTGATCGCGTTGCCGACTTGGAAGAAGTGGCCGTGAAGGTGCATCGGGTGAA
The DNA here is from genome assembly GCF_000022205.1 of Halorubrum lacusprofundi ATCC 49239. Taxonomy (NCBI): domain Archaea; kingdom Methanobacteriati; phylum Methanobacteriota; class Halobacteria; order Halobacteriales; family Haloferacaceae; genus Halorubrum; species Halorubrum lacusprofundi. The sequence goes on from NC_012028.1 coordinate 290,624, forward strand.
CGACTGGGCTCTGATTGGTCATCCGAATCCGGACGTGTTCTCCGGGCCGGATCTGGAGCGAGTCGGCGTCCGGATAGGCCTGTCCGTCGATCGTCCACGTGTAGGACTGTCCCCTGCCACGGGAGAGCGTCAGATCGAACGTTCGATCCGGATCTCCATTCACCCCGTCGAGCGAGGAGATCGCCCGCAAGTCCCGATACCGCAGTTGGTTACTAGCCGGTGACGGGCGCTGTGGGCTTCCCTCGCCCGCTGACTCGTACTCGACGACAGCGCTCGCTGGTGGTTCGTTTCCATCGAGCGCATCCGCTTGCACGGCCCACGTGCCCGGATTCGTCGCCTCAACCACGACGTCGTAGCGCTCACCGGCTCCGAAGACGAACGAGTCCACGTCGACGGGTTCGACAGGTCGACCATCGGCGTGGGTCACCGTCATTTCGTGGCCGGCGATCCGGACACCGAAGACTGTCGCGCTGCCGGCGTTCACGAATCGGAAGCGAATCCGCTCACCCTCCGTTACGTCGAACGTCTGAGGATTCTCTGGGAGTCGACCGTTGATCAGGAGCCCTTCGTATGGCGGCCGAATATCTCCCATCATCCCGCCTCCCCCACCCATTCCACCACCTCCCATTCCCCCGTCCGAAGGGAGTTCCGGCTCTCCGGGGAGGTAATCGTCGACCACGACGACGTACTCGTGGTCGTACTCGACGTGTGGGTCACGTTCTTCGACGATCAGTGGGCCGAGCAGTCCACGGTCGAGTTGGAGTCCGACGTGACTGTGGTAAAAGTACGTCCCGGCGGGTTCGGCACGGAACGTGTACGTGAACGTATCGCCGGAAGCGACCGGGTCCTGCGTTACGTTCGGCACCCCATCGACCGGGTTAGCGACGGGAACCCCGTGCCAGTGAATCGTCGTCTCCTCTTGGAGGTCGTTCGTCAGTTCGACGCTGAGTACGTCACCCTCCTGAACGCGTAGCTCCGGTCCCGGGAACTGTCCCTCGTACATCCAGTTGGTCGTCGACGTGTCGGGGGATGGTCGAATCGACCCGGACGCCGCAGTGAGGCTCACTGATGTATCCGGCTCGGCCGTGACTGTCGCGCGGGGCGACACCTCACGGCCCCTAGCACCGTCGTCGGAGCCCGGTAGCTGACCGGTACAACCCGCGAGCGCGCCGAGGCTGGTCGCCCCCGTCAGCTGGAGGAGGTTGCGACGGGAGAGCAGGTGCTGTGATCTATGCGGCACAGTTGTTCGGTCCCAGTTCGAGTTCCGTCGCCTCACTTTCGTCTTCGACGGTCTCTTTGCCGGTGTTAATGGCGATAACTGTCTCGTAGTTTGGAGGTTTCTCCGGGGTATCCTCGGTCAATCGTTCGACGAACGCCTCGCGGTCGAGCCCGAGGAAGTCGAGTTCGTCGCGGAGATCCCCGAGCCGAGCTTCGAGGGGTTCACCCGGAGAACCGTTCTCGTAGCGGCCGTCGCTCGTGACGGTGAGGTGACCTGGTAGAATCGTCGTGTCATCCGGGAGATTGAGGATCGTCTCGTGGAGCGAGTCGTACAGCAGTTCCGCTCCACGCGAGGCGTCGTCCTCGCCGAACTGGAGTTCGGTCCGCCCGACGGAGTCGACGAACAGCGTATCGCCCGTCAACAGGAGTTCGCCGTCGACGAGATAGTTCATCATCTCCGAGGTGTGGCCGGGCGTGTGGAGCGCCTCGATCTCGACGTCGCCGACTTCGATGACGTCGCCATCCGGTAGCGGGTCGTATTCGTACTCGACACCGCGCTCGCGAGCTGCGTCGCCGAGGTGGTAGGGCACGCCAACCTCGTCGGCGAGGGTCGGACTGCCCGAGATGTGGTCGGCGTGGACGTGCGTATCGAGCACGCGCGCTATGGAGAGGCCAGCGTCCTGCGCAGCGACTTTGAACTGGTCGGTCTGTCTGGTGGCATCGACCACGACGGCCTCTCCAACCTCCTTCGAGCCGACGACGTAGCCGAGACAGCCCTTCGCTCGGCGCTGGACCTGCCGAACGACGAGGTCGTCGCTGGACGTCTCGATGGGGACGACCTCGTAGAGTTTGCTCCACTCCTCCATACCGCCGGTGACGACCGAGATGTCGTCGTAGCCGTGCTCGTCCAACTCGAACGCGAACGGCGTCGACGTCAGACCCTTCCCGCAGATCGCGACGACGGGCCGGCCGTCGACCAGTGTGTCCACCTCGTTCAGTTGGTCCTCGCTCAATCCCTCGTCAGGGTCATACGACACGTTCTCCGCGTCGCGCACGTGCCAGGCCTCGAAGCTGTCTTCGGGACGCACGTCGATGAGCGTGAACTGTTCGTCGGCGTCGATCTTCCCCGCTAGTCGTTCCGCAGTGATGTTGTTGACCATCGTATCTCACCTGTGCCGTATCGAGTGTGCCGTTCGTCGGATCTGTCGCGTTCGCGTCGCCGCCTAGCGCGTTCGATTACGCCCTGCATCGGGAAACGTGTTCCTGCGCGGTATCATGGACGTCTCGCAGTACGCCTCGCCGGCCGCGTAGTCGACGCCGGGCTGGATAAACGGATACGGCCCGTCTGCGGGCGTGTTCTGGACTCGGCCGCCATCCTCGGCGGTCTCGACTAGCCCCATCACCTCGTAGTCGACGGGCGAGTGTTCCTCGAGATACTCGACGATGACGTCGACAGGTATCGTATCGTCGTCGACCTCGACGTCCCGGAACGGGAACCCGCAGTTTCCGAGGTCGCGTTCGGGATCACCGGGTCGGCGGAACGTCGCCACCGAGTACGTCTCCTCCGGGTCGACCGGCTCGCCGTCGATTCGCAGTTCGACGAGGCGGCGGCCACGCTTCGCGGTCGGATCGAGGGTCACCTCGACGTTCGAGGAGAAGTTGCGGACGCGGCCGTCCTCCTGGTCGTAGGGGTACGGTGTGAAGTTGTCCCCGAGGAACTCCTCCATGTGGTTCGTGAGTTGCTGGCCGTAGGCGACGCCACGAGCGACGGGCGTCGTCATCGGGAAGAACGTGTAGAGTTCGCCGAGCGTGATGTCGCCGGGTGGGATGGCAGTCCCGTACCGGAACCCGTGCGAGACGGCGAGGTCGGTGCCGAAGTGTGCACGGAGTGCGTCGTTGAACAGCGCGTTCCACGCGCTCTCAAGGAAGGACTGCCGGTAGAGCGGTTCTTCCGTCCGACCGACGACCGCATCCAGCGGACGGTCGAGCGTGCCAGCCCCTCGCTCGAATCCCGGATCGGCCTCGAAGAAGGGCGCACGCACGGCTTCGACTGTCTCCGCCGCATCGGCGTCCGGTTCCGGCGTGTGCTCGCCGTCCTCGGTCAGACAGTAGAGGTGGTGACGGAACTGTATCTCCCCGTCCCGAACGCGGAGGTCCACACGGCCGATCGCCTCACCCATCCCGGACTCGACGACCACGGTTTCGGTCTCCTCGACGACGATCGGATCGTAGGTGTACTCGTGGGTGTGCGCGCTGAACATCACGTCCACGCTCGCACAGTCCTTGGCGGCTTGGACCATCCACGGGAGGCCGATCTCGGTGACCGCGACCACGACGTCCGCGCCGTCCTCGCGGGCGGCCTGTGCGGACTCCTCGAGGAGTGTGGGGTGTTTACCGAAGCGGTACTTCCCCTCGGAGAACGCGGGTGCCATCCGATCGACGTAGACGTTCGTCATCCCGACGACCCCCACGGAGAGTCCGCCGATGTCGAGGATCCGGTACGCGTCGTACAGTCGCTCGTCGGTCTCCCAGTCGTAGAGGTTGTTCGCGAGAATCGGGGCGTCGAGGTCGTCCATCAACTCCACGAAGTTGCCGTCCTCGGCGGCCTCGTTCGAGTAGTCCCAGTTCCCCGGGACATAGATGTCGGGCGCGACGTGGTCGTTGACGGGATCGAGCATCGCTCGCCCATCGGTGTAGGTGGTCACGGCGGAGCCGTGGAACGTGTCGCCGCTCATGAGCGTACACACGTCGTAGTCCTCGCGGAGTTCGTCGAGTTTCGCTGCGAGCAGGGGGATCCCGCCGCCGCGCTCGACGACGCGATCGTCGTCTCCGAAATTAAAGTCCGGCGTCGACGTCGGATTGTCGTAGTAGACCTGGTAGCGCGGCGTCAGCTGCCCGTGGAGGTCGCTGACGTGAGCGAAGACGGCGTCGGCGTCATCGTTACCGTCTCCGACAGGGGCGCCGCCGAGGGACCGCCACTCGCCGATATCCGTTTCATGCTCGTTCATCGTGATGTGACTGTCGTTACAGACACCGAATGTTCGGAATATCCGGTTATAATTATTGTATGTGTTTACCCCCAGAAATCGCAAGACAGAAGAGGCTTTTGCTAGCGCCCAGCTTCACCGCTCAACGGCGTAACGTCACTAACACCAGCGCCGTCTGTCGATTTTTGAATTCACCGCCAAACAGGATCACTTATAAATGCTATTTTGCCCCTTATTTTCGGGCGTTTCAGGGGATTGAGAACCCTCTCTGTGGGGGTAAACAGATACTAATTATTTATATAGTAAATATAATATATGATTCACTTACTGCTTCAGAGTTGAGCATTACAATAAAAGATGCAGCCGGAGTATCGTTCATCCAGATGCGTACTCTACCGTGGCAACGGAGGCGCGATCGATGACGAGCGACTGGGTAACGACGGGGCTGTCTGCGGTCGTTATCCTCGCCGCGGCCGCCGTTCACGGTATCGCCGGGTTCGGCTTCGCGCAGGTGTCGATGGGCATAATGCCGCTGTTTCGGTCGCCCTCGAGCGCGTCGATCATCTTCACGGCAACGGCGGTGGTGGCCAACGCCCGCGTCTGGTGGAGCGTCCGGGACGCGTTCGACTGGGAGAAGTGGATCGTTCCTGTCGGTGGGCTCGTCGTCGGGATGCCGCTCGGCATCGTCGTGTTCAGTGGGTTCGACGCGGCACAGATGCGCGTCGCCATCGGGGCGGTTCTCGTGTTAGCGGTCATCGTCGTCGGCGCGACCCAGCAACTCGATGTCGTCACGGACTGGATCGAGGAGAAGGACTACCGACCGGGGAAGATAATTGGCGCGACGGCCGGGCTGCTCGCGGGGATTCTCGGCGGCGCCGTCGCCGTTCCCGGCCCGCCGATGATCGTCTACGGGGCCTTCATGTCGGCGAGCGGATTCTGGACCGACAAGGAGATGAAGGCCACGTTCACTGCCTTCTTCGGGACGCTCATGCTGTACCGCCTCGGGAGTCTCACCTACACGGGAGCCGTGACGACGCCGCTGATGATCGAGGCTGCCGTCGCCGTGCCGATGGTGTTCCTCGGTGCCTGGATCGGTGTATACATCTTCGACCACATCCCCGAGCGCATCTTCCAGTGGGTCGTGCTGGCGCTACTGACCGTGAACGCGTTCGTCCTCCTGTTCACGGCGATTCCGGAACTCTAACCGCGTTCAGCCGTCTTCGTACGGCGGTTTCGGTACCCCTCGACACAGCGGTTGTAGCCAAAAAACAGCGTCGCAACGGTGCTGATTCGTGCGCTATTCGGACGTCGGTCAGGCGCTCATCATGTTGCGACAGCTCTCGGCGCATTCCGTGAGGACCTCGGCACAGACCTGGCAGTGCTCGGCATCGTGACGCTCACATTCTTCGGCACACTCCTCGCAGGCGCCGGCGCAGGCTTCGGCCAATTGCTTGCTGTAGTTGGAGTTGCGAGCCATGAATCGGGCATGCAGCGACGCGATGTCCGCGACGTCGCGACAGAGCCGAGCACACTCTTCCATCTCCTCGTCGCCGAGACACTCGTCGGCGCACCACTCACAGACCCCAGCGGCTTCATTGCAGATCTCGATGCATTCGCGCTCTTCCTCGCTCAGATGATCGATCTTGGAGACTGTTTCGGCAAGTGACATTGCACGTCACCGTACGAGGCCCTTCTAGTTCATCGGCCTGCTTGCCCTTGCGGGGCGATACGATGTCTGTGTCGCTAGAAGGCGTCGAAATTCGTTGGCACTGGCGGGCACAGCAGCAGTCGTCTCTGCCGTCGCGATGCTCCTTCTCGGTGTGTTCGGAACGATCGGTGTCTACGAGGGCGCAGTCGAAGCGATGGAGCAGTGGCACCTGTTCTTCGAACCGACCATCGTCGGGACAGTGGCGGGCATGGTCGAGGCAGCGGTGATTAGCTTCGTCTTGATGTACGCCTTCGCGTGGCTGTACAACGCCTTCGCATCATAAATCGGGGACCCAATCCATGTACGTCACAGATAAAGCCGAAATCGTCATCGACGCATCGTCCGAGGATATATGGGAGTACGTAACAGACCCCGTCCATTGGACGGCGTCGAACCCCGAGGAACACTATGGGCTCGAATACGACACGCCCGATAACCGTCCCCGAGAAGGCGCAACGTTCCACCAGGCCGAAGAGGTTGCCGGGATGTACGCCGACCTGCATGGCCGATTCCAGTATATCGACCATCAGGTGGCGGTCTGGGCGGGGACGGCGTACTATCCGCTCCTTCGAGGACTCGTCACCGTTCGGATTCCCGAAGGAGGGACCATTCGACTCGAAGAGACTGAAGACGGGACTCGGATGTCACACGCCGTCTGGATGGACTTCCCGAACAACCGACGGGGACGGGCGCTGAAATGGGTGTTCACGACCGCTCTCGGTGGAAAGGCAAAGCTCTACGACCATACGAACAGGGAACTCGTCTTCTTCAAGGACCGCATCGAATCAGCGGCACCTGAGAAATCGAAGCCGCTAGGGGCGAGTTCGTAGCAGAATCAGTTTACCAACCGAATCGTGTACACCGACATCTCACCCCAGCCGACGAAGTGACCTTCCACACCGTCACCCCGTCCATGGGGGGGACAATTCAAGAGCCACGTCACCGTAGGACAAGGTATGAACGAACCGTCTCCATTCGACGCAATCCGCGAATTCGAGTTCGACGGCACATCCTACCAGATGGCCAACCTCACAGTCCTCGAAGAGGAGGGTCTCTGTGAACTCGACCAGCTCCCCGTCAGTATCCGCGTTCTCCTCGAGTCCGTTCTCCGCAACGTCGACGGGGAGACGATAACCGTCGAAGACGTTCGAAACGTCGCGTCGTGGCAACCTGACGTTCCGGATGTCGAACTCCCGTTCACACCGTCGCGGGTCGTTCTCCAGGATCTCACCGGTGTCCCCGCGGTCGTCGACCTCGCAGCGCTCCGGTCTGCGGCCGACCGAAAAGGCAAGGATCCCGCCATCGTCGAACCAGATGTACCGTGTGACCTCGTGATCGACCACAGCGTGCAGGTCGACTACTTCGGCTCCGCGGACGCCTACGAGAAGAACGTCAAACTGGAGTACGAGCGCAACGGCGAGCGATACCGTGCGCTCAAATGGGCTCAACAGGCGTTCGACGATTTCCGTGTCGTCCCGCCGGGAACGGGTATCGTTCACCAGGTGAATCTCGAATACCTCGGACAGGTCGTCCACGCCCGCGAGCGTGACGGCGAACAGTGGCTCCTCCCCGACACCCTCGTGGGGACGGACAGCCACACGCCGATGATCGGCGGCATCGGCGTCGTCGGCTGGGGGGTCGGGGGTATTGAGGCCGAAGCCGCGATGCTCGGCCAGCCCATCACGATGAAGCTTCCCGAAGTCGTCGGCGTCCGCCTTACTGGAGAACTCCCCGAGGGCGCGACCGCAACTGACCTCGTGCTTCACGTCACCGAACAGCTTCGAGAGGTCGGCGTCGTCGACCGGTTTGTCGAATTCTTCGGTCCCGGCGTGTCGAACCTGACTGTTCCGGATCGGGCGACCATCGCGAACATGGCGCCCGAACAGGGCTCGACCATCTCGATGTTCGGCGTGGACGAGGCGACGCTCGACTACCTCGAACTCACGGGACGCGACGAAGAGCACATCGAACTCGTTCGAGAATATTTCGACGCACAGGGGCTATTCGGCGAACAGAATCCCGAATACTCTGAAACGGTAGAGTTCGACCTCTCGACGATCACTCCCAGCCTCGCCGGTCCGAAGAAGCCCCAGGATCGCGTCGCGATGGGCGACATGAAGACGCACTTCAGGGGACTGGTCCACGGCGAATTCGAGGAGGAACTCGACGATATCGACGAGGAAGCGATCACCCGATGGCTCGGCGAGAGCAGCGCTTCCGACGACCGACCTGATCCCGATCTTCCGGAACCGGATGTCGGCGACCTCGACAAACGAGTCGCAGTCGACGTGAACAGCGAGGGACGAAGTCCCTCTGGCAGCCCGGCGGAGCCCGGCGACGGCGAGACAACCGAAATCGGGCACGGCAGTGTCGTCGTCAGCGCCATCACCAGTTGTACGAACACGTCGAATCCGTCCGTGATGATCGCGGCGGGCCTCCTCGCTCGTAACGCTGTCGAGCGCGGGCTCGACGTCCCCGCGTACGTCAAGACGAGTCTCGCGCCCGGAAGCCGCGTCGTCACCGAATATCTCGAAGCGTCGGGGCTTCTCCCGTACCTCGAAGACCTCGGCTACAACGTCGTCGGCTACGGCTGTACGACCTGTATCGGGAACGCCGGCCCGCTTCCCGAGCCGATCGAACGTGCGATCGACGCCGAGGATCTCTGGACCACGAGCGTCCTTTCGGGGAACCGCAACTTCGAGGCTCGCATCCACCCGAAGATTCGTGCGAACTACCTCGCCAGCCCGCCGCTCGTCGTCGCCTATGGCCTCGCCGGGCGGATGGACATCGACCTCGAACACGACCCGCTCGGAACGGATGCCGACGGCGATCCGGTCTATCTCGCGGACATCTGGCCCGACGCCGACGAGATCCACGCGGCGGTTCACGACAGTGTCGATTCCTCGATGTTCGAAGAGAAGTACGCCTCCGTGTTCGAGGGAGACGAACGCTGGACGGCACTCGATGCGCCGACCGGTGAGGTCTACGAGTGGGACGACTCTTCGACGTACATCCGCGAGCCGCCCTTCTTCAAGGACTTCCCGCTGGAAGAGCCCGGTGTCACAGATATCGACGACGCCCGCACGCTGATGCTGCTCGGTGATACGGTCACGACCGACCACATCAGCCCGGCCGGCCCGTTCAGCCGTGAGCAACCCGCCGGTGAGTGGCTCGCCGAACAGGGCGTGGAACCCCACGAGTTCAACACCTACGGCGCCCGGCGCGGGAACCACGAGGTGATGATGCGTGGGACGTTCGCGAACGTCCGCATCGAGAACGAGATGCTCGACGGCGTCGAAGGCGGCTACACGATCCATCACCCCACCGACGACCAGACGACGGTCTTCGAAGCCAGCCGTCGGTATCGCGAGAACGACACGCCGCTGGTCGTGTTTGCGGGTGAAGAACTCGGAACCGGATCGAGTCGTGACTGGGCGGCAAAGGGAACGGATCTGCTGGGTGTC